>CAVFCI010000026.1:0-26069 GCA_963620985.1 Hallerella sp. | reverse complement strand
ATTTTGAATACTTTCAAAATGCTCGGCGGAAAAGTGCAGTCAAAAAAGTCCCTCGCGGGACTTTTTTGACAAACTGAAAAAACCGGCTCTCGGGCCGGTTTTTTGATTCTGTCTCGAATCTATCGTTTTATCTTCTCAGTCAGCTTGCGTATTGAGGCGGTGAAGCCGCGCAGCTCGCGGTTCGGGCGTCCCTCGCAGCCGCGCACGGCCTGCACGAGCGCCTCCGCCGCGTTTACGAGCTCCGCGAACACGGGGCTTACCCTGCGCTCCGCCGGAGCCTTCTGCTCACGGACGACGGGCTTGCCCTCGGTGATGACGGTGAAGCGTCCCTCGGCAAGGTCGAACTCCGTGCCGCTGTACGGCGCGAAGGCGCGGCAGCCGAGCTCGTTGTTTAGGCAGGCTGTGAAGCTGTCGGCACTGTCGGGGTCGCCGTGATTTACGAACACGAGCTCCGGTCTTTCCGAAAAGCCCTCGAGCCACGCGATGAGCCCGCGCTTGTCGGCGTGACCGCTCACCCCGGGGAGGGCGGCGATCTCGGCTCTGACCTCGATCTCCTCATTGAAGAGCTTTACCGTCTTCGCGCCGTCGTGCAGCGCACGTCCGAGCGTTCCGGCGGCCTGATAGCCGACGAACAGCACAAGGCACTCTGGCCGCCACAGATTGTGCTTGAGATGGTGGCGTATGCGCCCCGCGTCGCACATTCCGGAGGCGGAGATGATGACCTTGGGCTCCTTATCCTCGTTTATCGCCCGCGACTCCTCCTGACTGACCGCCGTATGCAGTCCTGGGAAAAACAGCGGATTTTCGCCCGAGCGTATGATGGCGCGCATCTCATCATCTACATAGCTCGTGTCGCATTGCAGGAAGATGCCCGTCGCCTCGACGGCAAGGGGGCTGTCAACGTAAACGGGGAAATTATCGTGCCCCTTTATGAGACCACGGTTTTTGATCTCGCGGATGAAATACAGCATCTCCTGCGTTCTGCCGACGGCAAAGGCAGGGATAACGACGTTGCCCCCGCGGTCGAGTGTGCGCTGGATGAAGCCGGACAGCGCGGTAATGTAGTCGGGACGCTCGTCGGAATGGCAGCGGTCGCCGTAGGTGGATTCAATGACGAGGTAGTCGGTTTTGTCGATGTGCTGCGGATCGCGGAGTATGGGCTGATCGAGGTTGCCGATATCGCCGGAAAAGACTATCTTCTTCTCGTGCCCGCGCTCCCTGAGCCATATCTCGACAGCCGCAGAGCCCAGCAGATGCCCGACGTCGGTAAATCGAACCGTCACCGCCTCGTTCACCTGTATCTCCCTGCCGTATTCGCAGGGGCGCAGCAGCCTTAACAGCCCCGCAACATCGTCGAGGTCGTACATGGGCTCGACAGGTCCATCTCCCCTGCGCATCGCCTTGCGCGATTTCCACTCCGCCTCGGACATCTGGATATGCGCACAGTCGCGCAGCATGATATCCAGCAGCGAGCAGGTCGCGCCCGTTGCGTACACCGCACCGCGAAAGCCGTTTTTGTACAGCAGCGGCAGCAGACCCGAATGGTCGATGTGCGCGTGGGTCACGAGCACGAAGTCGAGCACCGCCGCCGAGACCGGCAGCTTCTGATTTTCAAACAGATCCCTGCCCTGCTCCATGCCGCAGTCGATAAGTCCTTTTTTGTCGCCCACCTCGAGAAGTGTGCAGCTTCCCGTGACCTCGTGGGCAGCGCCGAGAAATGTGATCTTCATGTTTTCTCCTCAGAGCTCCGGTGTCCAGCCGTCGGCAAAGCCTGCGGCGGCGGGCTTAGTGAGCTCAACGTAGTAGCCGGCATAGGTAAGATCCATGTACGGCATGACGTAAAACTGCACGAGGATGCCCAGCTCAACTACGCCGAGTATCTCCGAAATGAACGACGGAGCCATAGCCTCGGCAATGAAGTAGCCCAGATAGCTCACAAGCCCGATGAGGATGCCCCAGCCGATGAAGCTCAGATCCATGACGAAGAGCTCACCCTTGTGCCCCCGCATGATGCGCTTGCTTTCCGTGATGCATTGCAGTGCGCTCATCTCGGGATGCTCAAGCAGCAGGTACAGCGCCTGACGGTAGCGGTAGAACGCGATGAAGCCCGGGAATATAAACAGCAGCGACCACAGGAAGATGAATATGCCTTCAAGAATGTACAGCCACAGCACGCGCAGGAACATGCCGAAGGCATCGAAAAGATTCCAATAGCTGGCCTCCATGCCGCGCACCGTGCGCAGGCAGAATATCGCAAAGCCGCCGCCGAGGAGTATCGTCACGATCTGGATGGCAAGGCCGAGCAGCATAGCCGCCGGCTTGGGCATAGCGCCCTGCACAGCATAGAAAAACTGGTCGGGGTCAATGTTGTTGAGGTCGTAATTATAGTTGTAAGTAAAATCGTTGATTGTCACGTCATAGTTGAAGCCGAACTCCTCGAAAACCTTCTGGAGACGGATGGCCGAGTCGCCTGCTATCTCGTATGAAAGGAAGCTGAGCACCGCGAGAATGAGGATATATATGATCGCGGTGACGACGGGTTTTGGGGTGGCAGTCCTTATAAGGGTTTTGGACTGTTCCTTGAGCTGCTTTCTGTCCATATGTCAGACCTCCTGATATCTAAGCCGGCAGATGCCGCGCTCACTTATGCTTTGATTATATCATCTTTGCGCATGAAATAACATAGCTGCCGCAAAAATAATTTTCTTGACAATGCGGATAAGGAATGCTATTATTATCAGGCACTTGATATGCGCGAGTGGTGGAATTGGCAGACTCGCTAGATTCAGGTTCTAGTGCTCACTCCGGGCGTGCGGGTTCAAGTCCCGCCTCGCGCACCATGACGAGTGTTCTTACAGCATTTGAAAGGCTGTAAGAACACTCGCTTTTTATACAGCGAGTTCACAGGGGGCGTAGTTGACAACTACGCCTTTTCTTGTATTTACGGACACTTCCGGGATCGGCAAGGGCAGCACCGTTGGAATCTCGATCGTTCCGACGCAATTATAGTGGATGCGAAGCCGCTGCTCCCATACGCCGTCGATCTTCTCAGCATTGAACACTTCGATCTTCTCAATCAGTTCGTTCAGCATCCTGGGCGTCAGTTTCCGCGCTCTGGTGTACTTGCGGACAAGACCGATAAACATATCCGTCGTCATGGAACGGCTGCTCTGCTTCTCTATCTCGGAGCGGAGCTTTTTTATTTTCTCCGAAAGTTCCTTTTGTTCGTCCTCATAGAGGCTGGCGAATTTCGTTAAGCGCCGTATCCCTCCCAGCACCACTTCCTCCGGGAAGTCCACACGGACATAATGCGTAGAAGTACAGGTGCCGCGGTTGCCCTTGTAGTTGGAGCAGTTGAAATACTTGATCTCCGGATTGCCCTGATTGAAGTGGAAGTGAAGGTTGCTGCCGCAGTCGGCGCAGACCAACAGGCCGGAAAACATATTGTGTTCTCCGTTGTTGGTGCGGCGCTTGCGGATTTTGCCCCGCTTCTGCTGCACCTGTGCATAGACAGCGCGTTCGATGATCGCCTCATGGACGTCCTGGAACACCACCCAATTCTCACGGTCATTGTCGATCCGCTTCTTATTCTTGTAGGACTTGGAATATGTGTAGCTCTTTTCCTTTGCGGCTTTGGCAAGCAGCTTCTTTTGAGATGAGATTTGTCAAGGTGTTTTTCTGCAAATACGCACATTATCAAAGCGATGCATAAACCCATCGAGGAGGGCATTTACTCCTCGATGGACGTTTTTATTTGAGTTCAAATGCGGCGCACATACAAATTGGCTTTTCCATCCACTATGTTCAGCTCACAGGTACAGCATCTTTCGATGAGCTCATTGTCGTGGGTGATGATAAAAACGATTTTGCCCATGCTGCATAGCTCCTTAAATAGTTCTGCCGTGCCCGTCATATGCTGATAATCCAAGCCGCTTGTCGGCTCGTCAAAGACCAGAACGTCTTTTCCTGCGAGGACTGCAGAGCAAATAGCGACGCGCTGCTTCTGCCCACCGGATAACGCCATGGGATGCCTGTCACGAAGCTCCCATACGCCGAGCCTCTCCATGAGCTGTCTTGCTTTTTCCTTCATATTCTCGCCATCGTCTGCCGCTCCGAGAAGGACCTCGTCCAAAACAGATTCACAAAACAGCTGATGGTTTACATCCTGCATGACAAGATAGCATTTGCGCAGCATTTCTTTCGGCGTATAGATTTTCCCCGCAATAACTGTTCGCCCTTTGAATTTCTTTTCAAGCCCGCAGAGGCAGCGGACAAAAGTAGATTTGCCGGCACCGTTTTGACCCGTGATGGCAACGATCTCGTTTTTCGGGAGTGGCATATCATCGAATTCCAGCGCCGGTTTTTTATCATAGGCAAAATGATAATCCTCGATCAGCATATCCGGCCGCTTTATGGAATACGGCACTCTGCTGACGCTTACTTCATCTGGCGGAAGCAGGGTGCGAAGTCCCATGTCACGCAGCTTTCGCGGTGGGAATGCTTTCAGTTCAGTCATAAGAATATCCAACATAATTTTGCCGCCGTCAAGATATACGACCCTGTCGCATAAATCCTTGAGCCAATACAATCTGTGCTCGGCGATCAGAATGGTTTTCCCTTGTCTTTTCCAGAGGGAAAGTGCCTCTTTCAGTCTTTCAATAGATTCCGTATCGAGATTTGATGTAGGTTCATCCAATACGAAAATATCCGGTTCCATTGCGGATATGCAGCCGCAGGCGATCCGCTGCTTTTCGCCGCCGGACAGCTTGAAAATATCTCTGTCAGTAAGAGACTCCAGCTCAAGTTCCTTTACTGCCCGACTCACGCGCGTTCGGATTTCTTCTACACTGAGACCGAGATTTTCGCAGCCGAAGGCCAGTTCGCTTGTCGTGTCCAGGCAGAAAAACTGACTCCTCGGATTCTGAAAAACGCTGCCGGCCTTTTGGGATATAGTATAGAGCTCCTCCGTGCAAATGTCCATGCCGCATACCGAGACGGTTCCGCTCAATTTTCCTTCATAGAAATGCGGAATGAGGCCGTTTACAAGGCGGGTTATCGTCGTTTTGCCGCAGCCGGAGCTGCCGCAGAGCAGGACGCACTCGCCCTTACGCACCGAGAGTGATACATCATTCAATGCACCGCTGTCGGAATTGCCATAGGTAAAATAAACATGCTCTAATCGGATCATAGCACCCTCCGTAGCAGACTGCCGAACCAGATCACATACGGAGCAAGGCATATCAGAATAACAGGATAATCCCATGCCTTAAAGCCGATCCGGCAAAGATTTGTCCGTTTTACATTACCTCCGAGCCCTCTGGTAATGGCGGCGGCGTTCAGTTCTTCTCCGATCTTTGCCGAGCAGACGAGCAGTGGAACGATTCTGTATTCGACCATCTTTGAGACATTTTTTCCGCCAAAGTGTATGTCCCTCATCCGCATGGCATCGTTGATGGAATGAAACTCATCGGCGATGGTGGGAAAAAATCGGAACATTGCCAACAGCGGTATCGTCAGCTTGTCGGAAACGTGCATTCTGCCCATGGCCGCCGAAAACTCGCTTACGGTGGTCGTCTCCGTCAGGTACGCTCCGGCCATAATGCCCGGCAGAAATCTTGTCATGATCCCGCAGAAGGCCAGCAGCAGGAAGCCGAGAATCCCCGAGACATGCGGCAGCGCATACATGGAAAGACCATAGAAAACAGCATACAGGAGCATGTAGCCGACCGCCTTTTTCAGCCGTCCCGCAAAAACAAACAGGGCAAAGGGGAGCAGGCAAAAAAGCGGCATATACCGGCCGAATATATCTCCCCCTGCGCCGCCCAGAACGAAGATCGACATCGTTGCCAGAAGCAGCAGCTTCGTTCTGGGGTCAAATTTGACAGCGCAGCGCGGCATTATGCAATACCCGCTTTCTCAAAATGCTTTTTCAGCAGGGTCTTACCGAGAAATCCGCCGATCCATCCGCAGACCACGCAGGAAGCGATCAGTACAGGGATGAGCCATGTATGGGCAAAAATGTCGGTCAGCGCCCCAATGTACTCCTCGCCGAAGCTCTGGCGGGTGCTGAAATATGCGTCAATATTGGTGAAAAGTGGGACGAAGTTTCCGAAAACAGCGATGTTAAAGACACCGCAGCCCAGAATATCTTTTTTGCTGCTCTTATAATTTCCGGACTTTGCAATAAGGTCTGTAAGTACGCCGCAGACGATGCCGAAGATCGTAGGCCAATAGCCCATTCCGGTAACCCAGAGGAAAAGCCCGACGATTATAGAAAAGATGGTGATCATTCCGAACTTGTCTACCTTGGTTAAAAACAGCATGTACGGGATGCCGCCGAGTATGGGCACAAGGACGCAGAGCATCGGCAGCATGATCGGTATAAAGCCGAGCATGGCGATGGCTGTTACGATGACACAGAATATTGCTGCGTAGATTCCAATGTTGATCAGGTCTTTTCCCTTGAGCGTCTGCTTCGTATTCATATTTATGCTCCTTTATTTGAAATTCTATTATTTACAACTTCCAGCTGACGGCCTGGGCTCTGACGTCCACAAAGCGTTTGTAGATGCCCTCCTGCGCCATGAGCTGTTCGTGTGTTCCCAGCTGCGCGATGCGGCCTTTGTCCACGACCACGATCTGATCCGCGTGCCGCACGGTTTTCAGGCGGTGAGCGATCATGATGATCGTTTTCTCTTTCGTGAGCGCCTCCACGGCATCGATCAGTTCCTTTTCGTTCTCGGGATCGACATTTGCGGTCGCCTCGTCGAGGATGATGATAGGCGCATCCTTCATAATGGCTCTGGCAATGGATATGCGCTGCTTTTCCCCGCCCGAGAGGCTCGCCCCTCCCTCACCGATGACGGTGTTGTAGCCGTCGGGGAGCTTCATTATAAAATCATGGCAGCAGGCCTTTTTTGCCGCCTCGACGACTTCTTCGTGTGCTGCATCCTGACGGCCGAACTTGATGTTGTTCTCTATTGTATCGGCGAAAAGATACACGGTCTGGAACACGAATGCGAAATTCTCCATGAGACTGTTCATGCTGTAGTCCTTCACGTTCACGCCGCCGAGGGTGATCGCGCCGGAGTCCACATCCCAGAACCGTGCGATCAGATTGCAGAGGGTCGATTTGCCGCCGCCGGAAGGACCGACGATGGCGGTGGTGGTTTTCTGGGGAATAGAAAGAGAAACATCGTCGATGATTTTTCTCCTGTCGTAAGAAAAGGAAACATGTGAAAGCTCGATATCGTGATTTTCGGGTTTGATCTCTCTCCCGTCGATGTCCATCGTATCGAGTGCGAGAATGGCGTTTGCCTTGTCCACGCAGACGCTGACGGTGTGCAGAAGCGAGGAGTAGCTTCCGGCGCTCTCAAGGCTTGCGTACAGCATGAATGCCGAGATCGTCATGCCGACAGCGTAAACTGCGCTCATGGTGCCGCTTATGAAGAAATACGCGCTGCATGCGACGATGACGGCGCCGGTGATCTTGGTAACTGCCGTCTGGAAGAAGTGATAGGGGATAAAGGTCAGCTCCATCCTTGTGTTGACCTCTGCACAGGCCTTGTTTGCGTCGTTGAGCTTCTTTGCCTGCGCGCCGAGAAGATTATAGGACTTCACTTCTGTGATGCCCTGGATGTACTCCATGATCTGATCGACGAGCTCAACGTCACAGGCGACCTTGTTCTCGGAAATGTTCTTGCCGGCCTTCTGCATCCTGGAGTTTATCAGAAAGAAAACAAGCACGCCGGCGGCGGAAATCAAGCCTATCCGCCAGTCAAAGCAGAGTATCATGAGAACGATCATGGAGGTTTCCAAAATCCCTTGGGTCGTCAGCATGACCACACGGGTCGCAACGTCGCCGAGTGCCTCCATGGTGTTGGTCGTGACCGAGGATATCTCACCGATGCTGCTCCCGTTAAAATAGCCCATAGGCAGATAGCGTAGCTGCTCTGCGATCTTGATCCTCGCAAAGGCAGCGGCATTGTATCCGCCCTCCGTCTGAAGCACCGTTGAAAATCTTTTGCACAGCACACCGATCACAATGGCGGCAGCCATAATGGCAAGAGAGCCGCAGATATATTTTTTCATCGGCTCTCCGCTCATGAGGCCGATCAGAATGTACATGACGGCGGGTATCTTCATTGCCGAAGCGAGCGCTTCTATAAGCCCTATCGCCATGGACAGCTTGAATTTATTGCCGTTCTCCCTTCCGCAGAAGCGGAAAAACTTTGCAAGTACCTCAAACATTTTCCTCAGCCTCCTTTACGGTGTCCTTTGCGGAGATATGCGCCTGCCACATTTCACGGTAAAGCGGGCAGGAGGAGAGAAGCTGCTCATGTGTTCCGCAGCTTTCGATTTGCCCGTCATTGACCACAAAGATGCAGTCGCTGTCTTTTACGGTGGAGAGCCTGTGTGCGATGACGATCAGTGTCTTTCCAGCAACGAGTCTTGCGATGGAGCTTTGCAGGATGGCCTCGTTTTCGGGGTCTGTGTAGGCCGTCGCCTCGTCAAGGATAACGATGGGCGCGTCCTTCAGCATGGCCCGCGCAATGGATATTCTCTGCCGCTCACCGCCGGACAGGTGCCCGCCCGCGCCGCCGACGACGGTGTCAAAGCCATTTTCCAGCTGCATGATAAATTCATAGCAGCCGCTTTTCTTTGTGACCTCGATGACCTCTTCATCCGTGGCAGCTGGCCTGCCGTGGCGGATGTTTTCCATGACAGTTTCGTTAAACAGGTAGTTATCCTGCGCGACATAGGCGATCCTGCGGTTATATTCCTCCATGGACAGCTGCCGGATATCCGCACCGCCGATCCTTATGCTGCCGGAGGACACATCCCAGAACGACGCGATGAGCTTTGCAATGGTGGATTTGCCGCTGCCGGAGGGGCCTACAATGGCGTTCACGCTGCCGTCCGGCAGCTCCATGCCGATGCCGTGCAGGATCTCCTTGTCGTGATAGGCAAAGCGCACGTTTTCGAGCACGACGGAATTATCTGCAGGAACCGCCGCACTTTCCTGCGGGCGTTCGAGCTCAGGCTGCCCGAGTATATCGGCTACCTCGCCGACGATCACGTCTATCTTGCCAAGGTCATCCGTATACGAGCCGACGGTGATCAGAGGGCCGACGATGCCGAGAGACAAAATGACGCAGACGATAAAATCCGAAAGCTGAAGAGTCCCGTTCGAGACATAAAGTGCGCCAAACGGCAGCACCGTCAGCAGTGTGTACGGCGTTATGGTCATCATCAGCCCGTGGAAGATCGAACAGCGGCGCATCCAGCTTATGAACGAATTGGCATATTCCTTTGCCGCCTCCGTAAACTTGGCATAGGAGCTTTCCGTCCTGCCGAAGGCCTTTATGACCTCAATGCCGTCAATATATTCGACCGCCGCATCGTTGAGCTCCTTTGTGGCTTTCACGGTCCTTTCAAAGCTCGGCTTGAAGTCGATCATCATTCCCGCGTATGACGCAAATCCGACGATAACGGGAAGCAGGGACCAGAGCGCGAGCCGCCAGTCGATCGTAAAGAAATACAAGAGAATGATGATCGGCGCAAGAAGATTCGAGGTAAACTCCGGCACGATATGTGCAAGCGTCGTCTCGATGCTGTCGATGCGCTCGACCATGATGTTCTTGAAGCTGCCGGAGGGCGTGTCCTTCACAAAGCCGAGCGAGACCCTCGCCAGCTTGTCGCAGCACATTTTGCGGATATTAGACAGAACCGCAAAGGTCGCCTTGTGCGACAGGGTCGTAGACACGGAATGCATAAGCTCGGCTGCGATAAACGCAATGGCGATAAGCGCCGCCTTTGCAAGATACGCGGAAAAGTCCGTTTCTCCGCTTAAAAACATTCGCACGACGTCCGCTATCAGAAAATACGGAACGATCTTTGAAATGACGTTGCCTGCGGCCAGCAGCACGCTCCACAGATACAGCGGCCTCTGCGGAGCAGACCACTCAAGCAGCCGGCTCACCCATGATCTTTTCTTTTCTTCCATGCTTAACGCTCCTTTGACTGGATGTTATGTTGTCGGTTAGCTGTGGCTAACTGATTTTCAAAAAACAAGCGACCTTTGATCGGCCACATGTTTTCAAATGCCGAATCAGCGTATATTGCGGTCAGTCCGGTGCCTGCGGGAACCTGATACCCAGCAGCCGTTCCCAGCCGCCGGTCTGAAATTCCTTCAGCTGAGCGATATTTGCCTTTGCGGTTTCCTTTTCCATATCATGCTCAATGATCTGAAATACGGCGGAGAAAAAGCCTGTGCTGAGCATATGCAGAAGATCTTTTTTGACGACGGGAACATCGATGCCTGCCCTTTGCAGAGTCTCCATATAATTGAGTGTGGACTGACTCTCACGTTCTACCATGCTGTGAATGAAATCCGCATACTTCCCACTGTCCCCGCATTTCAAAAGCAGGCGAAAGCTGTCGTAATTATCGTAGACATAGTCAACGATTTGCTCTATCCCGTCCTCGGATGATGCCGCCATGTGGTCGGTCTGCTCCTGAGGCGAAAGCACCTCAAAATCCGCCAGAATATCATCGTAAATTTGATAAATGTGCTCCACATACGGGTCTATAAGCGCATCGAACATGCTTTCCTTTGTCGGGAAATACTTATAGAACGCTCCCGTTGTGAGCCCCGCGTCCTTTACGATATTCCGAAGCGATGCCCCGTCAAGCCCGTCCCGCAGGAAGTGCTTTTTCGCCGTGCTTAAAATGTTTTCTCTGGTTTTGTCCGCCTTGACTGACATAGCCGCCCTCCGTTCAAAATATAGCATTGCTATATAACACCATTATATTATATGAAAAGGAGCCTCGTTTGTCAATAGGTTATTACAGTATGAAGTGGTAAGCTAAAAATGGACACAGAGGGGGTACATTTTGGACAGAGGACATGTCATAATGAGGACAGGCAAAAGCACATCTCTGGACAAAGGAAACCCAAATGCGGACAGGAGGTTTATCGTGAAATACACTAAAGAAGAAAGATTAGACATCGGCCGGCAAATATATACCGGCGAGCTGAGCCGGTATAAGGCCAGCGAAAAATACGGCATAAACATTAACACTGCAAGAGATTATATGCCAGCCTGTCAAAGAGCCCCCGTTTTCGCAGCTTGAAAACGGGGGTTCTTTGACAGGCTGTGGCTGAAAAAATCCCGACCAAGTGGTCGGGATTTTTATATTTGGAAGATGGAAGAGATTACTTCTTCAGGTTCTCCTTGATGACCTCGCCGAGGATGGTCATGCCCTTTACGATCTTCTCTTCGGGCATGCAGGAGTAGTTCAGGCGGATGCAGTTATTGTGGCCTTCGTCGGGGAAGAAGCCGTCGCCGGGAACGTAAGCAACGTTGCGCTCAAGGCACTGCTTTGCCATCTCGTTGGTGTTGATGTACTCGGGGAGCTCGACCCATGTGAACAGGCCGCCGTTGGGGTGAGTGAACTTTGCCTCGGGCGGGAATTCCTTCTCCATGGTCTCCATCATAACGTCGCGGCGCTTGCGGTAGCACTCCTTGATGGTAGCAACGTGTGCGTCCAGATCATACATGTCGATGAACTTGGAGACAACGAGCTGAGCCTCGGTGGAGGACTGCAGGGAAGCTGCCTGAGCAAGGAAGTTGTACTTCTGGAGGATCTCACCGTCGGCGCAGACCCAGCCGAGACGGTAGCCGGGAGCGAGGATCTTCGAGAAGGTGCCGAGGAACACGACAAGACCCTTGGTGTCCATGCTCTTGAGTGCGGGCAGATACTCGCCTTCAAAGCGGAGCTCGCCGTAGGGGTTATCCTCAACAACGGGGATCTCGTACTTGTTTACGATCTCCATGAACTGCTTGCGGCGCTCCAGAGGCCAGGTGCGGCCAGAGGGGTTCTGGAAGTCGGGGATGACATAGATCATCTTGACGTTCTCGGTCGTTGCAAGGACCTTCTCGAGCTCTTCCATGATCATGCCGTCGCCGTCGGTGGGGATAGCAACGAAGTTGGGCTCGCAGGCCTTGAATGCGTTAAGTGCGCCGAGGTAGGACGGGCTCTCGATGATGATAACGTCGCCCTTGTCGCAGAACACGCGCGCCGAGTAGTCCAGACCCTGCTGAGAGCCGGAGGTGACGAGAATGTTGTCGGCAGTGGTCTTGATGTTGAGCTTTGCCTCCATACGGTCGGCGATCTGCTGACGGAAGTGCTCGAAGCCGTTGGTGCTGGAGTACTGAAGGGCAACTCTGCCCTGCTCGTCCATAACAGCGTCGGTAGCAGCCTTTATCTTGTCAACGGGGAAAAGCTCGGGAGCGGGCATGCCGCCGGCGAAGGAGAGAACCTCGGGCTTGTTGGCCAGTGCGAGGAGCTCACGGATTGCCGAACCCTTGAGAAGGTTCATTCTGCTTGAAAATTTGATCATTTGCTTTATTCCTCCTGTTTATTATAAGGCATTTTACACAGCTATTTAATCATAAATCAAGCCGTTTGTAAACACAATATTGATATTTCTCTCGTTAAAATCGTGATAATTGCACAGTTTTATGTTCTGTTATACCCGTTTTGCGCTCTATCGTGTACGACATTGCACAAGTATTCATACAACGCATTCCGAAACGGAATACTGCGCGTAAAGTTTTCGTTTAGTTTATATTTTGACATTGTATTGATAAAAGCGACGGCAAATGATATAGTTACGATTTGTAGACAACTACATTAATATTATTTTATTTTTGCTGCGGCAGCCAGCCGCGGGAAAGGACGGAAAAATGAAAAACAGCGAAAAGACTATGGACAAGATCGTTGCCCTGTGCAAAAACCGCGGCTATGTGTATCCCGGAAGCGAGATATACGGCGGCCTTGCAAACTCCTGGGACTACGGTCCTTTGGGCGTTGAGTTCAAAAACAACGTCAAAAAGGCGTGGCTGAAGAAGTTTGTTCAGGAAAGCCCCTACAATGTCGGTCTGGATGCCGCCATCATCATGAATCCGCAGACATGGATCACCACCGGCCACGTTTCCAGCTTCTCTGACCCCCTGCTCGACTGCCGCTCCTGCAAGGCGCGCCACCGTGCCGACAAGCTCATCGGCGAGGAGCACCACGAGGTCAACGTCGATGCGATGAGCTTCGACGAGATGGACGAGTTCATAGCCTCGCACGAGGATATAGTCTGCCCCGTATGCGGCAAGCACGACTTCACCCCCATCCGCAAGTTCAACCTCATGTTCAAGACTGCCATCGGCGTGACCGAGGACTCCAGCTCCACCTGCTACCTGCGTCCCGAGACCGCTCAGGGCATTTTCGTGAACTTTGCAAATATCCAGCGCACCACGCGCAAAAAGCTGCCCTTCGGCGTATGTCAGGTCGGCAAGGCCTTCCGCAACGAGATAACGCCGGGCAACTTCATCTTCCGCATCCGCGAGTTCGAGCAGATGGAATGCGAGTTCTTCTGCAAGCCGGGCACCGACCTCGAATGGTTTGCCTACTGGAAGGACTTCTGCAAAAGCTGGCTGCTGTCGCTGGGTATAAGCGAGGATAACCTGCGCCTGCGCGACCACGAGCCGGCGGAGCTTGCCTTCTACTCCCGTGCAACGACCGATATCGAATACGCCTTCCCGTTCACCGACTGGGGCGAGCTGTGGGGCATTGCCGACCGCACCGATTACGACCTTGGCCGCCATCAGGAGGCCTCCGGCAAGGATCTGACCTATTACGATCAGGACACCAACGAGCACTACATCCCCTATGTCATCGAGCCGTCCCTCGGCTGCGACCGCGTCGCGCTGGCCTTCCTGTGCGAGGCATACGACGAGGAGGTCGTCGGTCAGGACAAGAAGGGCAACGACGATATCCGCACAGTTCTGCACCTGCATCCGGCGCTTGCGCCCTATAAGTGCGCGATCCTGCCGCTGAGCAAGAAGGAGATACTCACAGGCCCTGCAATGGAGCTTTACACGGAGCTGAGCCGGGAGTTCATGGTCGATTACGACGAGACCGGCTCCATCGGCAAGCGCTACCGCCGCGAGGACGAGATAGGCACCCCCTACTGCATCACCTTCGACTTCAACACCGTCGGCACGGAGACCGACGAGGCCGACCACTGCGTCACCATCCGTGAGCGCGACAGCATGCAGCAGGTGCGCATCCCCATCAGCGAGGTCAGGGACTATATCGCTGAGAGGATAAAGTTCTGAGGCCACGGCCATGACCGGCACAAAGCAACGTTATTTTCTGTTCGGCACGGACATTTCCGTCTGTGCCGGACCGCGCCGGCGCTTCTGCTTTTACCTATGGAATTACGGGCTGCTCGCCGTCTCGGCGGCGGGGATATGCTGCCTGACGCTGTTCCTCGGCATCGGCATGGGCAGCTATGAGCTGCTGCGCGACTATTTCCGGCACCCGCTGATATTCCTTCTGAACTTCCTGCCGGTCTGCATGCTTGAGCTTCTGCTCTACTGCCTTGTTAACAGGGCGTGGATCTCGTTTCTGGGCACCGGTGCTGTTTTCGTAACGGCCTCGGTGGGAAACTACTTCAAGCTCAAATTCCGCGACGATCCGTTCATGTTTTCGGACATTACGGCAATACATACGGCGCTGGGCGTATCGGCAAACTATAATATCACGCTCACAAAGCGCATAGCCGCCTGCCTTTTATGCGTCGTTATCGGAACGCTGCTGCTGTTTTTCTTCGTGCGCGGACGCGCCTCAGGCAGAGCGAGAGCTGCCATAGCCGCAGTCATCGCGCTGAGCGTATGGCCGCTGTGGAAGCTCGTCTACTCCGATGACTATACCTACAACGTGAAGACGGCAAACTTCGAGCACGCGAGCCGTTGGGAGGCAAGGGATGTCTTTATTTCCAAGGGCTTCGTGTACCCGTTTATCTACAGTATATCCTCTGCGATAGACACTCCGCCCGACGGCTACGACGAGACCGAGGCCGAAAGCGTTCTCTCGGCTTATTCAGACTCCGATATCCCCGAGGATAAAAAGGTAAACATCCTTGCCATTCAGCTCGAGGCCTTCTCCGATCTTACAACGGCGGGGCTTGAGGGGATAGAGGATGTGTACGCCGACTATCACGCGCTTGAGGCCGAAAGCTACACGGGAAACCTGCTGACAAATGTCTTTGCCGGCGGCACGATAGACACCGAGCGCTGCTTCCTCACGGGCTTTGCCGAGCTCAAGGACTACCGCAGCACCACGAACTCCTACGTCTGGTATCTGCGTGAGCAGGGCTACACCGCAAACGGCAGTCACCCCTGTCTGCGCACGTTTTACAACAGGTACAACGTAAACGGCTACCTCGGCTTCGAGGACTATCTGTACACCGAGGAGTATTACGAAAAATACGGCTATCCGACGAGCCCCGACGATGATCTCTTCCCCGAAATGCTGAGCCTTTTCAAGTCAGATATCGCATCCGGCAAGGACGTTTTCTCCTTCAACGTCAGCTATCAGGGGCACGGACCGTACAGCAGCGAGGAGCTCATCTGGGGCGAGGAGCTGTGGAGCGGCGACGTGAGCGATTACAGCTATTACATCATCAACAACTATCTCGGCTCGGTCAAAAACACGATAGAGAACCTGTGCGCTCTGAAGGATGAGCTTGAAGCGATGGACGAGCCCGTCGTGCTGCTCGTATACGGCGATCACAAGCCCTGGCTCGGCGACGGCAGCCTGTGCTACACCGAGCTCGGCATAAGCCTTGACCGCTCGACCACGGAGGGCTTCAGAAATTACTACACCACGCGCTATCTGATCTGGGCAAACGATGCCGCCAAGGAGATATGCGGCAGCAGCTTTACCGGTCAGGGGCCGGACATAAGCCCCTGCTACCTCATGAACGAGCTGTTCTCGCTGCTCGGCTGGGAGGGTACGGCCTACATGAAGTTCATGAACGGGGTGCAGACCGAGCTTCCCGTTATAAACACCTCCGGCTTCTACCTCATAGACGGCGAGGTCAGGGACAGCATCAGCGGCAGCAGGCTCGAAACGGCGCAGTTAGTGGAAAGGGTGCAGTATTACATGCGACAGAACTTTTTATATTCGGAGGCAGCATCATGACGGCAGGCGAAGGCTTTGTTAAGGCGATAAAACCCATAGGCTGCATAATGTTTCTCATTCTGTTTGCCGTGTTCATGGTGTTCTGCTTCACGAGCGAGGCTCCGCTCGGCGATAAGTACACCTGCCCGCACACGACCGAGTATTACTCCGAGCATCTTGACGAGTTCGAGCAGGAGCTTGAAGATAACCTCCTTCCGCTTGTTGACGGCGTTGAGGACTGCCGCATAAGCGGAGATAAGATCACGATCGTCATAGCTCCCGACAGCTTTGACGAAGCATCGAAAATAATTATCCACTATTATGGCGAAACTTTATTTGACATACAAAAATCAGAGAAATGAGTGATAAAAATGAAAGACGGATTTATTAAAGTTGCAGCCGCATCTCCAATGATCAAGGTAGCCGACACGGAATACAACGCCGCTCAGGTCATCGAGTGCATGAAAAAAGCGTCCGAAAAGGGCGTAAAGCTGCTCGTTTTCCCCGAGCTCACGCTCACGGGCTGCTCCTGCTACGACCTTTTCGGCCACAGAGTTCTCCTGCGCGGCGCGGAGGCCGCGCTTGAAAAGGTCATCGAGGCCAGTGCCGGAAGCGACATGCTCGTTGTCGTCGGCCTGCCCTACGCGCCGAGAGGCGGCGCGCTGTACAGCGTCGCGGCGGTCATCTCCGACGGCGAGCTTCTGGGTCTTGTGCCCCGCTCCGAGACAGACGGCACCGTATTCGCCGCGGCAGACGACGATGGCGGCGAGGAGACCGTCTGCGGCAAGTTCGACACCTTCTTTGACACCGAGCTTCTGTTCACCAGCGATGTGCTGCCCGGACTTTCCGTCGCGGTCGAGCTCGGCGCGGACGCGGAGGCCATAGACTCACCGGCAGCGCGCCACGCTCTTGCCGGCGCAACGGTCATAGCATCGCTTGCCTCCTTCCCCGCTACAGTCAGCTCCACCATCGAGGCCACGGATTCGGTAAAATACCGCTCTAAGCATCTGAGCTGCGGCATCGTTCTCGCAGCGCCCGGCAAGGGTGAGAGCACGACCGACAATGTCTACTCCGGCCTGTGCATGGTCGCCGAAAACGGCGAGGTGCTCGCCTCCGACGAGTGCGAGGACTGCTTTGTCGTCTCCGAGCTCGACATTGAGTATCTTGAAAACCTCCGCCGCAAGAGCGGCAAATACGGCAGGAGCCAGTATAAGTACAGCCACTCCGAGCTCTACTGGGGCGAGGAGCTCTGCGAAACTGAGCTCACGCGCACTTACCGCAAGCTGCCGCATCTGCCCGAGTTTGAAAAGGACATGGGCAACTACTGCCGCAGGATGATCGACATTCAGGTCTCCGGCCTTGTAAAGCGCATGACCTACGCAGGGCTCGACCACTGCGTCGTAGGCATCTCCGGCGGCGTTGACTCGACCCTGACGGTCATGGTCTGCGCCGAGGCCGTAAAGCGCATGGGTCTGCCCTCGACGAACGTCGTCGCCTGCACCCTGCCCTGCTTCGGCACCTCCTCCCGCACGAAGTCCAACGCCATCATCGTCGCCGAGCAGGTCGGTGCGGAGGTTCGCGTTATCGACATCGGCGAGAGCGTTTACAAGCACTTTGACGATATCGGCCACGCCCACGACGATTACTCCATCGCCTTTGAGAACGCGCAGGCGCGTGAGCGCACGCAGGTGCTCATGGATATAGCCAACAAGGTCAACGGCCTTGACGTCGGCACCGAGGATCTCAGCGAGTTCGTTGACGGCTGGTGCACCTACAACGGCGACCACACGAGCATGTACGACGTGAACATGGGGCTGACCAAGACTCAGGTCCGCGCAGGCGTTCGCTACATCGCCCAGCACACCGAGGACAAGGTCCTCGCCGACGCGCTGTGGGACGTTCTCGACTGCCCCGTAACGCCGGAGCTGCTGCCGATACACGACGACCAGATCGAGCAGAAGAGTGAGGAGAACGTCGGCTCGTACAGTCTTCAGGACTTCTTCACGCACAAGATGATGATCTGCGGCTTCTCGCCGGCCAAGACCATGCGCCTTGCAAAAGCCGCCTACGGCGACGAGTTTACGGACGAGGAGCTCACCAAGTGGCTTCGCAGCTACTGCAAGCGCTATTTCAGCCAGCAGTTCAAGCGCAGCTGCCTGATGGACGGCCCGAGCGTTGAGGCCTTCTCCGTCTCGCCGCGCACCGGCTTCCTCATCCCCTCGGATGCCGAGAACA
The DNA here is from genome assembly GCA_963620985.1 of Hallerella sp. Taxonomy (GTDB): domain Bacteria; phylum Bacillota; class Clostridia; order Oscillospirales; family Oscillospiraceae; genus F23-B02. The sequence continues at coordinate 7,808 of CAVFCI010000026.1, read as the reverse complement.
GCCTGTTCATGGCCTCTGTTGACAGCGTAGCAAAAGAATAAAGCCTAACACTGAAAAAGCTCAGGTTCCTGCCTGAGCTTTTTTCAAAATCACTGTAACGAACGGCCTTTGAAAGTAACTAACAGGTATAAGGAGGTGAAGTCTGTGGCGAAGGGCGGAGATATCTACATCGAGCACGCGCAGCGCGTTTACCGCTATCTGTTCTCGCTGTGCGGCGAGGCCGATACTGCCGAGGAGCTAACGCAGGAAACCTTTTACAGGGCGCTCAAAAGCATGGACAGCTATCGCGGCGAGGCTTCACCGCAGGTCTGGCTGTGCGCGATAGCAAAAAGACTGTGGTATAAGGAGCTTGAGCGCAGGTCAAGGACAGCTCCGCTCGACGAGAGCTTTGCCGAGAGCATGGCCGCGCCCGACGACACGGCGCTGCTCACGGAAAAGCGCGACGAGCGCAAGCGGCTGTACCGCGCCATGCAGCAGCTCGATGCCGACACACGCGAGGTCATACATCTGCGCATAGCCGGCGATTTTTCCTTCCGCGATATCGGCGAGATACTCGGGCGCAGCGAGGTCTGGGCACGGGTGCGCTTCTATCGCGGCAAGCAGGAGCTTTCAGAGATCATCGGAGGTGAAGACAATGGGTGAACAAAAATTATCGTGCTGCGTCGTGCGCGATCTGCTGCCGTCCTACGTTGAGGAGCTGACGGAAAGCGAAACAGGTCAGCTTGTGCGGGAGCATCTTGCCTCCTGCCCCGAGTGCAGCAGGATCGAGGCGAAAATGCGCACACAGCCGGACATCGGCCACGCGCCCGCGCCGAAGCTCGGCTTTCTGCGCAGATACAGGCTGCGGCAGCTTGTCTCCGCGCTTCTGGCGGCGCTGGTCACGGTCGCCGTAATGTGCCTGCTGTACTCGTCGGAATTTAAGTATCAGAACACCGAGGCCGGACGGCTGGCCGCCGTCGAGAACTTTGTCACACAGGATATGCCCGCGCCCTATTCCGGCGAGGAGCCGCCCAGGCTCGAGACGGGCACGCCGCTGACCGTGCATGCCTGGGCAGAGCAAGGCGACAGTCTGTATCTTTTCTACACCGCCGACACCGAGGATAATATCCACGGCTTCGTCACGCTCGAGCGCGGCATAAACGGGCGCTACAGGCCGCTTGACGCAATAGTAGCCCCGTCAGGCAAAACCGCCGGTGTGACCGGCATAAACGATACGGAGAGCAAAACCTATGAGCTCGCAGCCTACAACTGCCGCGGTATATACTCGGCGGAGCTGAGCTTCCACGTTTATTACGACGGCTTCATAAAGGCCGCTTCCATGACCGTGGATATCGACAGTCCCGACTTTCTGAAGCTCTACAGCTTCAGCGAGCTCTGCGAAAAGCTTGGAGTGGAGTATGACGGGCTCGATACGTCCGCGCCGTTTTCCCTGCGCTCGGTAAAGCTTATGGACGAGGACGGAAACGACGTGACCTCGCAGTACACCGATGAGAGCGCCGATCAGAGCTGGACGGGCGGAGTCGGTACCGCCGAGACCGGCATGGTCTATGTTTTCATGGCTATCGCCGCCGCCGTCGGCATCATCCTCGTGCGCTTTTTCCTGAAAAACGACTGATACATGGCAGCGTGCAAAAAGGAAGACCCATCCAAACGAATGGGTCTTCCTTTTAATTATTTCTTTTTATTTCTTTATTTCTTTCAAAACAGCATGTCTTTTGAAAATACTATATCCACTCCGCCCATGGTTATCACGTCGCCGGAGAAGATGCGCTCCTTGCGGTCGATGCGCTTGCCGTTTACATACGTCCCGTTCGTCGAGCCGAGATCCTGTATATAATAGTGCCCGTCGTGCAGCTCGATGGCAAAATGCCGCCGCGAGGCCTTGGGCGCGGAGTAGACAAAGTCGCAGTCCTCGCTGCGCCCGAATATCCATTCGGTCTTGCCGCTCGCGGGCTCATGCACCGAGGCGTTGAGCGTTGAATCTCCGAAATTGTTTATAAAATCAAAAAGTTCCTTGAATTTATCCCCTGCCATGACCGCACCTCCATTGCATCCGGTGCATCCAGTATACCAACAATAAGAAAATTAAGCAAGAGCAAAAGAAGCCCTCCAACGCTTGAAAAATGCGGCGATTTGTGATATCGTTGACATAATTAACATTGATGTGAGGTAACAGCTTGAGAAAGATCGCGCTATGGGAGGCGAAGCATCCCAAAACGGTGCTCCTTGCGGCGCTGCTGCTGCTCATTCCCGCGTTTCTGGGCTTTATCGGAACGAAGGTCAACTACGACATACTCTCCTATCTTCCCGATGAGCTCGAATCCGTGCAGGGCGAGCAGGTGCTCGACAAGACCTTCAACACCGCCGGAATTTCCATCGTCATAACGGAAAACATGCAGCCAAAGCAGACCTTGGCGCTCAAAAACGAAATACTTACGGTTGACGGCGTGTCCTCGGTCATATGGGTCGATACCCTTGCCGATATCGGCATACCCGCCGACATCCTGCCGGACATGCTGAAGAATATATTTTACAGTGCCGACGGCAGTCAGACGATGATGCTCGTGCGCTACGATGCCGGAGACTCTGCCGACAGTCAGCTAAAGGCCATTGCGCAGATAAAAACGCTGCTGGGTAAGGATCAGTTCCTGAGCGGGCTCTCGGTCGTCGTTGACGATACGCGGGAGATCGCCGAAACGCAGGCTCCGCTGTATATCGCCGTCGCGGTGGTGCTTGCGCTCGCGGTCATGAGCGTGCTCATGGAGTCGTGGTTCCAGCCGCTGATCGTCCTGTTTTCGCTCGGCCTTGCCGTCATATACAACATGGGCACGAACATCTTCCTCGGGCAGATATCGTTTATCACCCAGTGCGTGGCGGCGGTATTGCAGCTTGGCGTTACGATGGACTATTCCATTTTCCTCATTGACCGCTACGCCGAGGAAAAGCAGCGCTTTGATACGCGCGAGGAGGCGATGGCCGAGGCCGTCACGGTGTCCATGACGGCGCTCATGGGCAGCTCGCTGACGACGGTGTTCGGCTTCCTTGCGCTGTGCTTTATGAAGCTCGGGCTCGGCTTTGATATCGGCTTTGTCATGGCAAAGGGCGTTGTCCTCGGCATACTGACGGTCATATTAGTTCTGCCGTCGGTCGTGCTGCTGTTTGAAAGGCAGATAATAAAATACCGCCACCGCAGCTTTGTGCCGAATTTTACGCGGCTGAACAAATTTACCCTGAAGCACAAGAAGGCCTTTGCGCTGCTGTTTCTTGCGCTGCTTGCGCCGGCGTATTTCATCCAGAAGGACATTGAAATGTACTACAGCATGGACAAGGCGCTGCCCTCGTACCTGACCTCGATGGAGGGGCTGAGCAAGCTCAAGACCGACTTCGGCATGGCCTGCACGCAGTTTGTCATCGTTGACGACAGCCTGCCGGCGGATAAGCTCATCGAAATGGAGCGGAAATTGCAGGAGCTTGACGGCGTGTCCTCGCTTCTGGCGTATAACTCCGTCGTCGGCGCGGCTATACCCGACGATATCATTCCCGACGAGATAATGAGCCTGTGCAAGCAGGACGGCAAGCAGCTTATGATGATAAACTCCGAGTACGGCGCTGCGACCGACGAGCTGACAGCTCAGCTCAAGGAGATGGACAGCATCGTAAAAGCCTACGATCCGAACGCCTACATAACCGGCGAAGGCGCGATAACTCAGGGGCTTATCGACACGACGGATGTTGACTTTGCCGTGACCTCCGTGCTGTCGATCGCGGCGATATTCATACTCATCGCAATATGCTTCAGGTCCCCCACGCTGCCGGTGATACTGGTTTTGTCCATTGAGCTTGCCATCTGGATAAACCTCTCGATAAGCGTTATCATGGGCACGGAGGCCTCGTTTGTCGATCCCACCGTCATAAACTGCGTGCAGCTCGGTGCGACGGTTGACTATGCGATACTGCTTACGACGCGCTTCCGCGAGGAGCTGCAAAGGCTTCCGCGTGACGAGGCGATGCTCAGAGCCGTCGCCGCGGCGCAGCAGTCGATATTCCAGAGCGCAGGCGTGTTCTTTGCCGCGACCTTCGGCGTGTATCTCGTGTGCGATATCTACATCGTGCGCGGCATGTGCGCCCTGCTTGCTCGCGGCGCGATAATAAGCGAGATCGTGATCATTGTTCTGCTTTCGCCCGTACTGTGCGTGTGCGAGAGCTTCATTTCCAAAACGACCCCAAGCTGGAGGTTAAAACATGAAAGCTAAACGATACATTGCCCTGCTGCTGGCGCTGAGCATGAGCTTAACGCTGCTGTCCGGCTGCGGAAGCAAAGACACCGGTGAGACTGAGAGCACGCCCGAGCCGACAAAACACCCCGAGTACGAGCTCACGGACAATGCCGTGAACAAGGAGGAGACGGTTTATATAAACATATCCCCCGACGGCGAGGTGAAAAAGCTCAGCGTCACCGACAGGCTGCACACCGATATGCCGCAGGTGCGCGTCGAGGACAGGAGCGACCTTTCCGATATCAAGGACGTAAAGACCTTCCTTGAGCCCGTGCGCGAGAGCGATAAGCTCTACTGGGACATGGACTCGACCGATCTTTATTACTCCGGCAGCAGCGACAAAACGCCGCCCATGAAGATATCCGTCAGCTACACGCTCGACGGAAAGCCTGTAAAGGGCGCGGCTCTGGCCGGAAAAAGCGGCGATGTGACGATAACGATAAAGGCCGAGAACACGCTCAAAAAGACCGTAGGCGAGTATGAGATCTCCTGCCCCATGCTGTTTATCTGCGGCATGATACTGCCGGACGAGAGCTTCAGCGAGGTCACGGCTCCGAACGGTGTCGTGCTCGGCGACGGCTCGCGGCAGCTCGTGTTCTTCGCCGGAGTGCCGGGCATGAACGACAGCCTCGGCATTGACAAGCTCGGCCTTAACTTCGGAACGGCGCTCGGCGGCAGCGAGTACACCGTCAACGCCAAGGCCAGTGATTTTTCGCTCGGCAACATGATGTTCGTCGCCGTGCCGTTTTCCTCGATATCCTCGCTCGGCCCTGACGACATCAAGGTCGGCACGGAGAGCGTAAAGACCATGCTCAGCGATATTCAGGAGCTCATGGGCGCGTTCAGCTCGCTCGACCTTGCCGACATGGTGCAGATGCTCTACGGCGACGCACAGCAGATAGAACAGCTTATAAACTCCGTGGGACGCGCAGCGAAGCTCTACAAGGAAAACAAGGCGCTCATCGACGTTCTCAACAAATACGTCACCGAGGGCAACCTCGCAAAGCTCGAACAGCTGCTGGCGGATATGCAGCGCATCGACACCAGCCGCCTGCAAACGCTTGCGCAGTTCACGCATCTGTCCGAGCTTCTGGAGCTCATCGGCAAGCTCAACACCAACATCGGTGCGCTCGCTCAGTTCACACGGGATTACCTTGAGCTTGCTCCGACCTTTGAAAATCTCAACCGTGACCTGTCCTCGCCCGAGGTGCAGCAGTCGTTGGATAACCTGCCGACGATCATAAGCGAGCTGCAAAGCCTCGTAAACGTCATGCACGCAAGTCAGGAAATGCTCGAACGCATGACCGGCCTGCTCGGCAGCGAGAGCATAAACAAGATAATCGCCTTCACGCAGAAGCTTGAAAACAGCGTGAGCATCGAAACGCTCACTCAGGCGCAGCAGCAGGCGCTCACCGAGCGCATGCAGGCCTGGCTCGACTTCGGCAGCAGCTACGATATCTTCACCCAGCGCAGCGATAAAATGACCTCCACCGTCGTCTTTGTCTACAAATCCGAAGCTATTTAAAGGCGCTTTTACTCACCTACCTATACGGTGATTGCTGTGTCACGGTGTCGTTTTTTCACTGGCGCTTTGACGCAGCTACGGATACGCTTATTGCGGCAGCACGGTATCGAGACAATGGAATAAACCGTAACGTTTCGCTCTTTTTCAGAGGCGCATTGACGCAGTCACGGATACGTTTTTTGGAGGCGCTTTAGCGCACCTACGGATACGCATATTGCGGTGTCCCGACCGGAGATACTGGTGTAAACTACAACGTTTCGCGTAACGCGAGTGCAGTGCAAGTTTTGGTCAGCACCGAAATCGGCGCACCAAGCCTTCCCCTTACTACGAGGGGAAGGCTTGGTGCGCCGCAGTATTTGAGATGCTGCAACAAACATTACTCCGCGCTTGCGTTACGCGGCAGAGTTTTTGTTTCATCGGCACTCTCCGGTCGGGACACCGCAATCACCGTATCCGTAGCTGCGTCAAAGCGCCAGTAAAAGATCGTCGTTTTTGACCCAGTCCTCAACATCGACGGTGCTGAAGGTATCCTTACCGGTGCGGATGATGACGCGCACGATACCGGCGTTTATGATCTGGCGGCGGCACATTGAGCAGCTTGTCGCGTTTGTCAGGAGCTCATGCGTCTGCGCGTCGCGGCCAACGAGGTAGAGCGTTGCGCCGAGCATATCGCGCCGTGAGGCGGAGATTATGGCGTTTGCCTCGGCATGGACGCTGCGGCACAGCTCATAGCGCTCGCCGGAGGGTATCTTCATCTCCACTCTCGTGCAGCGGCCCGCGTCGGTGCAGTTTATCCTGCCGCGCGGCGCACCGTTATAGCCGGTGGAAATGATCTCGTCGTTGCGCACGATTATCGCGCCGTACATGCGTCTGAGACAGGTCGAGCGCTGCAAAACCGCGTCGGCGATGTCGAGGTAATAGTTTTCCTTGCTTGTGCGCTTATCCATGAGTTCAGCCTCCGAAAGCAATTTTTTCTTATTTTACTGTTTCTGCGCCTTTTCGTCAATAGCACCGCTGTTTTTGATGTGATTTCCTATGATCTCCGAGACCTCCGATATGGTGACGAAGGCGCTCACATCGGCCTCGTTTATTATGCGCTTGAGCTGGTTTACCTCAACACGGGTGATCACGCAGTACAAAACGGTCTTCGTGCTGCCCGAGACAAGCCCCTCGGCGGAGATGAAGGTGCATGTGCGCCCGAGCTGCTGATATATGCTGTCGGCAATGACCTGCGCGTGGTCGGTTATTATCATCGCGGCCTTTGCCTGCTCCATGCCCTCCTGCACGATGTCGATGAGCTTAAAGGTGATGAAGTAGGTCAGCAGTGAGAGCATCGCCCTGTCCCAGCCGAAGAGCACACCGGCGGTTATGTAGATAAAGATGTTTATCATGAATATGATCTGACCCGTCGAGGCGCTGACGTTTTTCGACAGCAGCATTGCCGCGATCTCCGTACCGTCGAGGCAGCCGCCGTGACGAAGCACCGTGCCGACACCTATGCCCAGCAGCACTCCGCCGAACACGACCGCCAGCAGCTCCGAGCTCGTGACCGAGGGTATGAGCTTGCACAGCTCCAGAAAGCCGGAAAACGCGGCCATCGCTATGACAGCGCGTAAAAGAAAGCGCTTGCCCAGCGCCTTGTAGCCGACGAAGAAAAACGGGATGTTTATGATGACGACCAGTATGCTCAGGCTGATGCCGGACAGGTAGTTTATCATCATGCTCACGCCCGTCACGCCGCCGTCGAGTATCGTGTTCGGGATGAGAAAGCACTCGATCGAGAACGCGGCGCAGCCCGCTCCGATGATTATCATGATAATTGGGAAAAGCTGCTCTTTGAAAAAGCGCTTCATTCTTTCACCTTCCTGATGTTATGTAATATAAAAATTGCGATATAAGCTATTATATCGCAATTACAGACTGTCAAAAACCTATGCTGCTGCGTAAAGAAATCCGCGCAGCGGGGGAGCTCGAGGGGGCAAGACCCGCCTCGAGTTGGATTATAG
>CAVFCI010000025.1:0-27011 GCA_963620985.1 Hallerella sp. | reverse complement strand
ATTTTGAATACTTTCAAAATGCTCGGCGGAAAAGTGCAGTCAAAAAAGTCCCTCAAGGGACTTTTTTGACAAGTTGGAAGAAGGTGGGGCACAAAAGGGCCCCGCCTTCTTTGACAATCACTCGTCGCTCAGATATTGTCCCTGAAATCGTAGGTGCGGTACTGTATCGCCTCGGCGATGTGCATCGCGCCGATGCTCTCCTCGCCCTCAAGGTCGGCGATGGTGCGGGCAACGCGCAGGATGCGGTCGTAGCTGCGGGCGGTGAGCCCCATGCGGTCGAAGGCATCGTGCATGAGCTGCTCGCAGTCGGGTGTGAGGGCGCAGTAGGTGTTGAGCGAGCGCGTGTTCATTCCGGCGTTACTGAGTATGCCGCTGCCCTCAAAGCGTCTGCGCTGGATAAGCCGCGCTGCGTCCACGCGGCGCTTTATATCCGCCGAGCACTCGGACGGGGCGCGGTTTTTCAGCTCCTCGTACTCCAGCGCCGGAGCCTCGACGATTATGTCGATGCGATCCAGCAGCGGGCCGGAGATGCGGCTGTGGTATGCGCGCACCTCGTTTGCCGAGCAGCGGCAGCGCCCCGAGGGGTGGCCGTACCAACCGCACTTGCAGGGGTTCATCGCGCAAACGAGCATGAAGCTTGCGGGGAACGTCTCCGTTCCCGCGACGCGGGAGACCGTGACCTCGCCGTCCTCGAGCGGCTGGCGCAGCACCTCCAGCACGTCCTTGCGGAACTCCGGCAGCTCGTCCAAAAACAGCACGCCGTTGTGCGCAAGGCTTATCTCGCCGGGGCGCGGTATCGTGCCGCCGCCGGACATGGCGGCGCTCGAAACGGTGTGGTGCGGTGCGCGGAAGGGGCGGGCGGAGATGATGGGGTTATCCTTGCCCGTGAGTCCCGCGACGGAGTATATCTCCGTGGAGCGGAGCATTTCCTCGCGCGTCATGTCCGGCAGTATGCCCGGCAGGCGCTTGCTCATCATGCTTTTGCCCGCCCCGGGAGGGCCGACCATGAGTATGTTGTGTCCTCCCGCGGCGGCGATCTCCATCGCGCGCTTGACGTTCTCCTGCCCCTTGACATCGGAAAAGTCGAGGTACCTGACCGCCGCAGGGTCGAGCTCCGGCGCTGCTGCGGGAGCTATGCGCAGCTCGCCGCGCAGATGCGCTATGAGCTCGGCGACGTTGGCGACGGGATAGACCGTCACGCCCTCGGCATAGGCGGCCTCCTGCGCATTGTCAGCCGGAACGTACAGCTCGCGTATGCCCTCGCGCGCGGCGGCGACCGCCATGGGCAGCGCACCGTTGACGTGCCGGAGCGCTCCGTCGAGCGAGAGCTCGCCGAAGAAGGCGCAGTCGGGCTTGGGACGGCGTATAACGCCCGTTGCGGCGAGGATGCCGAGCAGTATCGGCAGGTCGTAGACCGTGCCCGCCTTTTTTGTGTCGGCAGGTGCGAGGTTGACCGTCACGCGGCTCACGGGGAACTTGAAGCCGTTGGATTTTATCGCGGCGCGCACTCTCTCCCGCGCCTCCTTCACCGCCGTATCCGGCAGGCCGACTATGTCGAAGCTCACAAGGCCGTTTGATACGAATACCTCGACCGAAACTCCGTAGCCGCCGACACCCTTAACGCCGAGCGATCTTATCGTTGCAAGCATAATTTACCACCACATTCATGAAAATAAGGACTGTCGCAAGGGCAGTCCTTACATATTGTTATTATTCTTCTACAGGGCAGGTGACGGCTATGTGCAGCTCGTCAAGCTGCTTCTGCTCCACGACGGAGGGAGCGCCCATCATGATATCCTGAGCGTTCTTGTTCATCGGGAAGGGGATGATCTCGCGGATGGAGTCCTCGCCGGCCAGCAGCATGACCATGCGGTCAACGCCCGGGGCGATACCGGCATGGGGAGGCGCACCGTAGCAGAAGGCATTGTACATCGCGGGGAACTTGGCCTTAACGTCGTCCTCGCCGAGGCGGACCATCTCAAAGGCCTTTATCATGATCTCGGGGTCGTGGTTACGCACAGCGCCCGAGGACAGCTCAACGCCGTTGCAGACGAGGTCGTACTGATATGCGGTGATCGAAAGAGGGTCTATCTCGCCGCGCTCGGCCTTTTCAAGGATCTCGAGGCCGCCGTTGGGCATGGAGAAGGGGTTGTGGCAGAACTCAAGCTCGCCGGACTCCTCGCCGATCTCGTACATGGGGAAATCGACGATCCAGCAGAACTCGTAGCGCTCCTTATCCATATGTCCGGGCACTGCCGCGCCGAGCATCTTGCGCATAACGCCGGCGGTCTTCTGAGCCTCGCCCTTCTTGCCCGCCGTTACGCCGACAAGGCAGCCGGACTTGAGGCCGAGAGCCGCGGTGAGCGCGTCCTTTTTGTCCTGCAAAAACTTTGCAACGCCGCCCGTGAGCTCACCGGACTCATCGACCTTGAACCAATAGGGCTTCATGCCCGCCTGAACTTCAACGTCGGTGCAGACCTTGTCTATCTGCTTGCGGGTGAGCTCGCAGTCGGAAACGACGATGGCCTTGACGGTGTTGCCCTCGGCAAAGGGGGCAAACTCGCTACCGGAGACGAGCGCGGTGATATCCTCGACGATGAGGTCAATGCGCAGGTCGGGCTTATCCGAGCCGTAGGTCTCCATCGCCTCGTTGAAGCCGATGCGGCGGAAGGGGGCTCTGTTGGATACGCTGTATGTTCCGAATTTCTCGAATATCGGCGGGAAGACATCCTCGATGACCGCGAAAACGTCCTCCTGACCGGCAAAGGACATCTCCATATCGAGCTGGTAGAACTCGCCGGGGGAGCGGTCGCCGCGTGCGTCCTCGTCGCGGAAGCAGGGCGCTATCTGGAAGTAGCGGTCAAAGCCGGAGGTCATGAGCAGCTGCTTGAACTGCTGGGGCGCCTGCGGCAGAGCGTAGAACTTGCCAGGGTGCTTTCTGGCGGGAACGAGGTAGTCGCGTGCGCCCTCGGGGGAGGAGGCGGTGAGTATGGGCGTGGTTATCTCAAGGAAGTCGTGCTCCATCATGGACTTGCGCAGAGCGGCGATGACGTTGCAGCGCAGGATGATGTTCTGCTTTACCGCGGGGTTTCTCAGGTCGAGATAGCGGTATTTCAGGCGCGTCGTCTCGTCTGCCTCGCGGCTGCGGTTTATCTCAAACGGCAGCTCGTTATAGCGGCAGCGTCCGAGCACCTCAATCTTCTCGGGCACGACCTCGATATCGCCGGTGGCTATCTTAGGGTTCTTGCTTGCGCGCTCGCGCACCGTGCCCTCGACGGAGATCGTGCTCTCCTTATTTATGCTCTTTACGAGCTTCATCATATCCTCGGTCTCGACGACGACCTGAGTCGTGCCGTAAAAATCGCGGACGATGACAAATGCGAAATTCTGGCCGACTTCGCGGACATTCTCCATCCATCCGACGAGCTTGACCTTTTCTCCTACGTTTTCGACGCGGAGCTGATTGCAGGTATGGGTTCTTGACTGTGTCATTTTTTGTCCTCCCTTATTCTTTGATGACCGCGGCAAGTGCGCGTTCATCCATGTCTTTCTTTATGAGCGCCGCAGCCTCGGCAAAGCCGAGCTTCTGCTGCTGGCCGCTGCACATATTCTTAACGGCGACGACGTTTTCCGCGATCTCGTCCTCGCCGATGAGGATCACATAGGGGATGCCGAGCTTGTCGGCATAGCTCATCTTGGCCTTGAATTTCTTCTGCTCGCAGTAAAGCTGCGTTCTCACGCCCGCGCCGCGCAGAGCTGTGGCCGCCGCAATGGCGTAGCCGAGATCCTCGGCCATGGGTATGACCAGCGCGTCGGCGGGAGCGGACACCGTCTCGTCCGAGAGCATGCCCTGCTCGCTGAGCACATAGAAAAGCCTCGTAAGACCTATGGAAATGCCGACGCCGGGCAGCTGCTTATCGGTGTAGTAGCCTGCAAGATCGTCGTATCTGCCGCCGGAGCAGACAGAGCCTATCTCGGGATGCGCCGTCATCTCCGTTTCGTAAACGGTGCCCGTGTAATAATCAAGGCCGCGCGCTATCGAGAGGTCTATTGCGAAGTTTTCCTCCGGCACGCCGAAGGCGGCAAGGTATCTCGTGACGGTCTTGAGCTCCTCAAGACCCTCGTCGAACAGGGGATCCATGCCTCTGTAGCGCTCAAGTCCCGCTATGACCTCGGCGTTCGTGCCGCTTATGGCCATGAAGTCCATAACGTCGTCGGCCTTGTGCGAGAACATGTGCAGCTCGTCCATGAGCAGCTGACGCACCTTGTTTGCTCCGATCTTGTCGAGCTTATCGACGGTGCGCATGATATCTCCGGCCTTTTCGCTCATACCGGCGAGGCTGTAAAAGCCGTTTAGGAGCTTGCGGTTGTTGACCTTTATCTTAAAGCCCCTGAGACCGAGGGAGGTGAAGGTGCGGTAGATTATCGCCGGTATCTCCGCCTCGTTTATAATGTCGAGCTTCCCGTCGCCGATTATGTCGATATCGGCCTGATAAAACTCGCGGAAGCGGCCGCGCTGGGCTCTCTCGCCGCGGTAGACCTTGCCTATCTGATAGCGGCGGAAGGGGAAGGTCAGGCTGCCGTAGTTTGCCGCGACGAACTTTGCCAGCGGCACGGTCAGGTCAAAGCGCAGGGCAAGGTCACTGTCACCCTTATTGAATCTGTATATCTGCTTTTCGGTCTCGCCGCCGCCCTTTGCCAGCAGCACCTCCGCCGACTCTATGACCGGCGTATCCAGCGGCGCGAAGCCGTAAACGGAATAGCTCTTTCTGAGCGTTTCCATCATCTTTTCCATCTTTATCTGCTCTGCCGGAAGCAGCTCCATGAAGCCGGACAGCGTCCTCGGCGCAACTTTTGCCATATGCTCTGATATCCTTTCAATCACTAAATGCTGTTATCACGAAAGCAATAACAGCATTTGAAGTTTAATTTTTGCCCAACTCACCTGCGCTTGGGGTTCACGATATTTCGCCAGTCAAGATCGCCGCGGCGCAGACCCTGCACAAGCACCTCCGCAGTGGCGGCATTTGTCGCAAAGGGTATCTGATACTGATCGCACAGGCGCTCGATCTTGTTGACATCGTCAAATCCGTTGGGATTGGCCGGATCGCAGAAAAACAGCACAAGGTCTATCTCGTTATAGGTGATCCTCGCGCCTATCTGCTGAGAGCCGCCCTGATCGGCATGGAGATACAGCGTGACGGGAAGGCCGGTCGCCTCGGCGACGAGCTTGCCGGTCGTGTTGGTCGCGCAGACGGAATGTTCGGCCAGAATACCGCAGTAAGCTATACAGAACTGAACCATCAGCTCCTTCTTCCTGTCGTGTGCCATAAGTGCAATATTCATAAGTTACCTCATTTCTGTTTGCGATTTATATTATTATATACAATACTGTTGCCTCTTTCAACGCTTTTTTGACAAAAAACATTGTTTTTTACTATTGCAGCAGCTCGCCCTCGACATCGGTCACGTCGGTCGCGGATTTGAGGCTGAAATAAGCCTCCAGTATCTCCTGCGCTATGACCGAGCAGTTTGAGCCCGCCGAGCCTTTCTGAACGACTATGGCCATCGCTATCTCGGGATCCTCAAAGGGCGCATAGCAGATGAAGATAGCGTCGTTTGAGACACTGTCGCCCCTCTGGGCTGTGCCAGTCTTGGCGGCGACGGTGGTCATCGTATAGCTTGACAGGCTCGACTTGCCGACAAGGCGCATGCCCTCCTTGACCGCATCCCAGTTGTACTGGGCGCTCTCGACCTTGCTGAGCACCTCGTCCTCACGCTCGTAAACGTTCTCGCCGTAGCTGTAGCTGCGCACGGACTTGAGTATCGATGCGCTGTGGCGCTCGCCGTTATTGGCGACGGCAGCACAGTATTCGGCAAGCTGGAGCGGGGTAAAGAGGCTGTCGGACTGGCCGATCGCGGCCTGCATGGTATGGCCTATCGACCATGTTTCGCCCGTGAGCTCCTCGTGGTTTGCGGCGTTTGCCATATTGCCGGTGGACTCGGGCAGCTCGATGCCCGTGCTCTCGCCGAGGCCGAACTGAGAGGCGTACTTATCCATCTTGTCGATTCCCAGATCATGGCCTACAGAGTAGAAGAAGATGTTGCAGGAGTTCTGGATAGCGCCGGTGACATTGAGATAGCCGTGCGTGAGCTTCTGATTGTTCTGCGTGTATATCCAGCAGTAGGGCGCGTAGCCGTACTGGGCGTAGCGCGTGTACTGGCCGCGGCACTCGATGGTCGTGCCGGTGCTTATTATGCCCTCGGTGAGGGCTGCGATTGCGGCGCAGGGCTTGAAGGTCGAGCCCGGAGCGTAGGTGCCCAGCAGTGCGCGGTTATACAGCGGCGTGTTTGCCGCTTCGAGTATCTCGTTATAATTTTCAAGCAGCTGCGCCGGATCGTAGGTCGGCCAGTTGGCTATGGCCAGCGGCTCGCCGGTCTTGACGTTTACGACAACGACCGCCGCGCCGTCTATCTGATCCTGCTTTTCCGTGTACGTTCCGCTTGCTATCTGCTGCTCCTTTTTCGCGTCTATCTTCGCCTGTATGGAGGCCACGCCGTTTTCGAGCGCAAGCTCGGCGGCCTCCTGAAGGCCGATGTCTATCGTCAGATACACGTTGTTGCCGGGCTCGGGCTCCTTGGTGTATTCCTTGCTGATGACCGTGCCGTCCGAGGCCGAGGTCGTGCGCACCGTGCCGTTCGTGCCGTGCAGGTATTTTTCAAAGGCGAGCTCCGCGCCGTCCTTGCCGACATAGGTGTCGGCGGAGTAGCCCTGCTCGGAGTATTTGGCATAGTCGCTGTCGCTCATCGCGCCCGTGTAGCCGAGGATGTGCGCCGCAGCCGAGGTCGAATACTCGCGGACGTAGGACTCCTTGATGTTTATGCCCTCGACATTGTTCTCGCGCAGGGTCGCTATGAGCTTCATGTCAGCATCCTTGACGAAAACATAGTCCGAGGTGTTTATGAGATAGCGCACGTTCACCGCGTAGCGCACACCGGCGATTATCCTCGCCTCCTCGGCGGTGTAGTTACTGTCGATCTCATAGCGGTCGCGCATGCTCGAGAGCACCTCGACGGCGCTGGCGTTTTCGGGGACGTTGTTCTGCTTCATGTAAGCGTCAAGCCGCGCCTGATCCTGCTCGGAGACGTTCTCGTACTCAAACGGCGGGCTCGTCGTTATCGGCAGATCGTCGATATAATCGTCGCCGTAATCGCGGATCATGTTGACGAGCTTTAAAATGACGGCGTTTGAATCGACGCTGCCGTCGGAGGGGAAGAGCTCGTCGGTGTTTATCGTCAGGTCATAGCAGGACTTGTTCGTGACGAGCTCCCTGCCGTTGCGGTCGAGTATCTTTCCGCGCGCGGCGATAACGGTGCTTGTCGTCACCATGTTGTTCTTGCTCTCCTCGTAATACGCCTCGCCCTCTATGATCTGCAGCTTGTACAGCGCGACAACATATATGGTGAGAAGTATCGCGAAAACCAGCGTAAGCGCTATAAGTCTTTCTTTTTTGATAATATTCATAGGGTATCCTCAAATAACAGGGGTGGTTAATAGGTATCTCTCATTATGCCGCCCTCCTTAAAGGGCAGGTACAGCAGCATCACCGGCGGTATCGACCAGAGCGTCTGCAAAAGCGCCGTAAGAAGGCCTGGCAGCAGCTCCGTTGAACCGCCTATGAGCGCAAGGATGAGCTGGCAGGCGCTGCACAGCAGTATGGCAGCCATGCTCAGTATCATAAAGGCCAGAAAGCTTTTGTTTATATAAAAATCCGAGGCAAAGCCCGCGCCGAAGCCGATGAGCGGGAACAGCACCGTAAACAGCACCGTCGTTTCGGAAAACGACATGTCCGTAAACAGGCCGAGGAAGATCCCGAATACCGCGCCGCGCACGCCGCCGAGATATATTCCGGCAGCCACAGCCGCCGCGGGGATGATAAAGCCCTTTGCGCCGAGTATGCTTATCCTCGAAAACAGCACGCTTTGCAGCAGCATCACCAGCAGCATATAGACCGCGTATTTTATCACCATGCGGACCTTTTTCCATTCAAGAGCCTGAATAATTCTGTTCAGCAATTACTCCACCACTTCAAAATCCTTTACTACGAAGACCTGCACGAGCGAGGTGAGGTCGCAGCCGGGCTTGACCTCGCCGTACTCTATCTGACCGCCGGCCTCGGTCTTTACCGAGCTTATCGTTCCGACGACGAGCCCCTGCGGGAACGCGCCGCCCGAGCCCGAGGTCATGACCGTGTCGCCGGAGAAGACCTGCGCACCGTCGGCAAGGTAGCTGAGCTTCACGCAGCCCTCCTGCATCATGGCAAAATCGCCGACGAGCAGGCCGGACGCGCCGTTTTCGGAGACGAGCGCACCGATGTTGGTGTTCAGGTCAATGACCGTCGCGACCGTCGCCCATGTCGAGCCTATCTCGGTTATCTGGCCGACCAGAACGCCGTACTCCGTGATCACGCAGTCGCCGACCTCAAGGTCTGCGCTCGTGCCCTTGCTGATGGTGAACGAATGCGCCCAGTTCGAGCTCGTCCACGCAACGACCTTGGCCGATTCAAGCGTCATGTCGCTGTGCTTTTCCTTGAACTCCAGCAGCTGGCGGAAGCGCTCGTTCTCCTCGATGGCGGCAGCGCCGTTCCGCGCCTCCTCCTGAGCCTCGGTGAGCTCGGCTCGCAGGCGCTCGTTTTCGGCGATGAGCTGGTCGTATTCGTACAGATAGCCGTATATGCTCTCAAGCCACTCGGCCACGGAGCTGACCATGCGCTGCACAGGAGCCTTCACCGTGCCGGATACGTTCTGTATCACTCCGGCGTTGCCCTTGAGCAGGTATGAGGCGGCTCCGGCGACGAGCGCTATGACCAGCACTATAACGCCGAGCTTTATTCCGTTTTTTCTCAGATAATTTTTCACATTCAAAAAAGATGCACCCCGATCTCTTCGAGCATTTGGCCGAGCCTGCACAGCGGCAGACCCATGACATTGAAGTAATCGCCCTCAATGCGCCTGACCATGAGCGCGGCTCTGCCCTGAATGC
Source organism: Hallerella sp. (assembly GCA_963620985.1). Classification (GTDB taxonomy): domain Bacteria; phylum Bacillota; class Clostridia; order Oscillospirales; family Oscillospiraceae; genus F23-B02. Next base: position 17,968 of record CAVFCI010000025.1, on the reverse strand, counting down.
CGTAGGCTCCGGCCTTGTCCATGGGCTCGCCGGTGGCTATATAGCCGTCTATCTCCGCATCCGTCAGTCTGCGGAAGAACACCTTCGTTTTCTCCGCGCCCGCGATGCTTTTTCCCTTGTATATAAGCGCAGTGCCCGTATACACCTCGTGGCTGTTGTCCGAGAGCATGTGCAGCATGCGCCTCGCGCCGGCCTCGTCACGGGGCTTTCCGAGTATCCTGCCCTCCGCCCAGACGACCGTATCAGCCGCTATGACAAGCGCCTCGGGGAACAGCCCCGCGACCTCACCTGCCTTGGCCTTTGCCAGCGCCGTGACCGTTTCGGCGGGACCTGCTCCCTCGGGAGGTATCTCCTCGCCCCTTGCGGGAACGATGCGGAAGTCAAGCCCCAGCGTCTCCAGCAGCTCTCTCCGCCTCGGCGAGCCGGAGGCCAGCACGATATCCATATCAGTCAACTCCTCTGTAGTAAAGGCCGCGGGTCAGATCGTTCGGCTGGTAGTCGCCCTCGCCCTTGTATCGCTTTGCCACCTGAACGCACTCGCGCGCGCCCTCGGTGGTGAACATCAGTCTTATGCCCCAGAGCCCCACGCCGCACAGCTCGTCGTTCTTGTCGGCCATGAAGAGCTTTCGGGAATTGTATATAACGTTGCGGTGCTCCGGCTCGCGCACGACGGGGAAGCTCGAGCCCATGCGGTCGGAAAGCTGCGCGGGGGTCTGGCACTTGCACGAGCCCAGACTGTGGCTTATGATGCACTGGTCGGACACCATCAGCGGCAGCCTGCCGTAGGCGATGAGCTCCGTGGGCACGCACTTTGCCATGTCGCGCACCTGCGCAAGGCGCAGCTCGAAGGAGGCCGTCGCGGACAAAAAGCCCATCTGGCGCAGCATATCCATCGAATAGGAGTTGAATACGTTCATGCCGAAATCGGCGCGGGTCTTCATCCCTGCCTTGCGGGCGAGCTTTATATGCCCGAGGTTTCCGACAAGCGCCTCGTTTATGCCGCGGTCAAACAGCGTCCTGAGCATTTTGAACAGCTGCGCGGCCTCATCGTCGGGGACGATGCGCGGCAGCACCGCGACGGGCACGGCTCCGCGCTCGGAGAAAATGCGCACGAGCTCAAAGCTGTCGTACATGACCCTGACGGGGATGTATATATAGTCCGGCCTCGTGTCGGCAAGCTCCTCCGTGAGCTGCTCTGCCGTGCGCACCTGATATATCATGACGGGGTCTGTAACGGCATTGTGTCCCACGGGCAGAGGGGGCGTTTGCAGACTGCGGCGCTGCGGCGGCATTGCGCGGCGCTCGCTCAGAGCGGTCACGAGCTTGCGCCGGAGCTCGTTTATCTCGGACGCCGAGAGGAACAGCCCGCTCTGCACACGGCTTTGCACCTGCGTGCAGTAATAGGGCGTGCCGCCCGTTTTGCCGAGCCTGTCGCTGAGCGTCTCGGAGCTTATCGCCTGCCGTATGGCCTTCTGCGGCTCCGGACCGAAGGCGGCGACCTTGTTGCCGAGCCCGTCTATGGCGGCGGCCTTGACCGCCTCGCCCGCGTTCACCACCGCGTAGAGCTTGATCGGCACGCGGCGCTCCTCGCGCCCCATATACTCCCGCCTTGCGTCGGCCAGCAGCTTTTCGCCGGCCTTGTCCGTCTCGGCTCTGATGCCGAACATATCGGTTTTCGTGCCGTTAAAATAGCCCTGAGTGAAGCCCTGACGCGAAAATGCGCCGGTGAGCATCTGCATCTCGTCCGCCGTCGGCTCGCGGCGCTCCTTTATTATTCTTGAATATATGCCGGTGACTATGCCCGTGTACTCGGGGCGCTTCATCCGCCCCTCTATCTTCACGCAGGCAACGCCCGCGTCCTCTATCTCGCGCAGTCGGTCTATAAGGCAGTTATCCTTCAGCGACAGCGGGTGACTGTCCTCCAGTCTGCCGCCCATGCTGTATTCCATGCGGCAGGGCTGGGCGCACATGCCGCGGTTTCCGCTGCGGCGGCCTATGAGCGAGGACATGTAGCACTGCCCCGAATGACAGAAGCACAGCGCACCGTGGACGAATATCTCCGTCTCTATGGGCGAGTGCTTTGTGATGAATTTTATCTGCTCGAAGCTGAGCTCGCGGGCGAGCACGGCGCGGGTGAGCCCCATCTCGGCTGCGGCCTCGACTCCGGCGAGGTTGTGTATGCTCATCTGAGTGCTTGCATGCAGCGCAATATCCGGCACGGCCTTTTTCAGTACGCTAAGAAGGCCGAGATCCTGCACGAGTATCGCGTCCGCTCCGAGCTCCGACACACGTCGGGCAAGCGCGGCGGCCTGCTCCATCTCGCGGTCGCCCACGAGGGTGTTCATCGTGACATAGACCTTGCAGCCGCGTATGCGGCAGTAGCGCACGGCTCTTTCAAATTCCTCATCGCTGAAGTTTTTCGCTCCGCGCCGTGCGTTGAATATCCCTAATCCCATATAGACCGCATCCGCGCCGTTCTGTACGGCGGCAACGACCGCCTCCGGCGAGCCTGCGGGTGAAAGCAGCTCAAGCATGTATCTATACCTCTGGCATTGTAATCAATGAATTATACCACAAACAAGGCTATTGCTACAAGCTAATTTTAATGGTATAATCCCACTTGTTAAAGCGCTTTGTGTAAACTTTGAATGAACAGGGAGAGAAGCCATGTCCGCAGCAGAGCAGAACTTAATACCCTACAGCGCGGCGGACAAGCTTATCGCCGCCCACGACGGCGATGTCGCGCTGCTGTATATCTGGCTGTGCCGGCGCGGCAGCTTCGATGCCGAGGCCGCCGCTCGCGAGCTGTGCAGGACGGGCGCGGAGATAAAAAACGCCTACGAAAAGCTCTGCCGCATGTCCCTTGCCCGCCCCGACGCACCGGCGCAGGCGCAGGCCGAGCCTAAGCTTCCTCCGGCTGAGGAGCTTCCGGAGTATACGGCGGAGGATATCGTGCGCCGCTCGAAGGAGGACAGCGGCTTTCAGGCTGTTGTCGCGCAGGCGCAGCGCAAGCTCGGAAGAGTGCTCTCGACAGCAGACCTCAAGACCCTGTTCGGCATATACGACTATCTCGCCCTCCCCGCCGACGTGATATTCATGCTCATCGGCTACTGCATCGACGTGTTCAGGGAAAAATACGGCCCCGGCAGGCTGCCGTCCATGCGCAGCATCGAAAAGGAGGCCTACTCATGGGCAAACAGGGAGATAATCACCATCGAGCAGGCCGACGAATATATCCGCACCGCCGCCGAGAGGCGCTCGCGTGCAGGCGAGGTCAAGACGGCCATGGGGCTGGGCTCCCGCGTGCTCACACCGACCGAGCGCAAGTACATGCTCTCGTGGTTCGACATGGGCTTTGACAACGAGACGATACTCATAGCCTACGACCGCACGGTCACGAACACGGGCGCACTCAAATGGGGATACATGAACAAGATAATCCTCTCGTGGCACGAAAAGGGCATACATTCTGCCGCCGAGGTCGCCGAGCGCGACAGCCGCAGTCCCGCGTCGGCTGTAAAGGCGGAAAACAGGCACCGCAGCAACGTCTCCGGCGATGAGCTCGAACGGCTGCGCTCAATATACGAAAAGGTTAAAAACGGTTAAGCAATGGCACTGGACGGAAAAATTCTGGCGCGGGCCAGAGAGCAGATAGGCCACCGGCACGCCGACAACGTCGCCGAGCACTATCTCAGACAGGAAAGGATATATGAGCAGATACCCGAGATAAGCCGCATCGACGCAAGGCTGCGTATGCAGATGTCGGAGCTCGTCGGGCTGACGATAAAGCGCAGCGGCGAGCTTGCCGGTGCGCTCAGGGCGCTGGAGGACGAAAGCCTCGCGCTTCAGGCGAAGAGGGCGGAGCTTCTGCGCGCCCACGGCTACCCCGCCGACTATCTCGACGATATATACTCCTGCCCCAAATGCAGGGACACGGGCTTTATCGGCAGCGAGCTGTGCTCCTGCCTTACCGAGGAGTATAACCGGCAGCTCACGGCGGAGCTCAGCACGCTTCTTAAAAACAGCAGCGAGCGCTTTGAGAACTTCGACCTGTCCCTCTACGGCGAGGCGCAGGAGGCGATGAGCATCGTTCTGAACACCTGCCGCGAGTACGCCGCGAGCTTTTCCGAGCGCTCGATGAATCTGCTGTTTCAGGGCGGCACGGGTCTGGGCAAGACCTTCCTGTCGGCCTGCATAGCCCGCGTCGTCGCGCAGAGCGGCCACTCGGTGTGCTACGACACCGCGTCCTCCGCGCTGGAGGCCTTTGAGCTCAGGAAATTTGCCCGCGACGCGGAGACAGCCGAAAAGGCGGCCACACGCGCAGAGCGCATGCTCGAATGCGAGCTCATGATACTCGACGATCTGGGCACGGAGATGCTCACGCAGATAAGCGTCTCGGCGCTGTACACGCTTATAAACACCCGACTTGTCGAGGGCAAAAAGACCATTATCAGCACGAACCTCACCGACGCGGAGCTTGCGCGGCGCTACACCCCGCAGATATGCTCGCGGATAGACGGGCAGTTTCTCAAGCTCCCCTTTGTCGGAACGGATATACGCCAGCTCAAAAAGGAGATGTAGCGATGCAGCACGAGATAACACGCGAGATGCCGCTTTTAAACGCCGGCGGCGGGCTCACGGAGCCCGGCTATGCCAAAAGACTGCTGCCGGTCTACCGCCGCGCCGATATAAAGGCAAGCCCCCTGCGCATAAAGGAGTGGGACTACTACCTCATAAACAACGGGCGCTTTGCCCTTGCGCTCACCATCGACGATAACGGCTATATGGGTCTGGACTCGATAAGCCTTCTGAACTTCGAGGAGGGCTGGGAGATAACAACGAGCCCCATGTGCTTCATGCCGCTGGGCAGGCGCAGACTGCCGGAAACGAGCAAAGAAGGCGATACGACCGCCATCGGCAGAAACTACAGCATTTATTTTAAAAACAACGGCTCGGGCGTGCGCACGCTCATAGCGCAGATGAAGCGCTTCGGACCGGCAGGCTCGCTGTACGCAAGGGTCGAGCTGTTCGATGAGCCGGAGGAGAGCATGGTCATTGCCACGCCCTTCGATAAGCCCGGACATTTTTACTACAACCAGAAGATAAACTGCCTTCGCGCCCGCGGCGAGGTCGTCTATGACGGGCAGACCTACGTTTTTGACCCTGCCGACAGCTTCGCGGTGCTCGACTGGGGACGCGGCGTGTGGACGTACAAAAACACATGGTACTGGGGCTCGGCCTCGGGAGCGGTTGACGGCGTGCCCTTCGGCTGGAATATAGGCTACGGCTTCGGCGATACCTCCGCCGCGAGCGAGAACATGCTGTTTTATAACGGCAGGGCGCACAAGCTCAGTCAGGTGAAATTCAACATCCCCGATAACGAAAAGGGCTTCATGCAGCCGTGGACCTTCACCTCCGACGACGGCAGGTTCGAGATGGACTTCCGCCCCGTGCTCGACCGCGCCTCCTGCACCGATGTCGGGCTGATAAAGAGCGATCAGCATCAGGTGTTCGGACGCTTCACGGGAAAGGCCGTCCTCGACGACGGCAGGGTCATCGAAATAAAGGACTTCCCCGGCTTTGCCGAGAAGGTCTCAAATAAATGGTAAAAATAAACGACAAGGAGCTAAACCAATGAAGTTTCTCACCGAAGAATGGAGCGAAGAGTTCATCGCTCTGGCAAAGGACACCTTTTCCCCCGGCAAGACCCCCTCGAAGGTCACAGTCACCCTCTGCGAGTGCTACAACAAGGTGCCTCAGTGCGGCGGCGACACCGTGTGGTTCAAGTACACCTTCAAGGACGGCGTGATCACGGACATCACCCGCGGCACGGGACGCGCCTCCGCTCCCGATGCGGACTACGTCTCCGACGGCGACTATGACGTTTCCGTCAAAAACATCACCGGCGAGCTCAGCTCGGCCAAGGCGCTGACCTCGGGCAAGATAAAGCTCAAGGGCAACCTCATGAAGGGTCTCAAGCTCCTTGACACACATAACGTCCTCGCCGAGTGCAAAAAACTCAACGGCAAAACGGATTTTTAGAGGCGCATTTTTAGAGGCGCATTTAGTCTGCACCTATACGCATATTGCGGTGTCCCGACCGGAAACACTGGCACAAACCGTAACGTTTCGCGTAACGTGAGTGAGTAGTAAGCTTCACGGTGTCCCGACCGGCAGCTGCCGATGAAACAAAAAATCTGCCGCCTCCCGCGAAAGCGGAGCAATGTTGTTGCAGCATCTCAAAAGCTGCGGCGCACCAAGCCTTCCCCTCGAAGTAAGAGGAAGACTTGGTGCGCCGATTTCGGTGCTGACAAAGCGTGCTCCGCACTTGCGGGACGCGAAACGTTACGGTTTATACCATTGTTTTGATACCGTGCTGACGCAATCACCGTATCCGTAGGCGCGTCAATGCGCCTCTGAAAAAGAGCTCTCAGCTGGCGCTTCAGCGCCGTAGGTGCGTCAAAGCGCCATTAAAAAAGGAGAGGTTATGAAAAAACGCTTATTGGCCGGAGCGCTTGCGCTGCTGTGTCTTGCAGGCTGTTCAGTGCCCGTGCCCGAGCCGCAGAGGCTGCCGTCATCCGACGGCGGCGGGACGGCAGTTGCCTACGTTCCGCTGGACGACCGCCCCGTCAACACCGACAGGGTGGCGTATCTGGCAGGCTCGCTCGGCTATGAGCTCGTCATGCCTGACGAGGAGGACTACCGCACGCGGCTCGACGGACAGCCGCTCGGCGAAAGCGGCCTTAAATACGGCGACCGCGCCGCTCTGTACGAGTGGGTGCTCGCGCAGGAGGAGGCCGGCTGCGACCGCTACATTCTGTCGCTCGACCAGCTCCTGTCCGGCGGGCTTGTCAACTCCCGCTGCTTTACCGGCGAGGCCGTCACGCTTTCCGACGGCACGGTCCTGAGCGAGACCGAGCTCATACAGAGCCTGCTCGCTGCGCTTGCCGCGCCGGAGAACGAGATCTGGCTGCTCGACACGGTCATGCGCCTTGCGCCGACGGTCGGCTACGACGGCAACACGCTCGACGACTACAACGACCTGCGCGAATACGCCATGCAGGCGCGGCCCGAGCTTGACGGCGACGAACTCACGATAGAAAACATCGTCAAGAGCTACCCGCTCTCGGCTGACGGCGAGATCATACCGTATGATGACGGGGCGGTCACGAGCGCCTACTTTCAGACCCGTGCGCGCAAGCTGGAGCTCATACAATGTGCGCTGGATGCCTCCGAGGGGCTGGACAATGTGCGCTTTCTCATCGGCGTTGACGACTCCGCGCCGTCGGCGAGCATACAGACCAACGAGCTCAAATGGCTGCGCCAAGCAGTCAGCGGGCGCGGTGCGGTGCTCTCGGGCGCGGATGAGGACGGAATGCTGGCCGTGTGCAAAATGTACGCGGAGCTCGACTATGACGGCGAGCTGCCGGAGGTCTGCGTCCGCTGCTTCGGCGGCGGCGAGAATGCCGCGTCGAGCGCCTACGACCACGAGTCGCTCAGCGAGATCATCAGCGCGCACCTCGACTATCTCGGCCTTGACGAGGCCGAGTCCTCCGGCGGCGGCAGCGTGCTGGAGCTCATCGTGCTCACAAAGCCCACCGACGAGAGCCAAAGGAGCCGGTATATCGGCGATGCCGTCGCCGCGCTGCGCGAAAACGAGGAAAACGGCACGCCCACGATGCTCATGGACGCGGCCAACAATCAGTACGGCACGGACTTTCAGGAAAAGCTCGTGCGCCGCACGCAGCTCGGCTTCCTGCTGGGCTACGCCGGATATTACGACCTTGCAAACGTCACGGGCATCACCCTTGCAAACGGCGTTGCGCGCTGGCTCTGCCTTGCGCAGGGCGGCTCTAAAACGCAGGAGCAGCTCGACGATTTCCGGCGCACGCTCGCCGATTCGCTGATCAAGGATATCTGCTATAAAAACGACACCAAGCTCGTGCTTGAACAGTACATCCGCTCTGAGCTCGGCGGCGATCCCGATAATTTCTGCCGCAGCGGTACCGATGTGCAGCTCGTGCTGGATAAGGCACGGCAGTCGCTGGAGGATTCCGCAGCGCCCGTGCTCAAGAACCTTGCCCGCAGCGCGTATCTGACCGGTCTCGACGGCAGTACCGCGGGCTTCGGCACACTCACCGTCACCAGCCTGAGCTTCCCCTGGCTGCGTATCTTCGAGCCCCGCTATTTTTTAAAGGCGCTTTGACGCAGCTACGGATACGCTTATTGCAGGTGCACGGTATCGAGGGTGCTGCGGAAACCGCAGCAAGCTGAGAGCTGATAGCCGAAAGCTGAGAGCTCAAGGTGTGCGCGTAGCGCACGGATTTTTACTGGCGCATTTTTAGAGGCGCACGGACGCACCTACGGATACGTTTATTGTGTTGTCCCGACCGGAAAGGCTGGAGGAAACCATAACGTTTCGCTTCCCGCGAGTGCAGTGCAAGCTTTGTCAGCACCGAAATCGGCGCACCCTGCCTTCCCATTACTCCGAGGGGAAGGTGTCGGCGATAGCCGACGGATGAGGTGTTTATCAAATCATTTGCCGTCAGGCAAACACATATTTATATAAAGCACGATAAATTAATCGGCAGAAAAAAAGAGAGCACAGATTTTGAGGTCTGCGCTCTCTTTTTGCGTCTGATATTAGATTTTACTTCCAACGTGGCGGGAAATTTAAAATAAAGCGTTGATTCAAGCTGCCTCAAAAAACGTAACAGGCAACCACTTAGTCATTGCTGACGCATTTAAGCATCGCTTACTTGCACAGGGGAAGGCTTGGTGCGTCAAAGCGCCGCTAAAAAGAAGCAGAAACCGAGGAGCAGGGCATAGGTCGAGAGACGGCCTGAGCGGAGCCGTGTCTGCGGGATCATGTCGTCGGCGGTGACGAACAGCATCGTGCCCGCGGCGAAGGCCAGCATGAAGGGCAGTATGCCGCGTGCGAGCGAGATGGCCGCATAGCCGAAGAACACGCCCGCGACCTCGACCGCGCAGCTTACGAACGCCGCGAGCGCCGCACCGCGCCTGCCCGTCCCCGCCTTCAGAAGCGGAGGGATGATTATCATGGCCTCGGGTATGTTCTGAAGCGCGATACCTCCGGCTACCGTCGCCGCGTCTTCGAGATCGCCCGTGCCGAAGCTCACTCCGGCGGCGATGCCCTCGGGAAGGTGGTGGATCACTATCGCCGCGGCGAACAGCAGGGCGTGCCGCCGCGCCGGATCGGAGGCGGACACCGGCTGCGGAGCGAGCAGTCCTATGCAGCTGAGGAAAAGCGCGCCGCACAGTATGCCCGACGGCGTGAGCCAAGGTGCGCGCTCGCCCGAGAGCTCCATCGACGGCACGATAAGCCCGAGCACCGCCGCGTACAGCATTATGCCCGCCGCCGCTGCCGTGAGCGCATCCTCGATGCCCTGCGGTATATTCTCAAAAAGAAAGCCGATCACCGCGCCGGCAAAGCTGCAAAGCGCTATGCCTGCCGCCGCAGCGAGTACACAGATCATAGAATTTCCTCCAAGAGCCGACTGGTGCATTCTATGCCACGCGGGGAAATTCGTGATTGACAGGTGGAGGATTTTCATATAGTATGTATATAAATATATAAAACCGAAGGGAATGTATATATGAAAAGCAAAATCACACGCATAATATGCCTTGCTCTCGCGCTCAGCCTGTGCACGGCGCTGCTCGGCGGCTGCCGAGGCAGCAGCAAGCACGAGACGGTCGAGCCGGAGGAAACGGAGCAGGTCTTTGACCCCGCCGTCTACGTCAAGGGCGGCCTTGACGCGGTGTATCTCGGCGAGTACTCCGACGAATATCTCGCGCTGCTCGGCGGCGAGACGCAGGACAGCTGCGCCGAGCGCTACGAGCGCGGCATGCAGGTGAGTCTGGAGGTGTTCTGCGAATACTTCGGCATCGAGCTTACGCAGTGCAGCGAGAGCATGCGCAGCAGCCTTCTTGAGCTCATGAGCAAGCTGTACAAGTGCGCAAGCTACGAGGTCGGAACGCCCGTGCAGGACGGCGAGGGCTACACCGTCGAGGTCAAGGTCAGCCCCATCGCCGCAGTCGCGCAGGTGGCAAAGGAGGACTACCCCGACTTTGCAAAGGACGCAGCCGAGCGCATCGCCAGCGGCGAGCTCGACAAGGGCTCGGCGAGCTTCAATGACTGGTGGGCAAAGTCGATCAGCGACATGGTCAGCGCACACCTCATCACGCCCGCCTACCTCGACGCGCAGACCGTCACCGTGACGCTTGCCAAAAACGACAGCGGCAGCTACACCTTCTCCGGCACGAGCCTCGCAGACGTGGACGCACTGATCGTATCATACCCCGCCTGAGTTTTTTCACTGGCGCATTGACGCAGTCACGGATACGCATATTGCGGTGGCACGGTATCGAAACGCTGGAATAAACAAATACGTTTTGCGTAACGCAAGCGCGGTGTAGTGTTGTTGCAGCATCTCAAAAGCTGCGCCGCACCGAGCAGCTGCACGGGGCTCATGCGCTCGCCAAGCACGAGCGCCTTTTTCGTAGTAAGCAGCGCGGTTCTCAAACCACTGGATTTTGTGTTGCTCCTGCGCAAGCTGCCGTTTAACTTTTCCTTTCTCTGCTTGCAGCTTCTCAATTTCTTTTTCGTGCATAAATTTAACCTCCTGAATGATATAAAGATGGATAAAAAAAGACCGCCTACATTTTCGGTAGACGGTCTGCGCAACGATATGGAATTTTCAGATTTTGCGACGGAAACGGGCTGCGCCAGCAGACTGTTTCCGCTGCAAAGTGCGCAGGGATAGATACCGCAGGTATCGCAAGGGGTGCAGCTCCTTGTACGGAACGGAGTGACGCAAAACAGCCCGAACATACAAATGTCCGGGCTGTCTGCCTCGCAGAGCGCACATACTCCCGTCAGGAGAGTATAGAAGTGCACCCTTGGTTTCACAAACTAATCATGTTTAATTTGCGATGCTAAAAACAGTTTGAGTCAGGCGTAATCATACATCCTGCTTTTTAGATTCCGTAATTTTTTGAGTCCATGGTTACAATCCGATTACAATCCTCCACTTCGGCAGGATTGTGTGTAATTAAAATGCAAGTGGCTTCTTTATAGACTGAATTTATGGATTTTTTTGCAATCTCCTTCAGATTTGAGTCGATGGAATTATATGCCTCGTCCAAGATCAATATGTCTCCGTGTTTAACGATTGCACGAGCAATTGCTATCATCTGTTTTTGACCGCCAGAAAGGTTTTCTCCGCTCTCTGTTATAATGCTATCGTAGCCCATTGGAAATTGATCAATGAAATGTTTCAAGGGAGTCTCATTTATACGACGCATAACGTCTGTTGGTGCTAATTTGATATTGCCAACGCTTATGTTGTCTAAAAGTGAACCTTCAAAAACATATGGATTTTGCGGAACATATGCAATCTTTGCGCGTAGCTCTGAAATTCCAATATCTCTCAGCGGAACTCCGCTGATATTGATTTCGCCTGATTCAGCCTCATATAAGCGCAAAAGAATTTTGGCTAATGTACTCTTTCCTGCGCCGCTTCCACCCATCAACGCCAACTTTTCCCCGCCATTAATTTCCAATGAAAAATCGTCCAGTATCAGATCGCGACTCCCATATCTGAAGCAAAGATGCCTTATTGAGATGCTTCCTAAAATTTTGGTCGTGCCCGTTTGACTTTTATCTTCGCAAGGATGCGAAAACACAGAATTGAGACGTCGAGCAGACACTCGTGCTTTTTCAACCGATGGAAATAAATCAACTATATTTTTCATTGGCATAAGGCTCATGTTCAGTAAAGAATAAAACATGAACAGTATTCCAAATGTTATTTTCCCATTCATTACACTATGTCCGCCAAAAGCAAGAATCAAGATTTCTCCTATCGCAACAATACATTCCGAAAGATAGGTTTGTGTCGAAAGTATAATGCTTAAATTTTTGTAGCTGTCCATAAGGTTTGTCAGCGCACTTGCATTCTTCTTATAAGCTTCTCTCTCATATTCATAACTTTTTATTGTCTCGACTCCCCGGACAGTTTCGAAAAAAGTTGTCGATGCAAGCGCATCTTTCCTCCGCATACCCTCAGCGGTATTGTTTATGTTACGACTGAATTTAGCTACTGAAAATACATAACAGATGGCAACTATAAACGCAAGGACGAACAATGAAGTATCCAAATAAGCCAAAACCATCAGGCATACGATTGCCATTACCAAATCAAAGGTTATAGTCATAATCACTTTGGAAATAGCTTCTCTGACGATATTGCTGTCTTCCAATCGCGAAATCATGTCTCCACTCGTATGCTGATTATAAAAGCCGTATTCTACATTTAACAAATGCTCGACATATCGGCACATTATATCTGTGCTAATGCGCTTTGATACATTGGCAATTATTCGAGTCCGAAGCAAATTAACAATTAGTATAATTATATTCCCAATGATAACTGCCACAGATAGAGAAGTCAGCTTATCGTCGAATTTATACGGAATAATAAAATCTATGAGATAATAATTGAAGAAACTGGCAACAACGCTTAATGCGGTTACGCATAAGGACAGGAACGCAATAACCGCGAACTTTCTTTTATATATGCCTGCCATCTTAAAAAACGGTAATAGTACACTATCTTTCTTTTGCCTTTGCTCAGACAGTTTGTCAGGTTTGAGTGAAAGAATGTGTCCTGTCCAAATCTGCTCAAAAGCCGATGTAGAATATACTTGTATTCCTTTCGCTGGATCTCCCACAACGATTGTTTGATCTGTTATTTCGAAGATCACGACATAGTGTTCTAATTGCTGGTCAATCACAACATGGGCAATGCAGGGAAGCGGTAGTTTCTCGGAAAATAGTTCCTGCATATTTCCAAAAAGCCCTTCTGCATGGAAACCGAGTTTTTCTGATGCTTTGTACAATCCGAGCATCGTTGCTCCGTATCGATCCACCATTGCCATGGATCGGATAGCAAGGATATCCACACTTTTCCCGTAATAGTTACAAACTGTAGCTATGCAAGCTGCTCCGCAGTCGGTTTCTTCAATTTGGCGTATACATTTGTATTCATGCTTCATGATATTTTCTCCGTAAGATTGCGCGGCTACCTTGCATGTAGCCGCGCAAAAATGGTACATAGCACCTACAGGTTATTTAGCACTTGCCAAAGCCCTTGAACCCGCAGACCAGAGTACGCCCGAGCATCCAGCCGGCGATAATGGCCCAGGCGGCACCGCCGTTAACCTTGCGCATCTCATTAAAGCTCATTTTCTTCATACTGATTCACCTCCTTCAAAAATGTAATATATTTATCAAGAGAAATGCAAGTTCTCATGATGCCTATTACTGCTTTAATAATGAAAATGTATCGGTGTAGATTGCTTTCATATTCTCATACATCTCTTCTGTTATGTCTTCGTAAGGATCAGCAAAAAGACCGCCATCATCGGCTAATTTCACGGCAACTCCATCTTCAATGATAATTAAATTGGGTGCGTATATCCTTTTTTCTCCGACTTTGATTTCGTCCCCATTTGTATCATAAAGAACATAATCAGATAGTACATCTTCAAGCTTTTTCAATAAAAGGTCATAGCATTCGTCTCCATCCTTCGCCTTTACTGCCTTTCCATTTTTGATTTCAAATGTGTCCCTACTAGTGTGAACATCAACATAGTATAGAGGGTATATGCTGCATTCGGTTGCACTTTCTAAAATTGCTTGCAGACAGGATCTACACCACGGGCATTCCGCAAAACCAAAATAGACAGCAAATGAGTCTCCTTGCTCCATATATTTCAGAATATCAGAATATGAAGCATACACGATTGGTGTGTCGATAGGAATATCTAACACTCTAGACGCCATCCCACTTTCATCGCGCTTTCCATTAACAGACTCGTATTCGTATTTGAAACGTTCAGCATCTGTTGCAAAAACAGGCGTAGATTCTTTTTTGCATCCACCAAGCAATGCCAACAGCGATGCGAAGAGACATATTAAAGCCAAAGTCCTTTTCATATTGTAAATTCCTCCTTATTCTACTGTCAAAAGGTGTACCTTTTGACAGTAGCTTGCTGCCCAAAAATTATTCATCAAAATCAACAATTTCTGTATGGATTGTTTGTGAAAAGTGACAAAATTCCGGTAAAGGGCTTGATGTCTTGCCAAATATCATGTAGTATGTCATCAACTCAAGCTACTGTCAAAAGGTACACCTTTTGACAGTAGTTTTTTTCATTCCCTGCCGGTGCGGAGGTCGCGGAGGCGGCGGTAGAAGGTCGATTCGCTCAGTCCCTCGCAGAGGCTCAGAAGCTCCGGCAGGGAGATGCTCCCGCGCTCCCACGCCTGCACGAGCTGCCTGAAATTTTTCGGCACCGGAGACTCCGGCCTGCCGAAGCGCACGCCGCGAGCCTTTGCCGCCGCGATACCCTCGGCCTGCCGCCGCCTGATGCTCTCGCGCTCGGACTGCGCGACAAAGGACAGTATTTGCAGCACGAGGTCGGCGATGAACGTGCCCATGAGGTCCTTGCCCTGCCGTGTGTCGAGCAGCGGCATATCGATGACGACGATGTCAACGCCGATCTCCTTCGTCAGCCGCCGCCACTGCTCCAGAACCTCCTCGTAGTTCCGACCCAAGCGGTCGATGCTCAGGACGTACAGCAGGTCGCCCTCGCGCAGGCGCAGCGAAAGCTCCGCGTACTGCGGGCGGATGAAATCCCTGCCCGACTGCCTGTCGATGAAAATGTTCTGTTCGGGAACGTTCCTTGCACGCAGCGCCAAAAGCTGCCTGTCCGCATTCTGGTCGCTGCTCGACACCCGCGCATAACCGTAAGTTTTCATATGATCACCCGAGCATTAGAATAGCAGGTGCGGCTTTGCTCCGCACCTGCTGTTTTTGCTTCTCGCTACTGTTCGTTTTTGCCGTCGATGGCTTTTTTGCCGCGCTCGATGAGCCGGCGCAGAAAGCCGGGGACGGGCGCGCCCATTGCGGCGGCGTTCTCGACGATGCTGCCGAGCTCGGTGAAGAAGTACCAGGCCGTGACGACGGGCGTTATCAGGCAGCTATGGCCGAGGACGGGCAGCTCGAAGCCGAAATTATCGCCCACCAGCCCCAGCACGATATCGCACATTGCCGCGACCAGCACCGCGAAGATGCTGCCGAGCTTGTGCCACAGTCCGCGCCGCGCCGCAGCGCTCGACCAGCTTTTGCTGTAAAGCGCGGCAAAGGTGCCGGTCAGGTAGTCCATGACCATCGCGGCAAGCCACAGCACGACCAGCCAGCCGACCCAGCCGAACAGCGCCGTGCCGAAGGCTATGAGCGCCGCTGCCGCCGCCCTTATCTCGGCGGCCTTATCCGGTGTATCCATGACCTCAGGCCTCCCCTTCAAGATAGCGGCGCATGATCTCGAGCGTGCGGAGCATATCCTCCGTCAGGTCGAGCGCACCGCCGTCCTTGCCGCGCAGTGCGCCCGCGTCGATATAGCGCTGCGCCATCTCGCGGTAGCCGGACGGGATATCGTCCGTCGTTTTCCATCTTTCCATGTCGCTTTCGCTTCCTTTCTCAATATATTTCCTGCCTGCGGCACGGCACAGGCCGCGGCATATCGCCTCGCCTATATCGTCCGTGTGCCCGATTATCCAGCGTGCAAGCTCCGGCGAGTCGTGGAACTCGCACTCGCAGTACAGGCAGAGGCCGCTGCTGTTGCGGATCTCGTAAAACTGCTTTTCGCGCACGCCGTAGACCGAGCGGTAGGGCGTTATCGCGTCGAGCTCCTCGAAAACGGGCTGTGCGCAGCTCATGCGTTCGCCGCTTTTCGAGGCGACGAACACGACGCAGCCGCGCCCGCCGCCGGCGTTGGTGTGGATGCACAGGTGGATGTCCGCGCCCCATGCGTTCGATTCGCGTACACGCTCGTACATGGCGCTGTCGCCGTCTGCAAAGCTGGTTTTCACCTCGAAGCCGTTGCGCTCGAGCGCAGCCTTGCACGCGGCGGCTATCCTGCGGCACTGCACGGCCTCGTTCGTATCCCCGTATGCGTAGGGATTGCTTATCTGATCGGAGGGTGAGAGATATATTTTCAATTTGATCATTCCTTTCGGGCAGTATATTCTATGCGGCAGTCTGCCCCTCTCTACCCATAGGCTGTTTTCGGGCGGGACTTGTACGTTCGCGTGCAAGTAAAAATTCATTTTTTCGCGTCAATTTACAATTTGTTAACAGATGTGTTGACAAATTCACCAATTTGGCGTATTATTTGAGTGTTGCTTTAAATGAGAAAAGTAATAAAAAGATTCACAGGAGAGAACAAATGGATAACAACAAAATGGAAAAGCGCTACGGCCTGCCCACCGCTATATCCATGGTCATCGGCATCGTCATCGGTTCCGGTGTTTTTATCAAGGGCGGCAAGGTGCTGTCGCTTACGGGCGGCAACCTTTTGCAGGGCATCGCGGTCGTCGGCATCGTCGGCCTGATATGCATCATATGCTCGCTGGTCTTTGCGACCCTCGGCAGCAAGTACGAGAAGATAAACGGTGTCGTTGACTATGCCGAGCTTGCGCTCGGACCTAAGTACGCCTACTATGTCGGCTGGTTCATGACGACGATATATTCCCCCGCGCTGGCCTCGATGCTGGCCTTCTTCTCGGCAATGATGTTTTTGCAGCTGTTCGGCATTTCGGCCATCGACTTTGCAAACGGTCAGGTCAACGCCGTCGCCATAGGCGTGGGCGCGGGCTTTCTGATGATAGGCTACGGCATCAACGCGCTCAGCCCCAAGCTTGCCGGTAAGCTTCAGGTCGGCATGACGGTCATAAAGCTCATCCCGCTCATACTCATGGGCGTTGTCGGAACCATTGCGGGGCTTGTCAACGGCACGACGCTGGAGGTGCTCAACTACGTTAATTCTCCCGACTATGTTGCGGTTGACGGCTCGGGCTTTTTCAAGGCCATCGTCGGCTTTGCCTTCGCGTACGAGGGCTGGATACTCGCAACGAGCATCAATGCCGAGCTAAAGGACTCAAAGAAGAACCTGCCCCGTGCGCTCGTTATCGGCGCGCTGGTCACGATAATAATCTACTCGCTGTACATCTGGGCGATGAGCATCGTCGGCGATGTCGGCACGATCATTGCAACATGGCCGTTCGGCGAGAGCCTGCCGCGCATAGCCTTCTCGACGCTGTTCGGCTCAACGGTCGGCACGATCGTATATGTGTTCATCACCATATCCTGCCTCGGCACGATGAACGGCCTTATCATGGCCTCCTGCCGCAGCATGTACTCCGTCTCCGCGCGCGGCATGGGTCCGAATCCGAGCTTCTTCGGACATGTTGACGAGCAGAATAACTTTGCCATCAAGTCCTCCGTCATCGGCATGATGCTCGCAGGCTTCTGGTACGCATGGACGGTCATGATGTGGATGGGCGGTCCCGGACTGTTCGGCGCAGTGCATTCGAGCGAGTGGTTCGCATGGGAGCCCGACGAGATCGGCATCATCTGCCTGTACCTCATGTATATTCCCATGATGATCGGACTCATGGTCAAGGCCAAGGAGCTCAATCCGATAAAGCGCTTCGTGCTTCCCGCGCTGGGCGTGGCCTGCTGCCTGTTCTTCTGCTACGCGATCTGGACGGGCTACGGCTGGAAGCAGTGCGTCGGCTTCATGATCTTCTTCGCCGTCGTCATGTTCATCGGCTACCTCTTTGAACGCCGCCGCCGGTCTTTGGAGGCGCATTAAGGCTGTACTTATACGCATATTGCAGGTGGCACGGTATCGTTTTTTCGCTGGCGCTTTGACGCAGCTACGGATACGCTGATTGCGGTGTCCCGACCGGAAGCAATGGAATAAACCATAACGTTTCGCGTTCCATAAGTGCGGAGATGCGTTGTGGCAGCATCTAAAATGCTACGCCGCACCAAGCCTTCCCCTTACTACGAGGGGAAGGTGTCGGCGACAGCCGACG
>CAVFCI010000024.1:0-28326 GCA_963620985.1 Hallerella sp. | reverse complement strand
AGGGCGATCTTTATGAGAACACGCGGGATCTGCTGCTCTTCAACCGGCGGCGCAGTGCCGAGAAGGCCGTGCAGCAGGCAAAAAAGCAGAAGGCCGTGGGGATGGAGCGATAAACAGAGGGCGGAAGGGAGCAATGATATGCTCCCTTCCGCCCGTTTTCTTTTTGCCCAAAAGGCGTTTTAATCCATAATGTCATACTGCTTCATCAGTTCGATGCGCTCCTTGGCAAGTTTGATGGAGCCGGAAGCGCTGTTGTCTGCACAGGACTGCTTCTCGCTGGCATAGTGCGCGATGCGCTGCACCCATGCGACGGGAAGTAGATACGGATGCTTTTTGAGGTACGGGTAGCGGCGCTCCAGATACTCCCGCTTGGGGAATACCGTGCTCAAAACGCTGCTCTTCTCTCCGGTGCGGCTGGCCTTGACGGCATTCAGCGTCACAGTCGAAGAATGGAGCCGGGTGTAGTCGTTGGAGCCGTACACGCCGCCGCAAAGGGTGTCATGCAGCAGCGGCTCCGCGTCGATGGAATCATCCCACGGTGCAGGTAGGTCAAAGTTGATGCCGAGATAGTCTTTGGCAATGCGGAACGCCGCTGCGGCAAAGGTCGCCGCGTGAACGCCGGCGCACTGGTCATGCAGGCGCTGCCAGTCGATTTCGGCGTGGTACTCGCGCGCCCACAGGCCGATGTCGCAAAACTGCCGCAGGCCGATGCCGCTGCGCACGAAGTGCTTGTAGGCGTGCAGGATCAGGTACAGCAGGTGCTCGTGGGGCGGCATAGCAAGAAAGCCGTCGATTTCAACGGGTTTGAGATTGGCAAAGAAGTGATTCAGCTCGTCGTGGGCATCCTCGGAGGAATCGAATAAATGCCGGTGCAGTTCGATGTAAAGCGGGCTGTCTTTTTTTGTGTAGGACACC
This sequence comes from Hallerella sp., assembly GCA_963620985.1. Taxonomy (GTDB): domain Bacteria; phylum Bacillota; class Clostridia; order Oscillospirales; family Oscillospiraceae; genus F23-B02. Next base: position 27,411 of record CAVFCI010000024.1, on the reverse strand, counting down.
TCGTCCGCCGTGCCCAACTCATCCGCAGGCGTGTCAGTGGTCAGGCCATTTGCGAGTAGCTGCTCGTGGCAGTCCATAAACTCTGCATCTGGGATGTAGAGGTCGTCGTCTGCGCTGATACGGTGATCCTTCAGCGAATACAGGCGGCTGCAAAGCTGGCCTTTGACCACAATAGGGTGCAGACCCGCCGAACGCAACTTCCGATAAAGGTCAGCGAACTCCGCCGAACGCACAGTCTGATTCAGCACTTGCCCGATGACCTGCTGCTTGGTCACAGCGAACAGCGTGGCGTTTTCTTCGGCGGCAGGTGTCTTGCGGACGGTCTCAAAGAGAATCGGCAGCAGCTTCTGCTGATTGGCCAGCGTGAGAATGGCAGGCCAGTCCACCTTTTCGGCGGGCAGATTTCCGCCGGAGATGGCCGTTTTGGCAATGTGGAGAAATTGTGTTTCTGTGGTGGTCAGGGTCATGTTCGTGTGCCGAACCCTTTCTCTGGATTTTTCGATGGCGTGAGCGATAAGCAGCGAGGTGGAGCCGACGAACGCGCCCAGCGTGTTGCAGATCACGTCGTCCACCTCCGCCATGCCGAGGGCATAGCGGTACTGAGTGTACTCAATTCCCGCGCTGAGGATGCAGCCGACAAGTGTCGTGAGGATGATTCTGCCCCAGCGGTACCACTTCTGCGGCAGCGCATTGGACAACGTCAGCCCCAACGGAAAGAAAAGGAACACATTCATCAGCATCTCGCGGTAAAGCTCCGGTTGCTGACGCGCGGCGACGAAGGCAGCAAAAGGAAGCAGGACTAGACCCGTGCTGCCTTCTGCGCGGTTAAGCAAAGTTACATAGAGAATGGCAGCAAACATCAAAAGCATTAGGATCGCATTTCCGCGCTGCCAATACTTTGCGGCTATGCGTGAAGGTGACACGCTCCAAACAATTACCGCTATTGCCATGAAGAGAACAATGACGATAAGTGGGCGACAGTAGATGTAGTGAAGCATACTTAAACTCAACTGCTGCAATATCTCAGATTATGTATCAACTGTGCCAAGCTCCTTATCTGCCATATCCAATGCTGCGGCAATTACTTGATCCATATCATAGTACTTATATTCGCCAAGACGACCGCCAAAGATAACATTTTCTTCAGCACTTGCAAGAGTTTTGTACCCAGTGTAGAGCTGGCTGTTCTTTTCATCATTCACAGGATAATAAGGCTCATCACCCGGCTTCCACTCTGAGCTGAATTCACGGCTGATAACCGTTTTAGGCAAGTCATTGCCATTTTCGTCTTTTCCAAATTCAAACCATTTGTGCTCAATGATCCTTGTCCACGGCGTTTCACTGTCAGTGTAGTTAACTGCGGCATTTCCCTGAAAATTAGGAATGTTGAGCACCTCGGTTTCAAACCTAACAGAACGGTATTCTAAGTAGCCCAAGTTGTAGTCGAAGTAGGCATCAATTGGCCCGGTATAAATAATCCGTTGAGCTATCGCGTTCAATTTATCTTTTTGCGCCAAATAATCTGTATCCAAACGAATTTCAATGCCATCCAAAAGGTTTTCAACCAGTTTCGTGTATCCGCCAATGGGGATACCCTGATAAAGTGCATTAAAATAGTTGTTATCAAAGGTCAGGCGTACCGGAAGACGACGAATGATAAACGCAGGCAGATTCTTACATTTGCGCCCCCACTGTTTCTCGGTGTAACCTTTCACGAGCTTTTCATATATATCTCGCCCAACAAGCGAGATTGCTTGCTCCTCCAAATTTTGAGGCGTGCCATTGATTTCAGCTCGCTGTTCAGCAAGTTTTTCAGATGCTTCCTCTGGAGTCACTACTCCCCACATCTTGTTGAACGTATACATATTGAAGGGAAGAGAATACAATTCGCCTTTATAGTTTGCGACCGGAGAATTCGTAAAGCGGTTAAACTCCGCGAATTGAGTAATGTATTCCCAGACACGTTTGTCATTGGTGTGGAAAATGTGTGCCCCATATTTATGTACGTTGATACCCTCAATCTTTTCGGTATAGACATTTCCGCCAATATGCTCTCGCTTGTCCACTACAAGAACGGACTTTCCGTGTTTTTTTGCCTCATGTGCAAATACTGCGCCGTAAAGGCCTGCACCTACGATCAGATAGTCATACATAGAACTCCCCCATATCCGTCTTGTTTATATCATCTTTTAGTTTGGTCATTGCCGTAGTTCTCTTGCTTTATGTACGAGCCAATATTCTAGCTTTGGGTTTAACTTGAAAAGAAACAGCTTAAATCTTTCCGACATCCGCATTACTGGAATGGTCGAATAGAGGAGTGTTATTTCATGTATTCTTGTTCTCATATCTGTTGACAATTCTGGCTCAATGGCATACTTTTCAAGCAATGTAAAGCAATACGCACGATCTTCTGTCATATACTGATCTTTCCCTATCGAATGATAAAATAAGCACCTAGTGCAAAATGCTTCCAATGCATCTAGATGCCGGTAACTCGTTTTTTTCGCTGTAATGCTACCGTTTCGCATATAAATGTAGTGGTAGCACTTGTCTGGAATACATCTTACCTTTTGCGCGTTCCAAATAAGTGGAGCAATTACGAATTCATCTTCATGCAACTTTCCTTTTGGATAGAAGTTTGGGTTCAACAGACTTCTATGATAAAGCTTGTTCCATGCTACAGTAAAAAACCACCCATTTCCCTCGGAGAGCTTTACAAATAACTCTTCCGCACCCAATACTCGATCAGGTATTAATGATACTGTATTTAATTCGTCTAGACTCCCATCTTCATGTTCACAAAAGAATCCACACATTGTCAGCTTTGTTCCTGAGCAAACTGCCGCCCCCAGTAGCTTCTCATACATGGTAGGTTCAATGTAGTCATCGCTATCAACAAAACCAATGTACTCGCCATGAGCAGCCGCAATACCAGCATTACGTGCATCAGATAACCCGCCATTGGCCTTATGTAACACTACAATGCGCGAATCCCGTTGTGCATACTCGTCACAAATTGCACCACATTTATCTGGGGATCCATCGTCAACAAGAATAATCTCAATTTTTTTGTGTGTTTGTAATCGAATGCTATCAATGCATCTATGTAAATAGCGTTCAACATTATAGACGGGAACGATTATGCTAATTAAAATATCATCTAACATTATAACATTATATCAATCCTAGCGTTGAATCCGCCCGCTTCCACCGTTTTTTAGAAGCTGCTCGACATCTGAAATTGTCGTGCGATTGAAGTCTCCTTCTATAGTTTGTTTAAGACAACTGGCCGCTGCTGCAAAATCGACCACATCCTGAATATTCATTCTCTGTAGAAGGCCATATATGATTCCTGCAGCGAAGCTATCACCGCCACCGACCCGATCAACAATCTCAATATCATATTCTTTAGAATACGCACAGGTGTTGGATTCCGCATGAAACAGCAAACCGCTCCAACCATTCTGCGAGGCCGAGAAGCTCTTTCTCATCGTTATCGCAACATATTTGCAGCCATATTGTTTCGCAATTTCCTTTGCAACATAAGTATATCCATCGCGATCTAAATGGCCTTTTGAAACATCAGATGATGGAGCACTTATTCCAAGCACCTTTTCGGCGTCTTCTTCATTCGCAATGCACACATCTACATAACGAAGAAGTTTTTGCATAGTTTCTCTTGCGATATCTTGACTCCAAAGTTGTTTCCGATAATTGAGATCACACGAAATATAAGCTCCGTTCTTTTTTGCTGCTTTACATGCCGCTTCACAAATTTGCGGCAAATTTTGACTCAATGCTGGGGTAATACCAGTCCAATGGAACCACTCGGCGTTTTTGAAAACAGCTTCCCAGTCATATTCATCGGAATTTGATTGTGCTAAAGATGAGGCGGTTCGATCATATATTATCTTGGACGGGCGTTGAGAGAACCCTTTTTCCAGATAATATAATCCCATCCTGCCTGCTCCCAGCACACACCTCGACGTGCTTACACCAAAGGTTCGCAATGTGGCTATGGCAGCTCTTCCAATATCATTGTCCGGCAACTTTGTGACGAATGCAGTATCTACCCCAAAGTTTGCTAACGATACAGCGACATTAGCTTCTGCACCACAAAACGTCCAGTCAAGGCTATCCTTTTGGAACAACTTTGTGTATCCCGGAGCTGTAAGCCTTAGAAGAATTTCACCAAATGTAATTACACTCATGTTAGATCCTCATCACTTTAATAGGGCGCACATGATAATCATTAATGTATATACTTTTCTTCCGTTAGGAAATCAATATTTGCCAGTTTTCTATACATTTGAATCACAGCACACATTCCCTGATTCATTTTACCTGCGAGTGTCTTTCCCGTTGAATATGCCATATCAGAGATGGCATAATTTTCTTCTGAATAGTCTCCATACCCGTCGAAGCCCGCAAGCATAATATGTGAACAACCCATATCAATCAAAAAGCGAATTGCCATAAGCCCGGCATTATCCCGTACTGACTCAACGGTATTCAACAACGAAAAATAGCTAACAGTAAGATATGGATGCTCAGAGGCTATATTAGATGTAGCAATACAACGATTAAGTACATCCTCTGGAATTTGCTTAAACCGTCTCATATTGCTTGCAAATATCCACGCAATATCTGCATACGGGTATTTGTAATTCACCGAAATGGCAATAGTATCATTCCCCTTGAGGAATGTAGATATCTTGTCCTGTTCATCAACAGAACTTTTTCCCGGCGCAATTAAGAGTATCGTTTTACCGCGTAAGGTATCTTTTATAGCCGAAAGATGTTCTTCGTGAACTGCACCCCTCTCCATATATTTCAAGTACAGTTCTTCAATATAGGCTTTGTCATATTCACACTTCTTTTCTGGCAGCATCATTGAGAATATCTCATCCATTGCCTCAACCGTTAGTGTGTTTTTTGCGGAAAGATACCCCGCATAATTGGGATGGGCATCGTGAGCCGCAGACAAGTAGTTAGGCAAAGAATAGCCCCACCTATTTTTTTCATAGAATCCGTTTAATATCTCATCAATTATATTCAGGAGCGGCTTGAGACTATACTGTGTCCCGATATTTTCATTTAGATACTCGACAAGTAACTCTGTATTTAAGTTACCTGCGCCACGCCCCATGCCAAAAACTGATGCATCAATAATCAATGATCGATTCGTTAATGTTTCAATCAGGCACTGAGCATTTGAATAAGCCAATTGCATATTATTATGAGAATGAAATCCTATAATAATGTTATCCGCCAAATTGTGTTCAACCATATAGAACATGTGAAGCAGATTCTTTTTTTTCATCATGCCGAAGCTGTCTACTATGTAGAACGCATATGGATCAAGTTGATTTACCCTGCGTATCAAATCTAAAAATTCTTCATCAGTATATGACAATGAAACCATCGCTTGAATGAAAACTTTATAGCCTTTCGCTTTGAGAGCACGGCAAGTTTCCAACGCAGGAATTAAATCCTTTTTATGGAATGCAACGCGGATTCCATCTAGGTAAGAGTCCTCACAGGCAGGCATGTTAGAGACATCATATTCACCATAGTTCATCATCACCACATAATCCTGCTCACCATGCGTAATTTTGGGTGGAATTATCTTTTGGAGCTGATCTATGTCCGAATACTTGCTCACATCAGGACTATATATAACCTTATTTGTAAGAAAGCCACACTCTATGATATTCACCCCTGCAGCGGCAAGACCCGATACGATTTTTTGAATGTTCTTTTCGCCAAAATTCCACTCGTTGCAGTAGCCACCATCTCTTAATGTACAATCTAATACACGAATATGAGACATCGACTTAGTCGTCTCCTCTCTTGCTTATGATATGATTAAAAATAGCATCTGCAATTTCAAAATCTTCCGCCTCATCAATGTCAATGCTTTCAATTTCGCCAACTTCAACAATGTAAGGGGAATTTCCTATCCTTCGTTTCATGTCCGTAATAACAGAACTCCTGTATATATAAAACCCGCTAGTTTCTTCGTAGATTATCGGGAGATCCTGTGTCCTCGGAATTTGATCCAACTGGTAGTTAAAAGGCTTTCCATCCTTCCATAAAAAGTCCTGAAGTTTTTTCGCGGCAAAGGCAGAATCATACTCGCCGGAAACAACTGCATTCAGCCCTTTTTCAATACTTGCGCCACTTATAAACGGTGCTGTGGTATGCGTCATAACATAAATATCTGCAGGGACATCCTCTGCAAAAGCTGACAAGACCGCGTTCATCTTTGTCGTGTCAGTATCCAACTGCGACGATCTTTTAAGATAGCGAACGCCCTCTGGGATATAGTCTATAATTGCGGGATTGCTGCAATATACATATACATCAGATATTACATTGATTTTCAGCAAGGTGGATAGTATGTAATGGCACAGCGGCTTCCCGTTGGTAAATGGCTTTGTATTTTTTTGAGGTAATCTCTGATTATTTAACTTCATTGGAACTACGGCAACAATTCTCATAAATACTCCTTCTCACTTCACATCATCAATTGTCTTACATACAGTAATCATATCGCTGTGTTTTTGGAAAAGCTTCAGAGCCGCACCCCACATTTCTCCTGACAAAAGGCGCGAATGGCAATTTTCATGGTCAATGCAGTTGTATAATGAATAGGCACGAATAGTTTTACCAAAAATCAAAATTGGGTTTAATATGCTGGACGACGATATTGTCAGCAGAATCTTTTCTGAAATGTCGTCCATGTTCATAATGATTACTTCCCATGGAATACTAGTGTTTATGTTTGTCTTATACCCCAGCTTTGAAAAGCGGTTTTCTGGGTTTCTGGGGTGTATTTTTATCATAATATTTTCGCGGCCAACTCTTTCAGATATCTTTTCGATAACCTCACAATCGTTTATGGTTGCTCCTTCAGCGTAAAATGATTCTTCGAGAAAGATATATTTCCTGTCATAACAATCAGGGCATTCTTTATATGAAAACACATAATTGCAAATATCTCGGAACACTACATCCGCTGAATTGATTTTTGCTAACGCTTCAACCGGAAAATCGGGTTTCCACATTAAATCCTCTGGGTGGAATAGTAACATCCCCGCTACATTTCCATAGATTGTCCGGGTATGATACAAAAAAGAGTGCAGGAACTGCTTAGGTGTTGAGGTGACGGGAATTGCCGTGCTGATATAATCTTTTTCATATAAGCCGCTATAAGTAAATAGGCCATCCTCAAAAATAAAAAGTTGAATTTCCTTATTTCGCCGGGATAGTGCATGGAAAGCAAGCTGGGTAAAATAATCAACGTTCGCAACATACAGTGATGAGTAACTAGAACTCAAGTTGACAAATGTACTGAGTGCTCTCTGTGGAGCAATATTTATACCTATTCGGCGTGCCCGGCTCAGGTGGATTTTAAACTTTGCAAAATCGAGAGTTTCCGCATAATACACATGTTCAAACAAGCCACATTGCTCAAGCCGTTCAGCCAGCATTGTGCCATTATTCATATGGTCTGATACAATCAAATCCACATATTCATCCCGCAGCCTAGTATGCTTCAGCCATAATGCAACTAATATTTGATATACACTATTACAAATAATGAGATCGCGTGGGCTCTGCTTTTGCATATGCTTCTTCAACTTCTTCCTGAGAGTATTGCATGCACTTTCCAGTACACTTTCATCATGTTCGGATGGATATCCTCGATCAGCCAATGTCGTTCTTTCAATGTGACAGGCACCATTTTTCTATATTTTTTAATAGCAGTGCTTAACTTTTTCACCAGTTGTGTTCTATATTCTTCATACTCCACAGCTTCAGGCGCTTGCAGCATCTTGATTTGACGGTCTAAGCTCCAAAAATATGTATCGATCATCTTTCTTTGAGCACGTTCAAAGTTATGAGCTTCCATAAAGGAGATCATTTCCTCATAGCCATCAATTTCCGCCAAACGTTTAGGTGTCCAAGGTGAATGCATAATACTCGTCGTTGCGCCAACATAATAACTATATAAAGGTTGATCTATTACCGCAATCTTGCTGCACTTGAAAAGCAATTTATATGTGGTAAAGATATCTTCATTGATCATTCCTTCCGGAAAGCGGATTTGCTCGAAGAACCCTTTTCGATATAATTTCCCACATGAAACAATTAGATTAATATGGCTCCATCTTGTGCAATAAAAGTTTTCAAAAGAAACTGTCTGCGTGGACTCCATATTTTCTGCATGAGAATTATCACATAATCCTATGGAACGATGCTCACTGAACCCGCATACACTTGCGTCTGCTCCCGTATCAGTCACCGCGGCAAACAGCTTTTCTAAATAAAACTCGTCCACCCAATCGTCGCTATCCACAAAGCTAATCCATTGACTATCCGAGTTTGTAAAAGCCCAGTCAATACCAGCATTTCTTGCAGCGGAAAGGCCACCATTTTCTTGATGTATAACATGAACACGGTTATCCTTTTCGGCATACTCGTCGCAGATAGCAGGACAATTATCCGGACTGCCATCATCTACGAGAATCAGCTCAAAATCAGTAAACGTCTGATTTAGGATGCTGTCCACGCACCGGTGGAGATATGGCTCCACTTTATAGACTGGGACAATAACGCTAATTTCGGGCAAAATGATCACCTCGTCTTTATCTTGCGTTTCAAAGATTCGTACATATCATTACCCAGCACGGCGCGCCCCAAGCGGTTCGGAAAGTGAATTAATCTATCCAATGAAGTATCTCTTCGAATTTTGGCGACCGCCTTCTTATGCTTTTTGTGTTCTTCTCTCTGCTGAGCCGTCTGCCAGGACGCCTGAAACCAATGGATAGAAATTGTATCCCGAACGATGCGCTTCTTTCCATCGCGGTAGGAAATCGGGCACAGATACCGCGATGGCAGCACGAGGACACCATCATCAAGTATCTGCTTACTGTCATCCTGAACAAGCCCATGCCGAAGAAGGATTTGCGTGTTCCGCACAGGACATGGCAGTGTATCAAATGAGCCGTCCTTACGAACAAAGGGGATTTCGGCATAGTCATCCATGAGTTCTTTCAGAAGAAGCAGCCCTTTTCCTGCCCCGAAGCCAAGGCCTGTATTAACATGAATACCTTCTTCAAATCCGAGGTAGCCCGGATACTCCAAAAGCGTGTCCAGAGGCTTTCTTAATTCTACATCGGTGTCCAGATATATCCCCCCATGACGATACACAACATCCAAGCGGACATAATCCGTCACAAATGCCCACTTTTTTGCCTCATATGCCTGCCTGACATAGAGTGGACAAGCAGAAATATTATAGTTTTCCTCATTCCATTCTATGATCTGATAATCCGGGCAATACTTTCTCCAGCTTTTGATACATTTCTCTGCCAGTGCAGGCTTGGGATTTCTGCCAAACCAACAATAATGGATGATTTTCGGGATGCTCATGTTTTTCCTCCACGCAAGCGGGTATAAATCTTCTTTGCAAGCCCGGCAATGCCGTTTTCTTTCACGGTTCGAACTGCTGCCTGACACAACCAGTATAGGTGCATGGTGCGCGGATAGAGAACCTCTTTTACGGCAAGGCGCTGGGGCTTTGTTAAATTGATATACTTGTGATTTGCACGCATCATTTGGCACATTTGTTTTTTTAGGTCGGCTGCTTCTACTGGCTGAGAAAGCTCATTCAGCACTCTCCAGTAATAGCTGGAAGCAGTTCTCATATACGCAGAGCAAAACCGTGCTTTCAGGGTTTCGTAATCAAGTGCTCCGTAGAAAGATGCTATCTCACGAAGTGCCCATAGGCTGTCCAGATTTTTAAGTCGAAACTCAGACTTCGTTGTCCCTTGTGGATTAACTCTGTAAAAGTAGAGAACATCATCAACATTTGAAACAGTTTTGGCTTCAACCAGCCAACGACATACGACCGCATTATCCTCATAAATCCGTCCGACGGTAAAAGGATTATTCTGGACAATTTCTTTACGAATCAGCTTTGCACAGGCAATCCAGCCACGATGCGCTCCGTCGTCATAAATGGATATCAATCGTTGCTCATCCATTTTTATGGACGTAAAGGACAGCTCTCCATATGCTTCAAAAAATTTTTTCGGTATGTACGAAGCCTCCACCGCAGAGCACATACTGATGTTTGCTTGCCCCTCAATCGCCGCACAATACAACCGTTCCAGCATCTGCGGATGTACTACATCGTCGCTGTCAACGAAACAAAGCCATTCACCTTTCGCCTGCTCTATTGCATGGTTCCGCGCAGCAGACTGTCCTTGATTTTCTTGATGAATTACCTGAACGCGTCTATCAATTTCCGCATATGTATCACAACTCGCCCCTGAATCGTCCGTACTTCCATCATCCACAAGGATCAATTCAAAGTCATCAAACGTCTGATTCAGGATACTGTCAATACAAGCTGTCAGATATTCACCAGCATTATAAATCGGTACGATTACACTAACCTCAGGCATATTTTCTCCCACTCTTATGCGTCCACTTTTACATCATGTAGATGTACATGTCCCCAGTATTGGTGCAGCCAAATAAGTTGGTTCTGTTCGTTAATTTCGTCGGTTAGTTCGAACACCAGACCTGGATATACGCCATCTAAAAAGTCCTCATTACCAAACTGGTCATAGGTGTAAGCAATGATATCTGCATAGTATCTTCCTGGTGTCAGGTGCGTTGTATCTATACGCAGCTGAAGCATAGCTTCTTGTCCAGCACAAAAAGAAAGCGGCTTATCTGACAGCATTGTTCCCACTTTAGCTCCGTCCTGATATTGGATTTCAAAGCGAAGCTTAACCATCGACAGTTCCGTTGTGGCACAGCAATTTAACTCAGCCAAGATGGTAGAGCCACACGCAAAGTGCATTTCATCGGCATTTGTGACGGTCAATGCTTGTAAATTCAGCTTTCCCTTAGATTTTTTATTTACGTGGTATTCTTTGGTATACTCGATCCTCGGTGCCAACGTACCTCTCATACCAAGGTACACTCCAATCGCTTCTTCCACATCGCCATCAAACACGACCCTGCCCTTATCCAGCACGATGCACCGGTCGCAGAGCTGGCGGATGGTGTTCATATTGTGGGAAACGTAAAGCACCGTGCGGCCCTGACCTTTGGCGGCGTCGCGCATTTTATCAAGGCACTTCTTCTGGAAGGCCATGTCGCCTACCGCCAAGACCTCATCCATGATCATAATTTCACTGTCCAAGTGCGCCGCCACGGAGAAGGCCAGCTTCACATACATGCCGGAGGAATAGCGCTTCACCGGAGTGTCAATGAAATCCCGTACCTCGGAAAACTCGATGATATCCTCCATTTTGGCATCGATCTCCGCCTTGGTCATGCCAAGGATCGCACCGTTCATATAGATGTTTTCCCGACCGGTCATCTCGCCGTTGAAGCCAGTACCGACCTCCAGCATGGAGGCGATACGGCCATAGATGTCGATCTCACCCTCGGTAGGGGCGGTCACACGGCTGAGGAGCTTGAGCATCGTGCTTTTTCCCGCTCCGTTTCCGCCGATGATTCCCAGAGCCTCACCATGATATACCGTCAGGTCGATGCCGTTGAGCGCCATAAAGGTTTGTCCCACCAGCCGCTGTTCGGTACCGATTTTGGTATTGGGATCCTCTTTTCCACGGACGCGGGCCCACCAGCTTTGCAGATCGCCCTGCAGTGTGCCGCCGCCGATCTGGCCAAGCTTGTACATTTTCTTTACGCCGGAGAGCTGAATGGCAACTTCTCTATTTTCCACTGTCCATCCCTCCTCACACGGTATCCATAAAGGTGCGCTCCACCTTGTTGAAAATCATAATGCCTACGACGACCACGAGCACCGTGATCCCCCAGCTCAGCGCCAGATAAGACGGCATAATTGCGCCCTGTCCCAATATGGCATAGCGGAAAACCTCCACCGGAGCCGTAACGGGGTTTACAAGTAGGATCGTTTTCATCAAGCCATCACCCAGTTGCGACAGAGGGTATACGATAGGTGTAGCGTACATCCAGAGCTGTACACCGAAGGTGACTAAGATGGCCAAGTCGCGGTACTTTGTAGTCAGGCTGGAGATGATAATCCCGAAGCCAAGCCCCAGCAGACCCAGATGCAGCAGCACCACCGGTAGCAGTAGCCAGCTCTCCCAATGGGGATTGACCAGTCCCATCAGAACGTAATAGGCCAACAGCACCAATACCATGATCATTTGCACGCCGAACTGCACGATGGATGCCAGTACGTTGGAAACCGGTATCGTCAGGCGTGGGAAATAGACCTTCCCGAAAACATTGGCGTTAGCGGTAAAGGTGCTGGCATTTTTCGTCACACATGTGGAGAAGAAAATCCAGATGGCGTTGCCGCACATGTAGAAAAGGATACTGGGAACACCGTCCGTACCGATACCTGCGATGCCGCCGAATACGAAAGCATAAATGATGGAACTGATCAACGGATTCAGAAAGATCCACGCAGGACCGAGAACGGTCTGCTTATAGGTCAGCGCAAAGCTGCGCTTCGTAAACAGCACGATCAGATCCCGGTATTGCCAGACCTCTTTCAACTTCAGGTCAAAGGGGCGATGTTTTGATGAAATGTGGGTATGATATGATATAATCTTGCTACTTTCCACTTACGTTCCTCTACTTTCAGTTTCAGCGTTTTTGAGGGATTAGCGAACATAAATCCGCTCAATATTGTGACTGATATTAAAGAATCCCCGCTTGCTCCAGTCCTTGCTTGAAGTTGTTTTGCCAGACCCGCTCCATCCCGTTGAGGTATTTAAATCCTATTTAATTCGTTCCAGTGGTATTCATGCGTGCTTTTTCTGAATTTATCAGCACTCCAAAATACAGTGCCCGATGATCTTTGATTTTTCAATAAAACTAATATCAGGGGAACTCAGGCAAATCTGTGCATTCTCCCACATGAACCTCCGGATACGCTTGATTTTGTAATGATCTGTCCGCGCAACGCGATTCCGCAAATCTAAAGCACACTCGAAAGACTTCCGTGCAATCAGATGGAATAATTCATCCGAGTAGGCTTTCCCGATAGTAGCCATTCTGTGAAACGAGTCGATGACGGTCATCTCACTGTCTGTCACGGTGTTGTTTCTTCGTGTTGCCGAGATCACGCCTGTATTACGCTGCCTGTATGCATAAGTAACTTCATTGCAGAAAGATATACCATTACAGCAAAGCAGATACTCCAGCAGGAATAGTCGATCTTCATTTAGTCTAACTGCGGGGTCAAATCTGATATGTTTATTTTGAATAACTGACCGAACAAACAATTTATCCCACAAGTATCCAAGATAGTAGGTCAGATTTTCCTGAAAAAGCTCTTTGATAAACCGGTCGAGAGAAGAAATATCAGTTGGTAGACTTTGACTATATGAAATCAGTGCGCCATTTTCTTCTATCATTTTCATTCTGCCGATGACAATATCCTTTGAATTCCTGCTATTTAACAGTTGCGTATAGGCATCAGGGAGAAGTAAATCGTCTGAGTCGACAAAGGATATTATTTCACCCGTTGCAATCTCCAGCCCAGTATTTCTAGCAGCGCTGACACCAGCATTTTTCTGATGGATTACCTGAATTCTTTTGTCTTTTCCTGCCCACGCATCACAAATAGCTCCGCTTGCATCTTGAGAGCCATCATCCACTAAAATAATCTGCAATGCCGTGTGGGACTGATTTGCAATACTTGCGATACAAGCATCCAAATATTCCTCTGTATTGTAAATGGGAACAATTACCGATATGCAAGCGATTTCATTCATCCTATATCTCCAATTACCTCAACCTTATTTTTCAGACATTTTCCCTGTGCTTTGTAAAAGCTTTTTTTTCTGGATGCGCCGCCCTTTACTGTCCACCTTATATGAAAGCTGCAATCTCCTTATCTCAGTGATTTGAGCAGCACAAATAGCCAACCAAGTTCGAATTGATAGAAGAATAAACGAACCCGATATTGGCGCTTTGAGATGTCTGTTCTCTTCAGATAACAAATAGCCTGATGTGTCAGACCATGGCTCAAAAAGAAGTGATATTTATTAATTTTTATCCGCAGAGCATCCGGATTGTTTTTATGCAAAAAATACGTTCTTTCACATTCGTCTATTCCCGGAAGCACCCGATACCAAAGCGCTTGCTCATAATCCTTCTGGTTGGGGTGGTATTTGTTCACCCATTCTTGGTTCATCTTTAAAATTCGTTCCAGCATTTCAGGCGAATCCGGTGCAAACCTACGGCATAAAGAGCCATCTCGCTCTACATGAACATATCCAAACCAGTCTAGAATGCAGATGGATGTTGCGTGTTCGTATGCTGTTGCGCAGAACCATGCATCCTCTGAACGAGAAAGGTTTTCGGGGAAGAGAATATGATTATCTGCAATTAATTCGCGCCGAAAAAGCTTCCCCCAAGGAGCATCGACATTATACGGAAATGCGTCCTCATCAAAAGAGAGGCAGGCTCTTTTGAGCTGGCCAATCTCCTCAAGCGTGAGCGCAACAATCTCTGGAGTTCTATCCGTAGTAGGACGAGCAATCACGATATCTGCTTGTACGTTTTGCACTGCAGTGAGCATCTTTTCGCAATATGCACCTAAGATATAGTCATCTGAATCCACGAACAAGATCCATTCTCCAGTTGCCATCTTCAAGCCTGCATTTCGTGCTTTTGACACTCCACCATTCACCTGATGAATAACTTGAATACGAGAATCCTGTGAAGCATAGCCGTCGCAGATTTCACCGCTCCCATCCGTAGAGCCGTCATCTACTAAGATTAGTTGAATATGCTGATAAGATTGCGTCAGAATGCTTTCAATGCAGCGTTCCAGATAGTCTTTACAGTTATAGACAGGGACGATTACCGAAACAATTTGATCCATGTCTGCCTCCTACGTTTACGGTCTTACCGTCGCTCCAAGTTTACCGTTCCAGCCGTCACGAACCCCTCTAAACAGCATCTTGAGCGTCGCATGTTTCGTACACTTCATCGAGAAAATTGCAATCAACTTCACAAAAATCAGTTCAAAGGCAATGGCTTTATACCAGCCCTTTTGCTTGTACATATATGTAAAGTTTCGTGCAGCATAATATTCTTTCCAAGGAGCTTCCACAAAAACAGGAACCTGAATGCCAAGCACTTTGCGCTCATGCGTTTCAGGGCGCGGATGAATGTAGCGTGAACCTGTCACGGTCACGATATAAGCTCCCGCATCCAATGCACGCTGTTTGTAATTGACCTCATCACCCTTGATAAAGAAATCCTTGTTAGGATATCCAATCTCGGCAACCAGTTCTCTTGAAATCAACGTCCCGTTAAAGGGATTGGCCGCTCCTTCCAGCAATCCGTCTTTCGCTGCCGCAAGCGCATCGGCCACGGTGTAAATATTTCCGATCTTGAAGGAAAGCAAATCTCCCTGAAGGACAAGGGAATTTGCGAAGATCTTCTTATTGCCTTTTCCCTCGCTGTAAAAACGATCTGCCGCAGATGTAAGTGCCTCAAATGTATGGACATCCGCTGCGCGGCCATCATCGTCCATCAGCACAATCCAATCCGCACCGGCATCATATGCAGCTTTTACACCAGTGTAAAAGCCTCCGGCACCGCCGATATTGGATTCTGTTTTCACATATACAAACTGCTCAGTATCCAGCCAGCCTTTACTCTGCAAATAACTGTATGTCCCGTCTGTTGAACAGTTATCAATAATAAATATACGGTCAAACGGTCTGGTTTGGCATAGGAGCATTTCAATATTTTGACTCAAGAGTTCCTTTCGGTTATAGGTCACGATCACTGCCGCCAGCATTTCTTTTCCTCACTCTCGCGTAATACTGCTTTTAATCATTCCGTACAGTCTTGGCATGTGGCGTGCCAAGACTGCCTGTACTTTTCTCCCACCGCCGTAATGCTCGCTTTTTAGATAGTCGGAATAGTATTGCCTGATATAGTTCCGAATTATTTGATACACAGTTGTATCCTGGGTATCTGCGTTAAGGTACAACGCAAGCAAATTGATTGCCGTATTGCAAATTTCCTCTCTGGCCGCCTGCGCTATAGGTGAAGAGGCATCGACAACTCGCAAGATTTTCTCATAGGTATGAATCGCCTGTAGTTTTTTCTGTGAAAACCCGCAGCGAGTTGCTGCGCCGCTGCGCTGGTAGTAATGGTATGTACGCTTGGACGGATCAAAGCACACCGTATTGCAGAATTGCAGATAGCGGAACGCAAAATCAAGATCCTCTGTCGTTCCTACGTCATCCAGAAATTGAAGGTTATTCTCTCGAATTATGTCCAATTGGTAAAGCTTGTTCCATGCGAAACCGCTCATACGCGGCGGAATTAGCAGCGCAGACTGCGCTTCTCTTCCGGACATGATATGCAAGGATTGATTAGGGTTCTCAGGAATACTCTTTGTATCATAATCGATATAGTGACCAGTACACACCAAATCAGCATGGTATTGTGCTTGAAGTATACTCAGATGTTCTAAGTAGTTTGGCTCTACCCAATCGTCAGGATCCGGAAAGATTACGTAATCTCCATTTGCAGCATTTATGCCCGCATTTCTGGCAGAAGACAGCCCGCCATTGGTTTTATGAATACAACGAACAATGCTGGGATGCGCAGCGACATATTCATCACACAATGCACCGCTGCCATCCGCTGACCCATCGTCTACAAGGATGATCTCGAAGTTGTGGGATGTCTGGCTAAGTAATGAATTCATGCAGCGGGGGAGGAACTGTTCTAAATTGTAAACAGGGACAACGACAGTAATCATATATTCTCTCACAATTCTAATAGCATTTTCTCCACTGCACGGACAGTATTTTCCGTGCTGAAGGTCTTGCCTCGCTCGATAGCCTTTTCTTTATAGTAGGCAAGCTTGTCCGGATGGTCGAGCAAATCCTTGATTCCTTGATACAACGCTTTCTCGCTGTTTTCAGTTACAATGCCCCATTCGTTGTGTTCACCCAACATTTCTTTCATGCCAGAAACTTCAACGGTGCAGACCGGTGTCCCTACAATTAACGCCTCGGTGGCGGCAGTTGAAAATCCCTCTGCAAAGCTGGCGCAGACGAAAAGGTCACACTTTGAGACATACTTATAGGGATTGGTCTGGTAGCCGAGCAGAGTGACAGCTTCTTGCAGGTTACTTGCTTGAATATATCGTTCCATTTCCTGCTGAAGCGGGCCAATACCGAGAATGTAGAGATGGACGGGATATTTCTCATCCCTCAGACGCTTGATAATGGACAGCAGCCGCATATAGCCCTTGGATTCCTTGAGTGTTCCAACCGCCATCAGTCGTATTTTCCCGTCATCCATCAACTCTGGTGCAGCATCATTTGCATTAGCCAGTATTTTCTCGGATTCCACCGTGTTGTACAGCACACGGCATGGCTTCTGAAAATTCAGGATGCGGCAAAAGTCATCATGGACATACTGTGAAACGCACACGGTCTGGTCAAAGCGGTCATAGCACTTGCGCGCTTCGCGCTCACTGCGGAACGAACCAGACAGGCGCTCCATTGTATGCTGCTCCACGTGGATCCACGATACGAACTTGGTGTTCACGTCCTTACAACCACTGATGACACGCGCAGAAGGGCCTTCCAGATAGGAGACCTCGATATCGTAATGCTCCTTCACGCACATTCGGTGAAGCTGGGGCGGTGTCAGCAACTTCATTAGCTTGCTGTTACCCGGTACTTCTTGCGGAAATACCGCATGAAAGTGGATATCTGGCGCAAGGAATTGCTCGTTCACACCGCCGCCAAAAAGCACTGTCACAGAGATATCAAATTTTGAACGATCCATGTTGTTGACCAAGTTGACCAGCACCTTTTCAGCACCGCCTTGGCCGAGGTCATGGATAAGAAACAGAATTTTTTTCATAATTTGTATTTGCCACTATTGGCACTTCGTCCTCATTTGTTTTTCCCATTGAAGCATAGTAGGGTCATCAACAATGCGGAAAAGCCTATACAAAGATGGAACTGTGAACAGCAGGCTGTAAAGTGCCTGCTTTTTTGAAGTGAGGAGCTTCGAACTGGCTATGTATGTCCTGCACTGCCGTATCAGCGCGTCTATGCAGATTGGCTCTGCGCTGAAAGCCTCTCTGTATCTGAACGCCAGCAGTTCCTTTGCTGCCTGTTCCAGCAAGATGGCCTTTACGGTGGTTGAAAAGTGCTCATTGCTCCAGTTCTCAAGATACCATTTGGCCAACTCCAAATAACGCTTTGAACTTACGGTATTTGTAATTGATGTCTCTCGTGAAAAATAGAAATATAGTGGAAGTTTAATGCGTGAGAACGGTGCAGATAGTGTGTTTGTCGCTAAGGTGCAATAGTTAAATACTGCATCTTCTCCCCAAGTTAGGCCAGTTTCAAACTTCCCGTTTACAAGCGCTCGCTTATAAAGTCGTCCCCAGACTGCTCGCTTTATATAATTATCACGAATCGCATCGGCAACTGTGGTGCATAATATATCTTCTTTTTTGAAAGTTAAGGGAGTAAGCAAGGCTTCGTTTTCCTCACTTACTTGTGAAAACTGACATGCTGCAACGTCTGCATTGGTGCTGCTTATTGCAAAAAGCAAAATCTCAAAATACTGCGGGTGCACCCAGTCATCGGAATCGACAAAGGCGATATAATCACCCGTTGCCATATCCAAGCCGGTATTACGAGCTGCGGAAACTCCTGCATTCTTCTGGTTTACCGCGATGACCCGCCCGTCTTTTTCTGCATAACGCCGTAGAATTGCTTCGCTTTCGTCTGTACTGCCATCGTTGATACAAATGACCTCTAAATTTCTGTAGGTATTGTTGAGGACTGAATCAAGACACCGTGACAAGTACCCCCCCCGTGTTATATACTGGAATTATTACTGATATTTTCACTTTGCTTTTCTCCCTCACCAGTGCCTGACTGATCTTTTATGAAATTTCATATACAGCCATTCCGGCATGATTCCTTTAACAAAATGCTTAAGGAAATCAATAACGACGTATCCGTACATGTACCACGGAAACTGAAACAGCTTAAATCCAACATAGGTTACATACACGCCGTTCATACGCGACTTCATGCTCCTACGGTTTGCCGCCGCGTGGTCATCACGCATTTTATAGAGCGGCTCGTCCAGATTGTAGCCGATATACCCCTTGGCATAGAGCTTGTACCAGAGATTAACGTCCTCAAAGCGGAGCATTCGCTTATCTTCGGTATAGCCTCCTACCGCCAGATATGCTTCGCGGCGGATCATACAGGGCGCATGACAATGAACTGGGCTATGCTTGATAAAATCACGTTTTGTCGGCTTCTCAATGGCATAGCTTCGACCCCAATCGCCGCTTTCGTCGAAGAAAATCATAGGGGTGCTGACGATGGCGTATTCAGGATGCGCATCCAGAAATGCAACTTCCTTTTCAAGTCTGGTCGGAAGGGAGATATCGTCTCCGTCCATCCGAGCCACATATTCACCGGTGGCAACGTGCAGACAGCGATTCAGTGTGTGATTCAGCCCCATATTTCGTTCGTTTTGAAGGAGAACGATTTTATCGGGAAATTTTTCCTGATATGTTTCGGCTACAGTATAGGTGTTATCCTTTGAGCCGTCATCACACAAGATGAGCTGCCAATCTGAAAAGGTCTGCGCAAGAATAGAGTCGATGGCCTCCGGCAGCGTCGCCGCGCAGTTATAGATGCCCATGATGATCGAAACCTTTGCCATAGTACACTTCCTTATGCGGCCATCCGTGACCGCAGATAATTCATGATTTGCAACAGTACTGCCAGTAAAAATGTCCAGCGCCTTTTGCAGAGCAGGAAAAATAACTTCCACTTTGCGCCGCAGTATGAGGTATCCAACTGTGCGAACGCTTCCACATATAACGGTTTATCCAATATCGCACGAAGGTGCTGCAACTTTTTCCATATGCTTTCCGTGCTGCCGATCTCATTTAGGCCAAGACCAATCATGCCGCAAGCGACACGATTCAAAAACGGCGTATGATACTCGTCCGCCCGACCGGAGCCGTCTATATACTCCTGCATGATGCCATACATAACGTCCCATTTTTCTGCAAGATTAGGCTTGTGCTGTGTTGTGATGGACTGCACATTGGATTTACGGTAGTGGTAGAAGCATTTGTTGATGTAACTGATTTTGCACCCATCAAGTGCATAGAGATTGAAAATCCTGTCCTCTGATGTGCCGACGATTCGCTCACTGACGATCCTTCCTTTTTTAGCGACATCAGCCCTGTATAACTTCATACAGACAGTAGAAAGATTATCAATCTGCTGGGGATTCTTTAATTCATCGCCTATCAGTCCAACAATTCTACGATGAATCTTCTCCTCTGAAGTGGACACTTCGTAAGAAAAATCAGAATCAAAAAGGTACGCCGGAATGCTCTTTTTGGGATATTCCCGTACATATCCGAACATGACGCAGTCCGCATCATTTCTAAGTGCTATCTCTACACATTCCGCAACTGTGTTTGGTTCAAGCCAATCATCGCTGTCCACTACAACGATATAATCGCCATTGGCGTTTCGGATTCCTGCTTCTCTGGCAGAAGAAAGTCCACCGTTTTCTTTGTGGATTACTTTAATCCGATTATCCTGAGCGGCGTAACAATCACACAGTTGTGGGCATTGATCCGGGCTGCCATCATCCACTAAAATAATCTCTAAATTATGGTATGTTTGGGATAGAACACTTTCGATGCATTGCCCAAGGAATGCTTGTGTTTTATAAATGGGGATAACTATAGACACAAGCGGCACATAGTTTTGCATAACGGCCTCCATATGGTGTTATTAGGTATGAATTAGTTCTCTGACAAACTGCCAAAGTGTAATCGCTGAGTAGTCACTGCCGAAGTTTTTGGACACAGCAAACTCATACAGAAAATAACCAAAGTAGAGCACTACTGCACAGATTGTCACGTATTGTGCAGACCTCTTCGTGAACAATTTCTTTATCATCCAAGGGAGTGTAAGTGCTGTAGCTATTTCAAAATAGGCTGCCATACGGGCATACAGATTCGCACCTTGTACCAAACCAATCATTAGAATAATGGAACTGACAATCGCCATATTGGAGAAAAGGTTTTCGAGTCTGGAAGAGTTCCCAAACAATCGTTTACGAAATACTAATGCCAAAATAGAAGGAACCCAATACACAGCAACTCTTAAAAAGTTAATTTTATACCCATCAAACAGTTCGCTTTCGTCAACTAGCGCACCGAGCGACTGCGCATATTCCATAAATGCACCGAGGGTAGAATCATATGTAGCCATTGCAAACAATGCAGCACCAAGTCCAATCCAGGTAACCTTTCCCCACGGTTTATTGAACAGGAGGGGCAGAATGGCAAACATAAATGCATGGGTATGAAACAGGATTGCAATTGCAACCAAAATATAAAATCGAATGTATTGTTTTTTCTCCGCGTAAGGAATACTCAGCAACAAAAAGAACATTGCAAAGCACTGTTTTAATGCTGCCATATACATGATGTATGTACCAATCGAGCAAAATATCAACAGGCTGAAGGCTGGTGAAACCGAGTATTCCTTAAATAACCTGATAACTGCAAAACTACTTAAAAAAGCTGGTAGCAGGAAATAAACATGATAATTTTCAGAAATCGTGTGAGAAAACGATTCCCAAAACAGTGAAAGCGGGTTTCCAGTTAAATCAAGCAAAGCACCACTTTCAATAAAATCAGATACACTTAGTGCTCGAGTCCAAAAGTAAATATAATGAACGGTGTCGTTGTAACTTGTTCTTAAGAAAGAAAAGCATGTCATCCACACGATCACTGCGACCATAAAAACATCCGCCTTACGCAGCATGAAATGGCGTTTGCTGATTTGCGGCCCATTCAACTGTGCAGTTGTTGGATAATAGGCTTGGGATAGATACATCAGAAAGACACAACCCCAATAGAGTAGAATTAATTGCCTCATCGATTTCCTCTTTTAACAATCCATTGTGCTATACTCAGGAAATTCTAAAATCTCATATAGTTCCCGCAAAACATTATCTGTATTAAACCGCAATATGCTTTCACTCGCATTCTGCGTGAAGTTTTTAACCTTTTGGGGAGATGTTCTTAGTTCAATTACTGCCTTAGCAAGTGCCGAGCAATTGTTGAGCGGAATCAGCCTGCCGTTTATCTGGTCAGAGATGATCTCGCGATGTCCGCGATTGTCATAAGCAACGACTGGAAGGCCGCAAGCCATTGCCTCAATGATATTCAACCCCAACCCCTCAGAAGTGCTTGAGGCAAGTGCAATATCTGACGAGCGCAGCAATTGGCAAACATCACTACGCCACCCGGTAAAGACAATACTTCCGGTTGGTAAGCCATTCGCTTCTTCGGCTAACATTCCGTTTAAATGGTCTGGCCCTACTAAAAGAAGCTTAAATTCGGGGATTGATTTTTGAATAAGCTTTGTCGCATGAATCAAGGAGCTTTGATTCTTCAATTTTGTCAATTCGGCAACGTAAATTCCAACATAATCATCTTCGGCAAAGCCAAGCTTTTTTCGATAAAGGTCTCTTTGCTCTGGAGCAAAGTCAATTTGGTATTTACTTAGATCAACACCTATTCCGTCAATTCTTTGAATTTTTGGCTTGTTGAAATGCTTGACTGCAAAAGCATAATCTTCCTTGTTGATTGTGATAAGTACATCTGTAAATTCCGAAAGAATTCGCTCCATCGGATATCCAATGATCCACTTTTTCAAAGGTGCACCGTGATAAAAGTGGAATCCGTGCGCAAGATAGATAACCTTAACACCATTTTCCCGAAACGGTTTTGCTGCTAAACGTGCAACAAGGCTCCCGGTCACGGTGTGGCAGTAAACAATGTCGTAATTGTTTTCTTGAATAATACGCCGCAATTCTGCAATGGCTTTTACTGTTTTGAAATGGAACGGATTACGCTCAATCGGTAGATTAAACGCATGGTCGCAACAAGGAATAGGCGCATCCATTTTGCACGCGACATCAACTTGCCACCCGTGATCTTTGAGCATAGAAATGGTCGGAATATGAAATTTCAAAACATGTTCTTTCGCAACATTAGCAACTAAAAGTAGTTTGGGATGTCGGTTACTTTCCATTTTTACTCATTTCTCCATCTTATGCAGCTCGCCCGTGCCGCCCTCGACCACACCGTCGCCCCGCAGGGCGGAAATGGCCGTCCCGAAAAAGCAGCGGCAGTCAAAGGCGAAACTCATGCGCCGCACATACTCTCCGTCCAGTCGGGCCTTGTCCGCAATCTCCAGTTCGTCCCGACCACAGATTTGCGCCCAGCCGGAAAGGCCGGGCTTTACATCGTTGGCACCGTATTTATCCCGCTCTGCCAGCAAGTCCTCCTGATTCCAGAGGGCAGGCCGGGGGCCGATGACACTCATATCGCCCCGGAGAATATTCCAGAGCTGAGGAATTTCATCGAGAGATGTTTTGCGCAGGAACTTTCCGACGCGCGTGATGTACTGCTCCGGATTTTCCAGCAGATGCGTCGGCATATCATGGGGCGTAGACATCTTCATGCTGCGGAATTTGTAAAGCTGGAAATATTTTTTATGGATACCCACCCGCTTCTGAGAGAAGAACACAGGGCCAGGGTCGTCGATCTCAATGGCGATCATGATGAGCAAATACAGCCACGAGGCGAGGATCAACCCCGCAAGCGACAGCAATATATCAATCAATCGTTTTCCAAATCTCTTATACATGGTATTTCGTTCCCGTCAACCCCGCCGCAATAGTATGCTAAGCAGGGGAATTTCAGTGCTTCCCGTAAATCGCTATGTCCCACCCGAAAAACGTTGGGATTAAGCCATTTTTATTACTTAATTATACTACATATGGATAAAAAGCGCAATGCCTAACATAGGTGAAAAAGCGGAGTGATTCGTCTATGAATCATCCCGCTTTTCTTCGTTCAGCAGGTCATTTTCCGGTTGCACATCCTCAATTCATATGATACAATGTTATTCGATGAACGGGATGCGCAATTTGCCGTAAGTGGTAACGCGGTGAATTATGGCTTGCTAAGAACGGAGGGTATCAGATGAAAGAACCGGAGAACAGCGCGATTCAGCTTTTCGAGGATCAGAAGATTCGTGTGGCATGGGATGCGGAACGGGAAGAATGGTATTTCTCCATCGTGGATGTGGTCGCAGTCCTGGCCGACAGCGCTGACCCAACGGCATACTGGCGCAAGCTGAAGCAGCGGCTCAAGGCAGAGGGCAACGAAACCGTGACAAACTGTCACGCTTTGAAAATGCGGGCAGCGGACGGCAAAAACCGTCTCACCGACGTTGCCGACCCGGAGCAGCTCCTGCGCATTATCCAGTCCATTCCCTCTAAGAAAGCTGAACCCTTCAAGGCGTGGCTGGCGATGGTGGGCCGGGAACGCATCGAGGAAACCATCGACCCGGAGCAGGCCATCGACCGCGCGCTGGAAACATATCTGAAAAAGGGCTACTCCGAGGAGTGGGTACATCAGCGGCTGCTGTCTATCCGCGTCCGCAACGAGCTGACGGACGAGTGGCGCAAGCGCGGCGTGCAGAAGGGAAAGGAGTACGCCATTCTCACGGACGAGATCACCCGCGCGTGGTCGGGCATGAGCACACGGCAGTACAAGGACTTCAAGGGCTTGAAGAAGGAAAATCTCCGGGACAACATGAGCAATCTGGAATTGGTGCTGACCATGCTGGCCGAGGCCTCCACCACGGACATTGCCAAGGCCGAACAGCCGCAGGGTTTTGCCAAAAATCAGACGGTCGCCCGCCGGGGCGGCAACGTGGCGGGCATTGCCCGCAAGGCGCTGGAAGCCGAGACCGGCAAGCCGGTCGTTACCTCGCAGAACGCCGAGAGCTTCCGCCAGCTCGTCACGGACATCGTAACCGACGCGGCGCAGCTTCCAGAACGAACAGAGAACACAGAGGAGCACGCAAATGGAAAATGAAGCCAAAAACAGTTACCGAGAAATCCTCGGTAACTACCGTCGATGGGCAACATACATCTCCGACTTCGACCGGGAGATGGCAAAATACTTAAAAGGCGGTGAGCCGACATGATCGAACGCTTTGACATCGCGGGCTATGCCCGCATTTCCGTGGATGATGAGCAGGATCAGAAGAACATCTCGATCGAGAACCAGAAGGCCATCATCGAGGACTATGTAAAGACCCATTTCCCCGGCAGCACGCTGACGTTTTTTGAAGACCGCGACCGCTCTGGCTACACTTTCGAGCAGCGCGAGGGCTATCAGGAGATGCGCCGGGGGCTGATGCAGCACAAGTACGACATCCTCATCATCAAGGACTTTTCCCGATTCTCCCGCCGCAACAGCCGCGGCCTTGTGGAGCTGGAGGACCTGCGTGACGCGGGTGTCCGGATCGTCTCCATCGGGGACGGGGTGGACTTTCCCAACGACAACGACTGGCTGAAAATTCAGTTCCAATTCCTTGTGAACGAGATGCCCGTCACGGACACCTCCCGCAAGGTGCGCAATGTCATCAAGCGGCGGCAGAACGACGGCGAGTGGATCTGCGCCGCGCCCTACGGCTATCTTGTCACCGAGGACAAGCAGTTTGAGATCATCCCCACGGAGGCCGAAACCGTCCGCAAGATTTTTGACCTCTACTGCAACGCCGGTTGGGGCTACAAGAAAATCGCCAATTACCTCACCGATCAGGGCGTCCCCACGCCGCGCATGTCCGAGCGGATGCGCAAGGAAGCGGCAGGCAAGAAGACCAAGCGGGAGGCCAAGAACGCATGGGCCATCGCCACGGTGCAGGGCATTCTGGACAACGATTTCTATATCGGCACGCTGCGGCAGGGCAAGTACACCCGCGCCAAGATCAACGGCAAGGAGATCAAGCGCAACGACGACGAGCACATCGTCATCGAGAACCACCATCAAGCCATCATCGACTACCGCACCTTCGCCATCACCAGCGCTCTGCGGGAAAAGCGCAGCCGCAGCAACTACCGCGGCGTGAAGATCAACGACAATGTGTACTCCGGCTTTTTGCAGTGCGGCGACTGCGGCAGCCCGCTGTTCGCCATGAGCCGCAGCGACTTGGCCCCCGCCTACACCTGCGGGACGTATCACCGGCGCGGTCTCAAGGGCTGCACCAGCCACCACATCCGCGTTGACCGGCTGGACGAGCTGCTGAAAAGCTATGTGCGCAAGCTGGCGGACAGCTCTGCCGCCATGCTGGTGCAGCTCAACGAGGAGCTGAAGCGCGAGACCGAGCAGGTGGCGGAAACGGAGCAGTCTGCTGACAATCTGGCGGCGGTGCTGGCCGATCTCACCGAGGAACTGAAGGTCACAAAGCGCCAGCGCATCCGGGAGATCATGAAAAAGCCGGAGCAGGAAGCCTCCATCGAGGCACTGTACGACGAGATGGAAGCAGACCTCCAAAAGAAGATCGACGGCATCAACCACCAGATCGACCTGCTGTCCGATAAGCGCAACACCATCATTCAGGTCAACCGCGTGGCCAAAACGGCCATCGACGTGTTCCACGATATTCTGGAAAAGGACAAGCTGGAGCGGAATGACCTGGAACTGCTGATCGACAAGATTCTCGTCTTTGAGGATCATCTGGAGATCAGGCTCAAAGCCGACATCGACATGCTGCTGCGCTGCGGAACCCTCCCCGTGGAAACGGAGGATGCCGCAAATTTTAAGCGAGGCACGGGAAATATCGAAAATGTGCTGATCCAGTCCTCAAAAGGCCGCGAGGACAAGGTTTTCCGTGTCAATGTCATCAGCAACGGCGACCCGTTGGAGATATTCACCGAGCGCGACGGTGAGGTCATATTCAAAAAATATTCGCCCATCGGGGAGCTGAGCGATTTTGCCGCGCAGATATGCGACAGTATGCACCGCTCGACCGACGCGATAGCCGCGGTGTGTGACCGCGACAGCGTCATTGCCGTCTCCGGCGCGTCAAAGCGCGAGCTTCTGGAAAAGCGCGTATCGCCGGAGCTTGAGCAGATCATGGAGCAGCGAGGCAGTCTGCGCAGCGACGGCACGGAGGGCGTACACGTCCTTGACGGCGACGAGCGCTACTTCGTTTCCGCCGCGTCCTCGATCGTCAGCGAGGGCGACATACTCGGCTGCGTGATGTTCGTAAGCCCCAAGGCGGCTGCCGGCAGCGACCTTGAGCTTAAGCTCACGCAGACCGTGGCATCCTTCCTCGGAAAGCAGATGGAAAGCTGAAGAAATAAAACGGACACTGCGATACCCGTAAGGGTACAGCAGTGTCCTCAGACTGTCAAAGAACCTATGCTGCTGAGGAAAAACATCCGCGCAGCGGGGGAGCTCGA
>CAVFCI010000023.1:0-28519 GCA_963620985.1 Hallerella sp. | reverse complement strand
TTATAGCAACACCCCCGTTTTCGCATACTGAAAACGGGGGTTCTTTGACAGGCTGAAGAGGGAGTGAAGCACTTGCGGTGCTTCACTCCCTCTTTCGTAGTCATTGATTTTTCTGTGATCCATTCAGTCTGGCCCAATGCTGGCGCAGCAGACTTTCTGCCTCTCTGCGAGAGCCTTTTCGAAACATGAACACCAGAAACAATACGCCAAGCACTGCAGCCACAGGCTCCAGCCAGGGATATGCGGTCCAAAGCTGTTCTCCCCAGCAAACAAGCGGAACACCAATAAGCAGCACAAACAGCAAAACAATGATAACAACGCCGGGCCTGCCGGAGCCTTCACGTATTTTGATTTTGGCCCGTATCTGTCGAAGCGCACGAGCTCGGATCTCCCGGATGTTTCTGGACGAACACTGTTTGTCCTGTGCGACGGATTCAGTGGACTCGCCATTGATGATCGTGCGGAACAAAATCTCCCTCTGCAGTTCGGTCAGTGCATGCAAGGCGTCATAGATTTGGGTGTCCAAATACATGAAGGGATCTTCATCAGAACCCTCTGGCAGATACTTGCTTCGGTCGAACCAACGTCTGTCGTTGTAAATCGCATTGCGTACTTCCTCCGGCAGGAACGCTTCCAGATTGTAAGATCGGGGCTGTTTTATGTCCACATCCTCCAGAGCGTCCGGTGCTACACGCTTGTGAAAGTTCGCCTCGCTGTAGTAGAGCATATGCTCCAGCTCCTTCCACTCCTCCGGATGCTCCTTCACCCATTGGTCTGCAGCGGCGGCAGCTTCCGGGTCCATTTCGTGTATCCAGCGCCAATCTGCCTGAAGCTCTTTATAAGATTGGGTATCCTTGAAGGACATGAGCTCACCGCCCTTTCTGTATTCACAAAAAGTTTACAATTCCAGACCTTCCGATTTTGCGATTTTTCTCTAAGTAATAGTAGAAGGATAATTTCACCCGGGTGGAGTTTCCTTCGGTTCGGTACGGCACGGCATCCGCGCCGACGAATCCACATGGTCTTCGACAGAGCATCTATGAGAGCATGAGCGCTCTCCGCCATACGGCAATCCGCTCGGACGGTCATTCCATCTCTGGCCGTGCTCCCGGGAGCACGGTCTCTTTTTATTCTAACACGGAGGAGGTGAAAAAGATAGTTTACAGATGAGGGTAAAGGAGGAATGTGGATCACACAGCACACCCGCAAAATAAAAGCCGCCGCGACTGCGGCAACAGTCCGGCGGCTCGGCGCACACACAGGCACGCACAAATCTACTGATAAAAGTATATCAGGTAAACAGCAGAAAAGCAATGAAATTTTTTCTGTCCCCTGTGTGAGCGTCATCGGACTCTACGACAATACAGGAGGTATGAATTGAGTTTCAACAAATGGCCCAAGCGCAGTGCAGAGAAAAACTATTTTATGGTACCAAACGAGATATTCAGCATCGGTCTGGATTTTCGTGAGATCTCCCTCTATTCCTATCTGCTCCGGTGCGAGAATCGTAAGACCTACCAGTGCTACCCCAGTTACAAAACCATCGGCCATGCGATCGGCATGAGTGAAAATACGGTGGCAAAGTATGTGCGGCAGCTGGAGGAGAAAGGTCTCATCTACACGGAGCCGACGATGGTACGAAGCAAAGATGGCAGACCCCTGAACGGAAATCTACTCTACACCGTTCGCCCTATCCAAGGTGTACTCGAAGCATTCTATGAGCGGCAGCTCCGGCAGGTGGAGGAGGTTACCGCCCGCTATCGTGTGGCAGAACTCCTCAAAAAGTCCAATGCTCAAAGCCGACAGAACACCCCGTGTGCGCCTTTCCAAGAAGAGCCGAGTCCCAGCCGCCCCCAAGGGCTTAAGGACGAATTTGAGCCGCTTTCGGAGGAGTTTGCGGGGACAACAGGGTTCCCGCCGAAGCCCAGCGAAGCGGGTTCGGTGGGAGAAGGAGGAGCGGCATAACGACCGATTTTTCACCCTTTTGGGCGGAAATGAGGGATGTGGAGCTTGTGACGACGCAAAGCAGGATAAAGGCATGGCGTCGCAAGCGCCGCCGCAGCCGTCACTTCTGCCCGCAGTGCGGGCAGTTTCGGGAGCTTGAAGCTGGCGTCTTTGAGAGACGAAAAAAGCGCCGATGGCGTCAGCTTCCCCGAAAAGCCCCGTGCTGCAGGGCTTTTCGAGGATGTCTTACAGAGAAATGGAGGAATTTATGGGCAATGAAACCAGAGAACGGCTGGCTCTGAGAATGCAGCCGAAAACCAGAAGAAGGATCGAGCAGTGGTACGCCGCTGACAACTGCCAAAGTATGAATGAGTTCGTGGAAAAGGCGGTGAACTTTTATGTGGACCATCTGGAGATACAGGACAACCAAACGCTTTTGCCTATGGCGATCCAGTCTGCCATTGACGGCAGACTGCGCAGAATGGAGGACTACATTGCCAGAAGCAGCTTCACAAGAAACGTGGAGCAGGACATGACCAACGGTATTATCGCAGAAGCGTTCGAGATGGATCGGGAAGATTTGAAACGCAGACGGGCGCAGAGCGTCCGCAATGTGAAAGCCACCAACGGTCTCATCTCGTTGGAAAAGTACGCACGCTTCCGTCAGGAGCCGGACTGGGATGATGACGAATGGCAAGACTGATCCTCAAGAGTCCCTATATCAAAAGCACCGGCGGGGCCTCCGGATACCTTCGCTACATCGCAACGCGGGAGCGGGTGGAGCTTATCCCAGATGACCGTCCGCCCACACGAAAGCAGGAGCGGCTCATCGCAAAACTGGTCAAAGACTTCCCGGACAGCAAGACGCTCTATGAGTACGAGGACTACCTGACGAAACCCACTAAGGTCAACGCCTCTGCGTTCATCACGCTGGCTCTCGAAGCCAACTGGGATTCCATTCACGAGTCGGAGCAGTACATGAAGTACATTGCCACCCGGCCACGCGCCGAGCGCATCGGCGCTCACGGTCTGTTCGGTGATGGTGATTCCGTTTCACTGGAGAAGGCCATGGCAGAGTTAGAGAGCTACACCGGAAATGTATGGACGCACATCATCTCCCTCAAACGTGAGGATGCTGCCCGGCTTGGGTTTGATAACGCCGCGGCGTGGCGAAATCTTATCCGGGCGCACCGCAACGACATTGCGGCGGCGATGAAGATCCCGCCCGGTGACTTCCGCTGGTACGCCGCCTTCCACGACGAGGGCGAGCACCCACACATCCACATGATGGCATGGTCCGCAAAGCCGGGACAGGCCTATCTCTCCAAGGAAGGTATCCGTCAGATCAAATCCAAACTCACCAACGATATTTTCCGCAACGAAATGCTCCATCTCTACGAACAGAAGTCTGATTCCAGAGATGAGCTGGTACGGGAGGCGCGGCGGGCAATGCTCGAGCTGGTGCGGACCATGCGGGATAGTATGTGCGACCACCCGGATGCCGAGCGGCTCATGCTGGAGCTGGCGGCGCAGCTTGAAACAGTCAAGGGCAAGAAATCCTACGGCTACCTCCCAAAGCGGCTGAAGAAATTGGTGGATGAAATTGTTGATGAGATGGAGCGGCTCCCTGGCGTGAGTAAGTGCTATGACCGGTGGCTGATGCTTCAGGGCAAGGTGGATGCCTACTACCATGACAAGCCCCAGGAACGCATCCCGCTCTCACAGCAAAAGGAGTTCCGGAAGATCAAGAACGCGGTCATTCAGGAAGCGGAGCGCCTGCGGCTGGATGAGCTCACCTTCGAGGAGAAGAATCTCGGCCAGTACGATGAGCCGGAGGAATTCCAAAACGAGTCTTGCGACTACTGGGCGCTCCGGGATGTGATCCGGGACGAGAGCCTGACCATGGAGGAGCGCGGCGAAGCCGTCTCTGAAATGGAAAAGCTGGCGGAAAGCGGCGATATGTATGCGCAGTACCTGATGGGAAAGCTCTGGCGGGACGGCCCTCTGCTGATCCCGGACTCGGCGGAAGCCCGGTACTGGTTCGAGCAGGCGGCGGAGCAGGGACATCTGGTGGCACAATATTCCCTTGCTAAGTTATACCTCTCGGATGATTTGGAAGTGCGGGATACCCGGAAGGGGATGAACTGGCTCTACACCGCTGCGGTCAACGGCAGACACTACGCCATGTACCGGCTGGCCAAAGAACTGCTCAAAGGTGATTTGATCAAACGAAATAGTGATGCCGCCGTGGAGTGGTTCGCACGATCAGCAGAGCGGGGAAACCCCTACGCCCAGTATATGCTGGGCAAGCTATACCTTGCTGGTAAGGAGGTACCCCACGACGAGGAGAAAGCCGCATATTGGATGGCCCAATCCGCCGAGCAAGGCAATCAGTATGCACAGTACCTTCTGAACCATTTGGAGGAAAACCGTCCGCCCTCTGCGATGCTGGCAGTGACCCGGCTGCTCTATCACATGAGCCGGATCTTCCGGGACAACTCCGTCCCCAAGTCCCGCCCCGGCGGAATCCAGATCGACCGCAAGCGGCTGAAAAAGCTGCAGGAGAAGCGCATGGCCTTGGGGCACAAGCCGGACGACCATGAGGAGCAGTAGCCTGACATGACGATGTAAGCGGCTCAAAAACTGGGGCGCAAAACAAAGAATAAAACCTTTCCAGGCGAAAGGTAGAAAGGAACTGAATGAGAAAATCCAAATACAATTCGTTTGATGAACTCCCACTGATGCTGACCGTGGAGGATGTGTCCCATGTGCTGGGTATCGGACTGGCTCACGCCTACGAGGTAGCCCACCGCAGGGATTTCCCCACCATCACTCTGGGCAGCCGCATCATCGTTCCCCGTGACAAATTCATGGAATGGATCGACGAGCAGGCTACAAAAAAGTCCGAAATATTGTAATAGCTATTTCGGAGATTCTGTGGTATGTGTTTGTGTTAAAAAGGAGGGATCATAAATGGCAAAGAAACGAGCCAACGGCGAGGGCAGCATCCGTAAAAAGCCCAGCGGCCGCTGGGAGGGCAGATATACCCAGGGCATCGACCCGGTCACCGGCAAGGCCATCCAGAAAAGTGTGTCCGCCAAGACCCAGGCAGAGTGCAAGGAAAAGCTGGCGAAAGCCATTCGGGAAAACCGGGGCGTTCCCATCCATCACACGGGCGACTACACCGTAGCGGATTGGTGCCGACTGTGGTTTGAGACTTACAGCAAGCCCAACATCCGCTACAACACCGCCAAGGGCTATGAAGGGATCATCGAACACCACATCATCCCGGCCATCGGTGTAATCAAGCTCAGGCAGCTCTCGTCCATCCATATCCAGAGGATGTACAACGAGACCAAGGAAAACGGCAGGATGCAGCGCGGGTCGAAGCAGAACGGCAAAGCGCTATCCAACACCTTCGTGCGGCGCGTCCACGCGGTGCTGCAGGCGGCGCTGAAGCAGGCGGTGAAGGAGCGGCTCATCCCATATAATCCCTGCGAGAACTGCCGCATCCCGCCCAAGGACAAGAAAGAGATGACCATCCTGCCGCCGGAGAAGATCGGCAGATACCTTCAGGAAGCGGAGAAGTACGGTGTCCTGCCCATGTTCTATCTGGAATTGTCCAGTGGCCTGCGCCGGGGTGAGTTGCTGGCGCTCCAGTGGACAGATTTGAATGTGAAAGGACGCATTCTGACGGTGAATAAGCAGGTCACCCGCATGGAGGGCGAGCTGGATGTGACGGAGCCGAAAACGAAAAACTCCGTCCGCAAGGTAGCACTGTCACAGCAGGCCGTCGACCTGCTGGTGCAGGAGCATGAACAGCACCCGGACAACCCCATCCTGTTCCCGTCGCCCCGGACGGGCGGCTACTGGAGTCCGGATGCCGTGTCAAGGATCAACCGGAAGCTGCTGAAAAGCGCGGGGATCGAGGAGCATGTGCGCTTTCATGACCTCAGACACACCTTCGCCACGATGGCCATCTCCAGCGGCGTGGATGTGAAAACTCTGTCCAGTATGCTGGGCCACTTCAGCGCCGGGTTTACACTGGACACCTATACGCACATCACCAACGATATGCAGAGAGACGCGGCAGAGAAGATCGGCGGCTTCATGGAATCGGCCACGGCAACGCCTACTCCGGAGCCTCCCGACCCGCCGGAGGAAAGCCGGTGTAAGGTGATACCGTTCGAGAAGGTAGTCTAAGTAAGCAAAGGGATTCCCTGAATCACTTTTGTTGTCCAGGGAATCCCTTTAGGATGTATTAGAAAACACTAATTACTAATATGGAGCCTTCATTAATTACTTCGACTATCTTGAAATTCCTGCAATGCAACCCAAAACGGAGAAGGTTCTTTACTGAACCATCGCCCATATTTATTTTGCAAATTCTTTGAACGAATAAGAATACACGCTTTTCTTGCACGACTAACTGATACAAAACAAAGCCTTCGGGCTTCTGCCAGTTTTCTTGGAGTGTTATCATAGTAGCTGGGAAAGCTATCCTTTTCCATGCCTGGCAGTATCACAACATCAAATTCAAGCCCTTTGGAACTGTGCCTGGTTGTTAGGACAACTTGATTTTCTGGGATACCAAGCCGTGTTAGAAACTTAATCGTTAGCTGCGTATCGTGGCTTCGTGCTGTTTCGAGCAACTTATTGAAATTATCAATCTCGTCAGGATATCGCTCTGAAGCAGTAAAAACAGAAACAATTCCCACCTCTTTGTCAAGATAGCATAACCATTCCGATAGATTATCCGTATAAACCTTACTTGCAGTTAAAGTTTGAAAAATTGTTCTTTTAAGCAAAAAGTAATCGTCTTCACTAATGATTCGCTTTTGAGAAATAAACGATTTCCAAGTTGAGCAAATTTCATCAAATGAGACGGAGCATTTATCCGAAACCCACTTTGCACAGTTTTGAATCCAGATAATAAGATCTGTTAATCTAAATGATTGACGAGCAATATACGCCGGAATATTTTGCCTGGAACATTCTTGCGCCAATTCTGCTACTTGTTTATTATTTCCGACTAAAACTGCTATTTCGTGGTATGGTATGCCTTCTGTGTGAAATCTGGATATCTGCTCAATAACTCTTTCATATTGTTCATCCATCCCTTTGGGACATTCGATGAATTCGAGTTTGGCGTGGTAGTCTCTGAGTTTTCCAGAAGCAATATATCCCCGGCTACTTTTTAGAACATATTCCGAAGCATCTACTATTGTTTGTGAACTTCGATAATTGTTTTTCAGGTGAATGCAAGAAACATCTTGGCGTTGGCTTAATTCTACAAGGTAATCGGGAGCAGCTCCTTGAAAATCATAAATTGATTGATCTGCGTCCCCAACAGCAAAAACTTTAATTCTTGTAAGATTTAATAGCGTTAGAATAAGTTCATGCAGAGGTTTACCTAAATCTTGATATTCATCGACGATAATCCAAGGATACTTCGCCTCAAGTGCTTTGCGTACATAAGGCTCATTTTTAATGAGTTCTACAGATTTTTTCACCATGCTGATAAAATCAAGATATCCATTTTGTATCAAGAGTTCTTCAAAAGAGATGGCCGCCTTTAGTGCAATATCATAGCTTTCTATCGCAACACGACTAATTCCTTTTATATTCCTTGTGCGCTCTTTATCTACATCAATGAGCTTTGGAGTTCCCTCGTAATTCTGAGAATCAAAGAGACGATTCTTTTCAGCTTCAGAAATAATCCGGATAGGCAGGGGTATTTTGTATTGCGGATATAGGGCTGCGAAAGGAGTAATAATTTCTGAAAGACAAAAGCTGTGAACTGTACCAAGAAAAACATTTTTGCGCTTTTCCAACCCTAACTTTACTAACCGACTTTTGAATTCTCGGACAGCCTCCGTACTATATGTTAAACATGCAAGGCCGCGTGGTGGATAAATCACCTCGGCTAATAGTTGCATAACTTTCAAAGTCAAAACTGTTGTTTTCCCACTTCCGGGTCCAGCAATTACAACTGTATTATTTACAGCTTTATATGCAGCAAGCTGCATGTCATCTTCTCTTATTTCCTGCAATTTTTTCTCAAAATATGCATTCACCACATTCACCTAACTTTTGCAACAATCGCATCTATTGCATTCGATATATATTCTGGAATCATCGATGCAGATATATGAGTGGCTAACCGTTGAGCGAAGCGGCCTTTACCGATACCGCTATAAGTTGACTCTATTTTGGAAAGACACTTGTTATACCTTCCAGAGGAAAGCTCTGCAGAGAAGTTATTTTTTTGAACCTGGCCACCATTTGTTAGTTGATTAAAAATAGAACATAGAACATCTCGATCTGGCCCAGTGGCCTTTTTGAAGATATCCACCTCAAGTGTGTATTCGCCAATATAAGCGCCAAATGTTTTAAAGTATGTGCGCTTTTCCTTATTATTCAAATGGATATACTCCGGATCAACAGAGCCTTGATACATTAGATAAATACGATCAATCCCATCAAAGCCTTTGCCCACATGGTTTGCATCTTCAATATCTCCAAAATGCTTTTTTCCATCAACTATATGATAATAATCACCATCGGTGATAATAACATAAGGAATACCAAGTGAACCTGCGAAACGACAATACGGTTCAAAATTCGTGGAATTTATGTTACAAATCACTACGCCGAGACGATCAAGGTCGTATCCTTTGGCTTTTGAAAAACTGGGAATCAAATATTCTTCGGAAATACCCTCCACAAAAATAATACCTTTAGCAGTATAAAGTTCGCCTCGTTTGACATCAATGTATCTTGTTAAATCCGCATAATCGTCCTCAGACAAATCAATGCCTGCTGTTGTATTTACCTCGGTACCATCCTTTGTCGTAATTAGATGAACAAGAGATGTAATGGGTGCAACTGAGGATATATGTGTTGAGTGAGTTGTGATTATTACAGAGGTGTTAGTTTTGTTCATAATATGTCGATAGAGAAGCCGTTGATAAATTGGATGGAGATGCGATTCGGGTTCCTCGACAGCGAGAATGGTGATACCATTCGCTGTTGGAACAAAATCCGAAAAGAACGCATATAGACCATCGTATAATGTGGTGTCTTGCAGAGCCGCAAGATTCAAGGCGTAGTCATTGGAGCTGGCGGATTTTGCATAGCTTCTTTCAAGTAAATGCTCATGATCCTGTTTTATCAATTCATGATATAAATCGCCGGATAGGAATGTTTTGATAGTATCATCTTCAATGAGTAGTAGAATCAAAGCTACATAGAGAATATTGTTGATTCCCAAACTTGTGTTGCCCGTTTCTCGGCTGTTAATTAGAGGTCGTAGGGCATAAAGAAGTTTAGTTGCATCAATATTCATTGTTTTCAGAGAAATACTGAACTCATCTGCACTAAAGGACACCATGTCGTTCAATAACCGTTGCAGCCTGTTCTCTAAATCATTTACTTGACCTATTTGTAAAGTATCTGCACCTTTTTCATCAAGAGCCTTTGATATCTCTAAAAGTACACTCTTGCTGACAGAATATTTTTGCTTAATAATTTGTGTTAGAGGAGAGGTTCGGGAACTTTTCATTTCTGCCTCAACATCACGGATGGCTTTTATCACACGAATATTAAGCATTTTTCGATCTTCATATGTAAAAGCCCTGCTTTCATCGTCTCCCTTATAAATGATGTAGCTATAGTCTGGTTTCGTAGCATCTTTTTTAAAAAACTTGTAGCTGATTTTTAATGTTTCTTTGCCTTCTACCATTACCGACGCATCAGCCAACTGGGCAAGCAAATTCTTATTATCCTCGAAATTTGCGAGATAGATCTCAATCAATATATAATGCCCATCATCCATAGGGTTTTCTATACCATTCCAAAAATCGGATTCTTCAAGCATTCTGTCTTTTTCGGAAAGCGTTGGATCAAGAATCAGTTGAAGTGCGTAAAGAAGATTGCTTTTGCCGACTGCGTTTTCTCCAATTAATACCTGCTTTTCGCCAAGAGAAAAATCTACTGAATGGAAGTTTCTAAAGTTTTCGATATGGACTCTACAAATATACGGTTGAGTTTTCATCCTGTTTACCTTCTTTCGCACGATTTTCCAGTTTCTTGTTCCGGCAGAAGTATCAATGATATACTCTTTGCTACATGTAGTGCAGTGAAGATATACACTATGCTCTCTAAATCCTGGAATGTTGTCATGCTCCTCAATAATTGTTCCTTTTCCACATGGACATTCGTATTCATAATATTCTGTATCGCCAGCGCCTGCACCGTATCCTGAATACTGTTCACACTTAGCAATAATTCTTTTAGTCCGCATATACATCTGCCCCTTTTTGCAAAAAGACCGCATGGGAATACTCCCATACGGTCGCCTTGGTGGCGCAAAGGCCCTCCGTAAAATTATTATAGTGCATAACGCCGAAAAATTCAAGATATTGTCACGCCCTATGCGCAAAATGCCATAAATACTCTCGTTAGGGATGGGTTAGGGATTTAGAGATTTTTGGCATTCTTACATACCGAGGTTGCAATCACCATTTTATAGCTCTGACCACAATTGGAATGTGGTCAAGCACACTTCAAAAATTGAACTTATAACGCAGAAAAACCGCCTGAAAAGGCGGTTTTTCTAAGAAAGGTGGTCCGAGTGACAGGATTCGAACCTGCGGCATCCTGCTCCCAAAGCAGGCGCGCTACCAACTGCGCTACACCCGGATATTCAATTTTTACCATTATACCACGGTGGGAAGGAAAATCAAAGATTTTTCTGTCTGTGATCATTTATGTGGTCAAAGCCGCTTTTATGCCGCTTTCAGCAACCGGGGAAAGTCCCGCAAACGCAGGTGTCGCAAGGCTTTGCGGCGTTTCGACTTACCCCGTCCCGGATACCGCCACGGCACTCCCAAAGCAGGCGCGCTACCAGCTGCGCTACACCCGGATATGCGGCGAATGCTATTATACCGCATACGCAGCACGAGCGCAAGTGTTTATTAGTCTGCCATCGGCGAAAGTTGTAGCGTTACAATAGCTGTGAGACCAAGGGTATAGAAATACGCGATTGAGTTCGTTAAAATCAAGTTACCACACCACACTTTAAAGAAAGAACTCAATCGACGATATCCACATAATACACAAGACGATTCGCCCGAGGACAGCTTGGCACAACGGAAAAGCAGAGAGAAGTCATCGAAACGATCGGCGGCGCTTTTATAATTTTCCAAGCGTCTATTCCTTTGAAGATTTGCAAAAACAGATGAAGAGGTATCTATATCGCAGCAACAACATTCCCATGTCCGTGCTTGATTTGCTTTCTCCCGATCAGGTGCAGCACAAGCTCGCGGCAGCCGAATTTGTCTGACGAATAAATGCTCGGAGCCGCAAACAATGTAAGATAATTTAAATCAGCGAACCAATCTTTTTTCAGTCTCACATCATTGACTAATGCACATTTATTGCTGCGGCTAACATATGGCAGAATTACGGACGTTTAGAAAGCCACCCTCCGCTGCGCAGGAAAAAGCAGCAGGGTAAAAGTCGCCTAAACATCATGACGCGGCGGAGGCTATTTTGTGACAGGCGCTTATTGACATACACGGACGGATATTATAAAATTTATTGTAAAACCTTTTTTAGAGGAGCTGAGAGCAATGCGTGATTACGGCAAGGAATTTGCCGACAGAGTGCAGTATATAAGGGCGCTCGTGGAGGAAAGCGGCGTTGACGGCATCGTTTTCGGAAACTCCGGCGGCAAGGACTCCGCCCTCGTCGGCATACTGTGCAAGTTTGCCTGCGAGAACACGGTGGGCATTATGATGCCCTGCGCGTCAAAGCGAAATTTCGAGCAGGATATGAAGGACGCCAAGGAGGTCGCCGAGCACTTCGGCATCGAAAGCCGCGTCATTGACCTGACCGATGTACGTCAGGCGGAGATAGACAGGCTTCAGGGCATAACGACGCTCACGAACGCCGCGGTCAACAATATCGCGCCGCGACTGAGGATGACGACGCTCTATGCCGTTGCCGCGTCCGAGTACCGCCTGGTTGCCGGAACGGGCAACCGCAGTGAGAGATACATGGGCTACTTCACCAAATGGGGCGACGGAGCCTGCGACTTTAACCCCATATCCGACCTCACCGCGAGCGAGATCATCGAGTTTCTCAAATGGCTCACAGCGCCGGGCTGCATCATAAACAAGGCTCCCTCCGCAGGACTGTTCGACGGGCAGACCGACGAGAGCGAGATGGGCGTGAGCTACGCCGCGATAGACAGCTATATAAACGGCGGTGAGGTGAGCCCCACGGAAAAGAGGATCATCGACCGCTTCCACCGCAATTCCGGCCACAAGCGCAGCGGAATAAACGTATTTAAGCAGATAGATGAGTAAGCACGAATTTTATGAAAATCCCCTCTGCGGGAGATATGCCGGAGAAGAGATGCAGCGCCTTTTCTCCGATGACTTCAAGTTTTCAACATGGCGAAAGCTGTGGATAGCCCTTGCCGAGAGCGAGAAAGAGCTCGGGCTCGATATAACGCAGGCGCAGATAGATCAGATGAAGGCGCACGTTTACGATATCGACTACGAAGCTGCCGCCCGTCACGAGCACGAGGTGCGCCACGACGTTATGGCGCATGTGCTCACCTTCGGCGAGTGCTGCCCCGACGCAAGGCCGATAATCCACCTCGGCGCTACGAGCTGCTACGTCGGCGACAATACGGATATCATCCGCATGCGGGCAGCGCTCGTTCTCGTGCGGCGCAAGCTCATAAACACAATTGACGCCCTGCGTGGCTTTGCCGAAAAGTACAAAAACGTCCCTACGCTTGCGTACACGCACTTTCAGGCCGCCCAGCCTACCACCGTCGGCAAGCGCGCAGCGCTCTGGGCGTATGACCTCGTAAACGACCTCGAGCAGCTCGACTTCCAGCTCGGCAGGCTGGAGCTTTTGGGCTGCAAGGGCACTACCGGCACCGGAGCGAGCTTCCTTGAGCTCTTTGACGGCGACGAGGTGAAGGTCACGGAGCTTGAACGGCGCATAGCCTCGAAAATGGGCTTTGAGCGCTGCGCTCCGGTGAGCGGGCAGACCTATTCGCGCAAGGTTGACTTCTGCGTCATGCAGGTGCTCTCCGGCATCGCGCAGAGCGCGTCGAAGTTTTCAAGTGACGTGCGGCTGCTGTCGCACCTCAAGGAGGTCGATGAGCCGTTTGAATCAAAGCAGATAGGCTCCTCGGCGATGGCCTACAAGCGCAATCCCATGAGATCCGAGCGCATAGCCTCGCTTTCGCGCTTTGTCATGAGCGATCTGCAAAACGCGGCCTTCACCGCCTCGAGCCAGTGGCTCGAACGCACGCTGGACGATTCGGCAAACCGCCGCCTGAGCATCCCCGAGGCGTTTCTGGCGACCGACGGCATACTTAATCTATATATAAACGTCGCCTCCGGCATGACGGTATACCTCGCTGTGTGCAGAAAGCATCTGGACGAGGAGCTGCCCTTTATGGCCAGCGAAAACATCCTCATGTACTGCGTAAAGCACAAGGGCGGCGACAGGCAGGAGCTGCACGAGCGCATCCGCGTCCACTCGGTCGCGGCGGCGCAGGAGGTGAAGCTGCGCGGCGGCAGGAACGATCTTCTCGAGCGCATTATGGCAGACCCCGCCTTCGGGCTTACGGAAGCAGAGCTTTCGGAGCTCTGCGATGCGCACGGCTTCACCGGCATGGCCGGACACCAGACCGAAAAATTCATAAAAGAGTATCTTGATCCCGTCATCGACGCGAACAGAGACGAGCTGGGCGTTGAGGCGAATGTAAATGTATAAAGGAGCATAAACAATGTTAACTGCAATCGTAGGAACAAACTGGGGCGATGAGGGCAAGGGCCGCATGGTCGATCTGCTTTCGGAAAGGTACGATATAGTCGTCCGCTATCAGGGCGGCAACAATGCCGGTCACACCGTCGTCAACGACAAGGGCAGGTTCATCCTGAATCTGCTGCCCTCCGGCATCCTGCGCGACGATACCGTCAACGTCCTCGGAGCGGGCATAGTCATCGACCTTGAGCACCTGTTTAACGAGACCGCGCGTCTGCGCGAGGGCGGCATTGCGATAAGCCCCGCAAACCTTAAGATCAGCGACCGCGCAACGATCTGCATGCCCTATCACAAGCTCCTTGACGGGCTGGAGGAGGACAGGCTCGGCGACAAGAAGTTCGGCTCGACCCGCCGCGGCATTTCCCCCGTTTACTCCGATAAGTTCATGAAAAAGGCGCTGCGCATGGGCGATCTTAAAAACCTCGAGCACCTGCGCGAGCGCGTCGCCGGTATCGTCGAGTGGAAAAACCTCACCGTCGCGGGCGGCTACGGCCACGAGCCCATCGACGTTGACGAGATCATGGCATGGCTCGAAAGGTTCGGCAAACCCTTCGAGGAATACGTCTGCGATACGACCGTGTACCTCACCGAGGCCGTGAAGAGCGGCAAGTCCGTCATGTTTGAGGCTCAGCTCGGCGCTCTGCGCGATATAGACTTCGGCATCTACCCCTACACCTCCGCATCCACCACGCTGGCCGCCTATGCACCCATCGGCTCCGGCGTTCCGCAGCTCAAGCTGGATGAGAGCATCGGCATCATGAAGGCATATTCAAGCTGCGTCGGCGAGGGTCCGTTCACCTGCGAAATGTTCGGCGACGAGGCTCACGCACTGCGCGAGGCAGGCGGCGAGTACGGCGCGGCAACGGGTCGTCCCCGCAGAGTCGGCGGCTTTGATGTCGTCGCGTCGCGCTACGGCGCTCAGATGCAGGGCTGCACCTGCATTGCCCTGACAAAGCTCGACGTTATGAGCTATATGGACAAGATCCCCGTCTGCGTCGCCTATGAGCTCGACGGCAGACGCATTGAAAACTTCCCCGGCAATATCGAGGAGCTGGAGAGAGCCAAGCCCGTTTACGAGTATCTGGAGGGCTTTAAGTGCGATATCTCCGCCTGCCGCAAGCCGGAGGATCTGCCCAAGGCCGCGCTCGACTATGTGAAGTACATCGAGAAGGCCGTCGGCTGCCCGATCAAATATGTTTCAGTCAGCGCCGAGCGCGAGGGCTGCATCGAAATGTTTTAATTGGAGGTACGGGAATGCAGAATCAGCGCGTACTTGTTCTGGACTTCGGCGGTCAGTATAATCAGCTGATCGCGCGCAGAGTCCGCGAATGCAATGTCTACTGCGAGGTAAAACCCCACAGCATGAGTATTGACGAGATAAAGGCATACGATCCCATCGGCATCATCTTCACCGGCGGCCCGCAGAGCGTTTACGCAGCCGGCTCGCCGCAGGTCGATCCGAAGATATTCGAGCTCGGCATACCCGTGCTGGGCATCTGCTACGGCTGCCAGCTCATGGCGCATTACCTCGGCGGCGAGGTGACCGCCGCGCAGTCGGATACAGCCCGCGAATACGGCAAAACTCCGACCTTCTTCGACACAGACTGCCGTCTGTTCAAGGGACTGCCGGAGGAGAGCGTCACATGGATGAGCCACGGCGACTATATGGCCAAGGTGCCCGAGAGCTTCCGCCTCGTCGCACACAGCGCCGCCTGTCCGACCGTCGGCATCTGCGACGAGGCACGCGGCTTTTACGGCGTGCAGTTCCACCCCGAGGTCAACCACACCGAATACGGCCAGAAAATGCTGCACAACTTCCTGTACGAGGTGTGCGGCGCAAAGGGCGACTGGACGATGGGCGACTATATGCGCAGCTCCATCGAGGCTATCCGCGCCAAGGTCGGCGACGGCAAGGTGCTGCTCGCGCTCTCCGGCGGCGTTGACTCCTCCGTTGCGGCGGCGCTGCTTGCCGAGGCGGTCGGCAGCCAGCTCACCTGCATTTTCGTCGATCACGGCCTCATGCGCAAGGATGAGGGCGACGAGGTCGAGGCCGCATTCAAAAACTGGGATATAAACTTCATCCGCGTAAATGCGCAGGAACGCTTCCTTGGCCGCCTCGCCGGAGTTTCCGAGCCCGAGGCAAAGCGCAAGATAATAGGCGAGGAGTTCATCCGCGTTTTCGAGGACAAGGGCAAGAAGATAGGCTCGGTCGATTATCTCGCGCAGGGCACGATATACCCCGATGTCATCGAGTCCGGCACGAATGTCGCGGCGGTGATAAAGAGCCACCACAATGTCGGCGGCCTGCCCGACTTTGTCGATTTCAAGGAGATCATCGAGCCTCTGCGCCTGCTGTTCAAGGACGAGGTACGCGCCCTCGGACGTGAGCTCGGCCTGCCAGAGTATCTGGTCATGCGCCAGCCCTTCCCGGGTCCCGGCCTTGCCATCCGCGTCATCGGCGATATCACGAGGGAAAAGCTCGATATCCTGCGCGAGGCGGACTTCATCTTCCGCGACGAGATCGCAAAGGCGCAGCTTGAGAGTACGATGAACCAGTATTTTGCGGTGCTCACGAGTATGCGCTCGGTCGGCGTGATGGGCGACGGCAGAACCTATGACTACACTCTCGCCCTGCGCTCCGTGACCACGACCGACTTCATGACCGCAGACTGGGCGCGCATCCCCTACGACGTGCTCGATAAGGTCTCCGTGCGCATCGTAAACGAGGTCAAGGGCATCAACCGCATCGTCTACGACATAACCTCCAAACCCCCCGCAACTATAGAGTGGGAATAAATAGATGAGAGAGCCCGAAAGCCTTTATTTGCAAGGCTTTCGGGCTCTTTTAATGGTAGCCACGATGCTGTTATGACGCTGAAATCAGGTTTTCAGCAGGGAGTCCAGCGTTTGAGCAAGTTCTCCTTGCTTGTGCGGGTACAGGCGGGAGTAAGTATTGAGTGTCGTTTCTATGTTCTCATGGCCGAGTCGTTCGGCTATCAGGAGCGGCGAAAAGCCGAGTTCGATAAGTAACGAGGCGTGGCTATGTCTGAGGTCATGCACTCTAATCTTTTTAACTCCGCTCTGGCTGCTACCTCGAATCATTTCCCTGTATAGGGCATGCTTGGTTAATGGGAAAATGCGCCCATTATCATAGATGTGTGAGATATGCTCTTTAAGTTCTTCGCAAAGAAAATTCGGCAAAGCGATAATACGATTGCTTTTCGGAGTTTTGGGCTCCGTAATAATATCTTCCTTGCCAATTCGCTGATAGGATTTATTGAT
Organism: Hallerella sp.; assembly: GCA_963620985.1. GTDB lineage: Bacteria > Bacillota > Clostridia > Oscillospirales > Oscillospiraceae > F23-B02. Next base: position 11,437 of record CAVFCI010000023.1, on the reverse strand, counting down.
AGTTATGGTGCTTCCCTCAAAGTCAATATCGTCTTTGGTCAAGGCCAAAAGTTCGCCTTCACGTATGCCGCACCAGTAAAGGACTTGAAACGCTGCGTGCATTTGTGGTTTGTCCTCAATCGCTGCGGCAAATCTAATGTATTCGCCTTTTGTCCAAAACTGCATTTCCTTTGCGTGTTTGCGCCCCATGCTCCCCGCTTTATGACAAGGATTTTCTTTTAGACCGTAATACTTAACGGCGTAGTTAAAAATCGCACAAAGCTGATTATTGATTGCTTTTAGGTATGTTTCGGCGTACTCTTCACCCATGAGTTGATTTTGCCATTGCCGAACCGTTGTTGCTTTAATGTCGCTGATTTTCATTTTTCCGAAATAGGGCAAAATCTTCGTCCTTATTAGGTGTTCCTTGTTGTTCATAGTTGATAGCCTGAGTCGGCTTGCCATATCTGTATTATACAAAGAAATTAGGCTTGCCATTGTCATTTGCGGATTTTCCTGCAATTTGTCAAGAAAAGCGCGTTCCCATTCTTTGGCATCTTTCTGTTTGGTGAAACCTCTTTTTGTTTTACGTTGCTGTTCCCCATGCCAATCGGTATAGTAGAAACAGCAATACCATGTTCCGCGGTCCTTGTCCTTATATACTGGCATAACGTTTGCCTCCTGTTTTGCCTTTTTATCTATATTATCGCAAACAGTAAGATTTGTGAGCCCCCGAATTTGGAGTACCTACGGCTTCCCATATCAGTTCCGTTTTTACAGAGTGGGTTTATACTCCAAAAGAAAGAAAACTTGATGTTGGAGACCGTAGGCTTGTTTATGGCTGCCATTCCCCATTGAGCTCTGGGATGCTGTCAAAATTAACTCCTTCTCTGCAGGCGGCAAGCATTTCAAGAAGATTATTTTGAGTCGCCGTAGTTGTTTTGCGGTCTGTCAGCCCTGTATATTTGGCGAGGAATTCCAACGCTTTCAATTTATCGTGTAGCTTGACTTCCGTGCCGTTCTTTGTAATCTTGATACTGGAAACGGCACCTTGCTTTTCGGGTGGAAGCTCTTTCAGACGAAGTTCCCCATCTATGACTTCAACATAATCAAAAATATTGGAAAATCCAAGTGCCGCCATTTCCCACAATACTCGTTCGGCAGAGATTCGCAGTCCCGCAGAGATTTCTGCCTTGCGCCGCCTTACTTCTGCCTGAATCTCAGGGATAGAGAGCAGGTGGACTCCCTGCGAATTCGCACGTTTGGAGGAATACCCCGCAGCAATGGCCGCCCGTGTAGCGTTGAAGTCTATGATGTATTCATCAATAAATCGTTCCTGTTTCTCAGTCATTTGTTCACCGCCTTTCTGAATTCTTGAATTGCCGTAGCTTGCAATCTCATTAACCAACGATAGGAGTAAAACATTATTTCTGCCGTTTTCTCAACGGTATGCCCCTCAATGAAACGCAAGTATAGGACAGTCCTATATGGCTCGGCAAGAGAATCAACCACCGCTTTGATGTTATCTCGCGCAGCAAGTAATTCTTTTGCTTGGCGGGCGAGTACCTCGCAATACTCGCCCGCCGCATTGTACTTTTTATAAAAACTGATTTTCTCATACCGCAGGTCTGCTCTCAAGGAGAATAATTTGTAGCTATTGAGCATATTGCGGGCTTCTTTTTCTGTTATCATGGTATTTAATCAAATAGATTGACCGCATGGGAATCATAGTGAGGGTCACGCCAGCCCTCACCGAAAAACAAACGGTCAAAGGCATGCAGATTTCGCGGCGCGGTAAAATTACGCAAACCGCAAAGCCGCTCCGACAGGTAATTCTCTGTCCAGTTGAGTGCAGTCTGCAATGCTTCGTAATCGCATTTTTCAGGTAAGGCAAAATGCACACCATTTTTCTTGCTGATAGTCTGCAAGGCTTTTACCGCTTGGTAATTTGGCATGAATTGGTCGGCGAGGTTGCGTAATTCTCCCTCGCTAATATCCTCGCCCCTCACCTGAAGCGCAGTCAGCAAACTAAGCTGTTCACTCGTCGGTGGAGTAGAAAGCATTTTGTCAAGCCTATTTCGCTTTTCGGTAATCACTGAGGAAACGAGTTCTCTAAGTTCCTCTACGCGGGAAATTACATATTCCCTAAAAGCAGCGTCACGCTCACGCCGCTTTTCGTTGACATAGGATTCAACATAAAGTTCGGACAAACGAGCAATCGTTTTATCGTTTTTCCGCTCCTCGTCAGCCGCCAGAACTTCCTTATAAGCCTTCTGTGCCTCAGCCCTCAGTTCTTCAAATGTCATTTTCAATACCTGCCTTTCTTAAAACATTCTGTTGTGCTTTGACCTCTTGCGGAGAATCAAGACTTTTTGATACAAACCACCCGATACCCTCACAGCAGTCATAAATGTGCGCCTTCGGGTGGAGAAATACTCTTTCGGCAATCTGCGTGTCAATTCCAATATCAGCCAAAGACGCACGCAGTAATGTGTTCATTTCAGCGTTCATCTGTGCTTCATCTGCTGTAATGCGGGCCAGTTCGTCACGGAGTGCCGCAAAGATTGCGGTATCAGTACATTCGCCGCGCTGTGCTACAAGCTGCTCAATTACACGGCTACGTGCTCTATTGAATCCAACCGCCTTTTGATGGCGGAGTCTGTATATTTCTCGAACGGTCATATCATCATTCTCCTTCTTTCTGCACGATTTTTCAGTTTTTGGCATACTTCCAGTACACGCTCGGAATCCATACACATGCCGAGTTGCCGCAATACTGGCCATGTAATATCAACCTCGCCGGATTCGTATTTAGCAATCATGGGTGTGGAGATTCCGCACATATCAGATAGCTGCTTGCGGGATTTTGATATAAACCGACGTTCACATTGCAGTAGCGCACCAATATTGCGGTACATAGTCGGCTCAATAAGCGGGTTGTCCTGTCGGTCTATCATATAGTCGATAGCTTCGTCTTTGAGGTGGAAGGCATAACGCCGAAAAGCAAACCGCAAAGTATCAAGGGGTATATTATACACATCTGTAATCGCAAGCAGGGTTTCATAAGACGGAGTATTTTTGTTTGCTTCAATCGCTTTAACGGTATCACGGCTGATATGGAGAGCTGCCGCAAATGACGCTTGAGATACACCACGCCGCTGCCGAAACCTTGTCATAAACTCCCCAAAGGTCTTCGGTTCCAGTTTTTCAAGGGAATCCTCTAACTTGCCGAGCACAGTTAGCGTATCATGTTCATTTCCGACCAAAACATACTGCTTTAGTGTATTGTCATAGTAGGTTACTCGCCGCATGTTTCTCACTTCCTTTCCAACAGACATTTTTGCTCAAAGTAGGAGCGGGGAACACGACCGGCTACTGTGATATAGCCTTTTCGCTTTAACTCATCATTGAGCGTCTTGATGATTTTATAGGCTTTCCCCATTGAACAGTCGAGGCGGGTCATTACCTCGTCTACACGAACAACATCGGACATTCCCTCACCTCGATTCAATTTCGCCTGCTGGAACGCCCAAGGCTGCGGCGATTGCCGCACCTGTTTTCGGTGTGCAGGACTTTCCTGCCTTAACTTGGCAGATTGTGGAGACCGAAAGTCGGCTCAACTCCGCCAAGCGGCCAATCGTCATATCACGCTCGGCCATTAGGACAATCAGTTTAATTCTGTCGATTCTCATGGTGTTACCTCTCTTTCCTTATAAATCCGCGCTGTCTGCCGTAAAGAGCACCGCAATTTGTAGCAGTTGTCATATTCCATTCGGGGAGACTTTTCAGCAGTCCGGTAATCTCTCTTGCGTGCTGTGTGGTGTAGTTTTTCGGGTCGCCTTTGAAAAGTTCTTGCCAGATTTCAAGTGCACATACGCGGGTCCGGCGTACGGTGCCTTTCTGTTCTGGGCCAAATCCACCGCTCCAGAACATAAGCCGCTTGTCAAGGTCCCAAGTGTCCCAATCAGCAGGCAGGAGCGTTTCAATAAAGTTCTCAATCAGACCAAGTTTGCCGTTTGTCTCCGTATGCTCCGACTGAACTTTTCTGGCGATTTCTTCAACCTCATTGTCGAGATACCATGTTTCCCCGGTGTCATAATAGGTAACGACCTCAGCCCAGATTTGGTCCACGATTTCAGGTGTCAGCTTGTCTCCGTTAACGCAACCCGCTTTCGTAACGGTTACGGGCCAGAAACGGCGGGCACCTGTGGGGTCTCGTAAGAACTCATCGTCATTTGTCGTGCCGAAGAACGCACATTGCCGAGGGTGTGATTGTGTCCGTCGAGCGTAGGCCGCACGGTATGTATCTTCCTGTTTTGAAACGAACTGCTTAATTTGTTCGATTTCAGCTTTACGGGTTGCCGCCATTTCCGCAAGCTCTATAATCCAGTTTCCTTGTAACTGCTCGTAAGCGTCCTTGCCGGTCATGGTATAGAGCGAATCAGAAAACCACTGTTTACCGAGTTTTGCCAAAGTGGTGGATTTACGGCACCCCTGCGGTCCGACAAGAACAAGCATGTGGTCATGTTTGCAGCCGGGGCGGAGGATTCGCGCCACAGCGCCAATAAGAGCCTTCCGTGTAACGGCGCGGGTATATCTGGAATCTTCTGCACCGAGGTAGTCAATGAACAGCATTTCCGCACGCGGTTGACCGTCCCACTCAAGGGAGCGTAAATACTCACGGACAGGATGAATTTTATTGTTGTCGATAGCAAGGTCTACGGCATCTCGCACCTTCGGGGCGCTGTCGATTTTATAATCGCGTTCCAGTAACCATCGCAATCCTGCGTCATCGGTATCAAGCCATGAAGCAGATACCCTATGGGAAGAAGTGTCCCACGGAAGGGTGCCGCACACAATAGGCCTCTCTCTGAACTCGTCATAGTAGTACCGGCCTTTTAAGCGTGGGTCATGTGTCAGAATCAGAAATATATTATCCACCGTCGCTGCAGGCTTTCCTGTTCTCGGATTGATTTCAAGCGTCTGCACCCATTCTGCATTCTCCGTATCATCAAAAATTGCGACTACCGAGCTTAACTGCTCTGCCTTTAGTTCTTGCTGCACAGCAGGAACAGACAGCGCCTTATCGCACATACTTTTATAGGAAGGGAGCTTTGCTGCCGGAGTGTTGGGTGCTGTGTTTTCGTCCTCATCGCCGAATAGGTGAATGCGGACAAGGTCAAAAGCATTACAAAGTTTACCGCAAGTCGGGTCCGTGCTGTGGTGGCTGAATGTGAATTTGCCGTTATCGTAGACAATCAGGCCGCCTGAGGTAGAGCCGCCGAGGTAGGTATAGCGTCCGCCGCTGCATTTGCTGTACTTGTCAGGTAAAAATTCGTCAATCGCATCGTCTACCGAAAACACTTTACAAAATGCTCCGACAATGCCGCCCTTTTCGGTAGGGTCACTCTGCCTGTCTGCCAATCGTTGGGGTTCGTTCGCCTTGCGGCTTGACACAGGCCATTGTATGGGGTCTCGCCAATCGGCATAGCGAGAAAGCTGCTCGTCTGCGTCAAGCCAAGGAGCGTCCTCGACTTCATAGCGAAACTCTGCATCCGTTGCGGCACTGGCCCAATACATCAGTCTGTGCGGCTGATAAGTCGTATCGTCGCACATATCAATACCGACGTCCTCTGCAATTTTACGGGCAATCGCTTCGTATTCATCAGGTGATACAGGTCGAGACAGCGGCAGCACAAGGCGTAATCTGGGACTCTGTGGCGTATGACTGTGTGTGCTGTAAAGAACTGCGGCACAGCCGAGAGCAAGAGTAACAGTCGGCCAAGGGTCTGTACCTTGCGGAACATTGTCAAGGTCAAGTGTAATTAGTTGCCGCTCACATACGGAGTCTGCTTTTCTGCGGTTTGTTCTTAAGCTACCGCCCACGAAGCCACCGACATCTTTAATTCGGTCCCGCTCGTCTTTCGGCATACGCTCATACTCTACTTGCGTTTCCTGTGTCCTTGTGACGTTGGAGAGCTTGGCGGCAAGGTCGGACCACAGTATTCTTTTGTTTTTCCAATTCGTACACCGACGAGAGCTCCCTGTCGCTATCGTCAGTAGTCCGTCATACTGCATGTGGTCAACCTCGCTTTCAAAACACACTATATATTGTGGTTATCGGTATTATATCGTGTATATATTGTGCTGTAAATGGCCCAATATTAGTAACGAAAATGGCGATTGACAAGGCTTTATTCATAAAAGGCAAAAGAGTGTCACCCAGCGGCAAAGATAGGTAGATAATGAGCAGACTCTTGTAAAAATTCATCAAAAACTTTATTTTCAAAAAACGAACCCCCGCATAAAGCGGAGGCTGGGCGCAGCGGTTACAGCGGATTTTCATATAAGTTAAACATTTTATAAAATAAGGAATATAATACCCAACTTGGGTATTATATTCTTTGATTTTTTGCGATTTATAAAACACTATAAAAAGTGCTGCAACCGCTGCAAATGCGTTGGAAGGCTTGATAACAAAGGCTTTTTCGTGCAGCGGTTTGCAGCAGCAAAATGGGGAGAACCGCTGCTACTGCTGCAATCGCATTTACAAGTTAGCAGCGGTTCGATATAATAATTCCGATAGGGGGTGAAAAGGTGAAAGTAAAATATATCGGTGTCAGCCTTGAAGATTTACCGATGGGGGCAGTTCGGGAAGTCCTTTCAATCGAGGGAGACTTTTATCGCATTATGACCGAGCCTGATGAAACCCACCTTTTCCCGCCAGAATTGTTTGATGTCATTGACGAAAGCAGCACCATGGATATGGCGAAGTATGTGGGGTTGCTTGATAGGCAGGTAACCGTAATATGTAAAGACGGTATCAAAGTAACCGGCGTATGGATTGACTGGACCAGTGAACAGGATAACGAACCAGACCCGGAATCGATAACAATAAGCTGCACCGATGGCAGCTTAGTTGAGATTTATGTTTGTGAAGTCTGGGAAATCGGCGCAAGCCCATAATTGACCGTATCGGGTTTTATATAGTAGCCCCTTGTTTACCCTCGGAGTTGGTTATTGTGTGATACGGGAGACCGTGGAGTCCCACAGCAAGAAAACCGGCCTGCATAGCAGACCGGTTTTCGCATTTATAGCATTTTTTCAATAATGTTAGCGGCATCCTTTACTGTAATATAGCTGTTTAGGTCACTCTCTGTTCCGTCAGCAATCCACCCGTTTGAAACGCAGATATTTACATAGTCCCTTGCCCAATGGTGCTCGATATTTTGGAATGAACTTGCCCCGCTTTTCAAATCGGAGAATCGGCTGAGTATGGCGCACAGTTCTCCACGTGTCAAGTATGCGTCAGGGCGGTAATGCTCGTCATACCCCAAAACGATTTTTGCCTTTGCTAATGCGGCAATCGCTATATCATCTTCGACATCAATAAATATGTTCTCGTTGCTGGCATAATGTTTCTGACTCTCCGCGCTCATAAGGTTATAGAGAATATGTGCGACCTGTCGGCGGGTAATATTCTCATTTGGAACGGCGTCGCAATAGCCGCTCAAATATAAAGTTTTGGCCTTATCAAGAGTTGGCTTAATCGGCTTATTCACGGCAGTAGTATGATGACCGCCAGAGGACGAAGGGCGAACAGTCGGGCGCTCCGGTTCAGGTTCGGGCGTAGGAGTTGGCGTTGGGTCAACAGCGGGAGGGTCTGGTTCTTTGGCGGGCAAGTCCGACTCCATTAGAAATACAAGGTTTCCGGCTCCCTCGAAGGAGGTATCAAAGAGCTTTTCTCCTTTGCGGCTATCGGAGCTGTCGCTATACCAACCGCTCGGTGATTCGGAGAATACATAACCTTCATTATACGAGACGGTAATCGAATTTGTTGTAAATAAATCTGCGGCTGCCTCGACAGCACCATTCTTGTATATAAGGGTATCGGTTATTCGTATAGTGCCGGTACTGTTTATTCCGCCGCCGATGTTTGCAGAATTATTTGTGAGACTGCACTCTATAAGTTCAGAATCACCAAAGTTATAAAGAGCTCCGCCCTGCGCTGAAGTGTTATCCGTAAAAGTGCATTTGTAGGCGTACATACGCCCTATGTTATATACAGCACCGCCACTATAAAACTCAGAATCAACGCTTGTACTGTTTTTGGAAAAAATGCAATTTTGAAGTTGCAATGTGTTTAAGTTTTTTATGGCTCCGCCATCGCTTTCAGCTTGTCCGCCGTTAAAAGTACATTGAGTAAAAACTGCTTCTGCATTGTTGGTAACATGAGCCCCCATTTTACCTGTATTATCCTCGAAGGTGCAGTTTTCAAACATTACAACACCATCTGTTACCGAAACAGCACCAGCAGAGCAATTTTTGAAAGTAACATTACTAAAACCGCATGTTCCCGAAACTATTACCGCCACATCTTGAGCCGCAATTCCTGCTCCGTCGATCACTATATTTGTGAATCCACCTTGCATAATCAGCAACATAGGACCAGATGTAAAAGTTTTTGAACGAACCAGTGTGATTGTTTTTTCATTATCCCCCAAACTCTCGCCATACTCTAATGTATTTGTTTCGTTTTCACCAATAGTAATTGTATTTCCAATCTCAACGATAGTCGCTCCGCTTTCCATAGCAGCAACGAGTTCATCGAATGTCGCAGCGGTTGGAATGCCTTCCTCAGCGGCGGCAAATGATGTAAGCCCCATCATTAGGACAAGGGTAAGTAGTATTGCTGTTAAACGCTTTTTCATAGGTTCCACCTCTTTCATAGAATTAGGAGAGTGCTACCACGACAGCAGCACTCTCCTAAACACTTCTCAGTCGGTCCGCAAGGTCTGTCAGCATTGCCACATCTTTTACGGAAAGGTCCGAAACATTGATAGTATGTAGTGGTTCGACGCCAAGCAAGAAGTCGGTGGAAACGGAAAATATTTTGGCAAGCTCAACCAGAAAGTGCGGGGACGGCATGGACAACCCCTGCTCCCATGTATTAACGCCATTTCTTGAAATGTTCAGCCTTCTTGCCAATTCCGCCTGTGTCCAACCTCGTGCTTCACGCAGTTGCTTGATAGTTTCTGCTGTCATGTATGCTTCCTCCAATTAAAATTATAGTACGCATACATGGTATGTCATTATCAAGGAAGGCTGGAAATAGCTTGACACGGGTGGCTCTAATAATTGACACAAATCGCCCTGCACGGTATAATTATTTCAAAGTCATACCATAGGGAGGTGTCATATTATGGGTTTGCGTTTTCGAAAAAGTGTTAACTTGGGCGGTGGCTTTCGTATCAATTTCAGTAAAAGCGGCGTAGGTTATAGCTTTGGCGGAAAAGGCTTTCGCTATACTAAGACCGCTCGCGGAACGAACCGGGCAACACTATCTATACCCGGAACTGGCATTTCGTGGGTGGAGGAAAACGGGAAGTCAAAGAAACCGTCAAATACAGTAACAAGCACAATGTATTCTTCATATTTGTTCTCTATTGAAAATGAAGATGAGGTTTATAGCGCCGATTTTGAAGCGTTCTTAGGAGCAATTAAACACTTTATTAAAATAAACAGGCTCCTCACATGGCTGCCGATTATCGCACTCATTGTCTTTATCTATGGCACGGCACAGACAGCAGATAACGGTGGCTCTGGGGCACTCCTTGCTCTGAGTATGCTTGCCTTTGTCGGCTTCCTCATTTGGAAAATTGTGTACCGCATTGTAGGCCCAGTAAAAGCAACCTATGATATGACCAGCACAGAGGGACAATACCGCGTGGACCACCTCCAAAAAGCAATGGAGTGCTTGAAAAGCTGCGACGCAGTATGGCAGGTCAATGATGTATATGCCAACAGTTCATCTCGTCGGCATGGTGGTGCCGGTCGTTCTGTCCAGTTGACAAAATTAAAAATCCAAAAACGGAGACCGTATTTCCTTCGGACAAATGCAGCGATTTACTTTGTGAAGCTGAAGAAAGAAAAACTCTATATTCTGCCTGATGTTATTATTGTGGAAGGCAAGAAAGGGCTTGGTACTGCAGCATTAAAGGATTTGGATATTTCGATAGAAGATACTCGCTTTGTCGCAAATACAGCACCTAAGGATTCCACGATTCTGTCTTATACTTGGCAGTATGTAAATAATGATGGTACCCCCGATAAACGCTTTAAGAATAATGTGCAGTTGCCAGTATGCCAATTCGGACTTGTGGATTTGAAAACTTCGGGTGGATTCCATACACGGCTTTATCTGTCCAGTATTCAGAAAACAAAACAGTTCTCTGATATTGCGACAGAGATGATTCAGCACGGTAATGCTTTGCGGCAGGAGGAGCAACAATCCGAGAACTAAGCGGACGGAGACTTTGAACTATGGGCGAACGTGTAGCATGGAGCCGAGAGGACATTATCGTTGCCTATGCGCTGTACTGTATAACACCGCTGAACGATATGCGCCCCTCAAATAAGTTGATACAGCAGGTCGCTGATGGATTTTCCCACTCTGTCAGCTCTCTTGTTATGCGTATGAAAAACTTTGCGGCTATTGACCCTAATTCAAAGGTCAAGGGCGCAACTCATGCTGCGAAAGCGGACCGATTGATTTTCGACGAATTCAAAAATGATTGGGGCACGCTCAGCGTACAAGCCGAATCTTTGACTGGGCTTGCCCTGTTCGATGCAAACCCAATAAATGGTGCAAAGCCCCTATCCTCGCTAACAGATAAAAACAGAGTGAGCCGAGAGCGTCATTTCTTCCGAGCATCTGTTTTTGCGTCTTATGAAAACGCCTGCTGTATCTCCGGCATGACCTTGCCGACCATGCTTGTTGCAAGCCATATCAAACCGTTCCGAAGTTGCCGCACGACCTCAGAGCGAACCGACCCCACAAATGGACTGCTGCTCAATACCTTTTATGATAAAGCGTTTGACGGTGGGCTTATTACGGTAACGCCAGATTATAAAATTCATGTGTCAACACAGGTTCGAGAGCAGAAGGACAGCTTTACAAAGCGATGGCTCATTGACCTTGAAGGCGAGACAATTATTTTGCCTGAAAGGTTTTATCCCAATAAAGAGGCATTGGCATACCATAACGATGTGATATTTAGGGGTTAATCCGTTTCCTTTTGTGTTGCCTTTAGGATTTCATCTTTGTGCTTGTAAAAAGACTCTAACAGCCGGTCAATCATTACCTGTTCGCGAGCCTTCGCTGTGGAGTGCAGCATTTCTTCTCTGGATTCTGGCATATTTTTCACCGCCTTTCTTTTGATGTGATGCTGAAACGACGCTTATACCACTTTACCACGAAAATAAAGCGTAAAATAGATACGGCATATAGAATAAAAATAATACAAAGCTGCTGAATACAGTATGGATAAGATTTCAGTAGCGGAGTGGGAATGATTTTAAGAATCGTGCCGACAGGCAGCAAGTGTGCTTGCCAAGATGGGAAAAAAACGAATTTGTCTCTATGGAAAGCCTGCATAAGATTTGCTTGACGCTCAAA
>CAVFCI010000022.1:0-28949 GCA_963620985.1 Hallerella sp. | reverse complement strand
TGACCAAGGGCTTCAGCGACACCACCTTTGCTCCCAATGCTACCTGCACTCGTGGCCAGGCTGTCACCTTTATCTACCGCGCAAGCAAGTAATACTTTTTCTCCTACATCCGGCGCATTTTGTGCCGGATGTAGTTTTTTTCGTATATTCGGCAATATCTTTTGTTGTAATTGACAGTTGACTTTTACCGTTTAAAGCGCTATTATTTCGACATGAAAACACGGTGGCCTCCACCGGACTTGGCGAAAGGAGATATGGCAATGAGCATCCGCAATGCAAACGATATGATGAGCACCGGCAGACGCGAAGTGTCTGCGATCTCCTATTACGCCTTTAGAGCGGTCTGCTTTGCAGACCGATATTTTGCTGCTCTAAATTTGTCCGACCGGTGTGAACGCCCCGAAAATGTTTTCTGATTACGGAAAGATCAGGGTGCTGCCGACCGGCGGTGCCCTGTTTTTTTATTATGTTCATCCTGTCAATTTAAATCAGTAAAGGAGAAATCGAGTTATGAAAAAGAAGATCACGGCATTAGTCATGGCGGCGGCAATGTGTCTGAGCGTTGCGGCCTGCGGAACCGACAGCGGAAGCAGCAGCGGCGATGCCGCAAAGGACAGCTATGTTGTCGGCATATGCCAGCTGGTGCAGCATCAGGCACTTGATGCCGCAACTCAGGGCTTCAAGGACGCTCTGACCGAGGAGCTCGGCGACAAGGTCGAGTTTGTTGAGCAGAACGCCTCCAACGATATAGCCACCTGCGGCACGATCTGCAACGGCTTCGTTTCCGACGGCGTTGACCTCATCCTTGCAAACGCAACTCCGGCGCTTCAGGCGGCAGTCGCGGCAACTCAGACCATCCCCATCCTCGGCACTGCCGTCACCGAGTACGGCGTTGCGCTCGATATTGATAACTTCAGCGGCACTGTCGGCGGCAACGTTTCCGGCACCTCCGACCTTGCACCGCTCGACCAGCAGGCGGCAATGTTCTCCGAGCTCCTGCCCGAGGCAAAGACCGTCGGCATCCTCTACTGCTCGGCTGAGGCAAACTCCGTATATCAGGCAGAGGTAGTCAAGGCGGCTCTTGAGGAAAAGGGTCTGACCGTCAATGTGTACACCTTCGCGGACTCCAATGACGTTGCAACCGTCACCGCCACCGCATGCGACGAGTGCGATGCGCTGTACATCCCCACCGATAACACCGCCGCGTCCTGCGCAGAGGCTATAAACAACGTCGCGCTGCCCGCCAAGACCCCCATCATCGCAGGTGAGGAGGGCATAGCAAGCGGCTGCGGCATCGCTACTCTGTCCATCGACTACTACCAGCTCGGCGTTACCACCGGCAAGATGGCCGCCAAGATACTCACGGGCGAGAGCGATATATCCACCATGCCCATCGAGTACTACCAGAATCCCGTCAAGAAGTACAATGCCGATATCTGCTCCGAGCTCGGCATCACCGTTCCCTCCGATTACACCGCTATCGGCTGATATATCACAAAAAACTCCGGCGGGCAGTCGTAAGCTGCCCGCCGGTCTGGAAATGAGGTCTGAAAGATGACAATGTCCGTTTACCTGTCCGCCCTGAGCGTGACGAACCTTATAGGAAGAATGCCCGCCGCCGTTGCGCAGGGCATAATCTGGGGACTCATGGCGCTGGGCGTGTTTATAACCTTCCGCCTGCTGGATATCCCCGACATGACCGTTGACGGCTCGTTTGCGACCGGCGGCGCAGTGACGGTAATGCTCCTGCTGGCCGGTATGCCCGCGTGGGCGGCGCTGCTGATAGCGATAGCCGTCGGCGTAGTGACCGGCCTGTGCACGGGCTTTCTGCACACGAAGCTCGGCATTCCCGCCATCCTCGCCGGTATTCTGACGCAGTTTGCGCTGTATTCGATAAACCTGCGCATCATGACCCGCGCCAATCAGACGGCCAGCGTGCAGAAGTTCGGCATGATCTGGGAAAACGGCGACGGCTTCCTCGTGTCCTCGCTGCACATCCCGCAGGCAATATTGGTCGGACTGGTCATCGCAGCCGTCATCGTCGCGCTATCCTACTGGTACTTCGGCACGGAGCAGGGAAGTGCACTGCGCGCAACGGGCAATAACCCCGCCATGAGCCGCGCACAGGGCATCCACATCGAGACGATGAAGGTCATCGGCCTCGGCATCTCAAACGGCATCGTCGCCTTGGCCGGCGGCCTCATGACACAGTTTCAGGGCACTGCCGACGTGAGCATGGGACGCGGCGCTATCGTCATCGGCCTTGCGGCCATCGTCATCGGCGAGATTCTGTGCGACGCGATATTCAGCAAGGGCTGCAACTTTGCCGTGAAGCTCTGCTTTATCATCTTCGGCGGCGTTGTTTACTACGCTGTCATGGTAGTCATTTTGTGGCTCAAGCTCGACCCGAACGATCTGAAGCTGTTCACCGCCGTCATCGTTGCGATATTCCTTGCGATACCGCAGCTCAAGGCACGGTCAAAAAGCTCGTTTTCACGCTCGGGAAAAAGAGCGGCAAGCGAAAGGAGCGAGGCATAATGCTGGAGATAAAAAATGTTTCAAAGACCTTTAATCCCGGAACGATAAACGAAAAGCACGCGCTCACGGATATGAGCCTCAGCCTCAAGGACGGCGACTTCGTCACCGTCATCGGCGGCAACGGCGCGGGCAAATCGACGCTTTTGAACGCCGTTGCGGGCGTGTGGCCGGTGGACTCCGGCGCTATCCTCATCGACGGCGAGAATGTCACCGGCATGCCGGAGTACAAGCGTGCAAAGTATATTGGCCGCGTGTTTCAGGATCCCATGATGGGCACAGCGCCCAACATGCAGATCGAGGAAAACCTCGCGCTGGCCATACGCCGCGGCAAAAAGCGCGGCCTTAAATGGGGCGTTACGAATGCCGAGCGCGAGGCATACCGCGAAAAGCTTGCAGCTCTCGGCCTCGGCCTTGAGGATCGGCTCACCGCCAAGGTCGGACTGCTCTCCGGCGGCCAGCGTCAGGCGCTGACGCTGCTCATGGCCTCGCTCCAGACACCTAAGCTGCTGCTTTTAGACGAGCACACCGCCGCCCTCGACCCCGGCACGGCGAAAAAGGTGCTTGAGCTATCCGATAAGATCATCAGCGAAAATAAGCTGACCGCGCTCATGATAACGCACAACATGAGCGATGCCATCCGGCACGGCAACCGCCTTATCATGATGGACAGAGGCCGCATAGTCCTCGACATATCCGGCGAGGAAAAAAGCCGCCTGACCAAGGCCGACCTACTCGAACGCTTTGCCGAAAAGACCGGCGTTCAGGAGGAGACCGACGCCGTCCTGCTGTCGTGAGATAATTGATATAATGAAAAGCCGCCCGTGAGAAAAGCTCACGGGCGGCTTCAGCGTGTCAAAAAAGTCTGTGACTTTTTTGCACGCTTCACAAACGCCACATTTTTTGTGAAGCTTTCGCTTCACGAAAAATCTCGCTACGCTCGTCAAAAAGCCTGATAGCTCAGGCGTTTTTGATGGCTATAATCTAACTTGAGGCGGGTCTTGCCCCCTCAAACTCCCCCGCTGCGCGGATGTTTTTCCTCAGCAGCAGAGGTTTTTTGACAGTCTAAAGCCGCCCGTGAGAAAAGCTCACGGGCGGCTTTTTGCTACAGAGCCGAAAAAACACTCCTGCAAGCTCGTCTTGCAGGAGTGTTTTGAACTATCAGGGTATCAGTCGATGCTGGTGAGCACCATGTAGCGATGGAGCATTGCCGCCATCTCGGAGCGCTGTGCGGTACGGTTCGGACCGAAGGTGCCGTCCTTGTAGCCGTTGACTACGCCGAGGGTGGTTGCCCAGATGACTGCGTCGTGCGCAAACGCGCCGATCGAGGACGCGTCGCTGAAGACGTTGAGCGAGCCGCTGACATCGGGCGAGCCTGCATAGCGGTAGAGCATTGCGACGATCTCAGCGCGGGTTATAGAGGCGTTGGGATCGAACGTGGTCGCGGTTTTGCCGTTGGTAACGCCGACATTGTACGCCCAGACGATGGCATTGTGCGCCCAAATATCATCAATATCGGTGAAAGCGGGGACCTGCATACCGGTGATATCGGGGCTGCCCTCCAGACGGTACAGGACAGTGACGAACATTGCGCGGGTCATCTTGGAGCTGGGGCTGAATCTCGTGTCGGAGGTGCCGAGCATGATATCATGCTGCCACACATACTTTACATCGTTGTAGCACCAGTCGGTCTTCTTCACGTCGGTGAAGGGGAAGGTGATCTCGTAGCCGCAGACCGCGCAGACCTTGAACTCATAATTGTGGCCGGTCGCGGGGATGACCTCTGCTTTGCTGAGCACCTCGCCGCACTCGCTGCAATGGCTGCCCTCGGTGCTGCCGGGCTCTGTGCAGGTAGCCTTGACTGCCGGAGTGTCGATGACCTTGGTGTGCTCGTGAGGAGCTGCCGGATTAACGGTCAGCGTTGCCTCGTCGGTGACGTAAACGACTGCGTTCTTGAGATCGGAAACAGAGACGTTGTAGATCATGCAGGCGAAGGTCCTGCCGTTGTCGTCGGCCGTGGTCTTTTCGATGGTGTAGCTGTCGGTGCGGCTGAGATTCGGCAGCTGCTTGATGATCTGAAGGAGCTTCATTCCGAGCTCCAGCTTGCTGCCGGAAAGGTCAACGCCGCTGAGGTCGATATTCTTGACGCTGTCGGGCTCGAGCCACATATACTTATAGGTTCCGGCAGTCTTGACCTTAACGCTGAAGGTCGCGCTGCTGCCCTCGTCTACGGTGACATCGTTTGGCCCCGTCACGTCGAGGTCGCTGCCGATAAGACCGGCAATGGCCTTGAGGATGGAGTATGCGTCAAGGTTCTTGAACAGACCGTTGATATCAAAATCGCCGTCGAGAAGCTTCTGGATTATCTCGCCGATCTTGTCGGAATCAAGCTTTTCAAACAGCTTGTTGAGCGTATCGCTGTCGCCCATGAGCTGCTTGAAGAGCTCAATGAGCTTGTCCATGCTGAGGTTATCGAGAAGATCGCCTATATCCGTGTCTCCGCCGAGAAGCTTGTCGATGATGTCCTTGAGCTGACCGGCATCGAGCTTGTCAAGCAGCTTCTGGAGAGTTTCGCTGTCGAGATTGTCGAGGAGATCGTCAATGTTGAAGTTGCCGTCCAGAAGCTTGTCAAGAATGTCCTGAAGCTGCTGGAGGTCAAACTTTTCAAGCAGCTTCTGGAGAGCCTCGCTGTCAAGCTTGCCGATGAGATCGTCAATGTCAAAGCCGCCGTTCATGAGCTTATCAAGCAGCTCCTGAAGCTGACCGGCGTCAAACTTTTCAAGCAGCTTCTGGAGAGCCTCGCTGTCAAGCTTGCCGATGAGATCGTCAATGTCAAAGCCGCCGTTCATGAGCTTGTCAAGCAGCTCCTGAAGCTGACCGGCATCAAACTTCTCAAGCAGCTTCTGGAGCGTTTCGCTGTCCAGACCGTTGAGGAGATCGTCAATATTTGCATCGCCGAGCAGACCCTTGAGCGCTTCAAGCAGCTTGTCCGTGTCGATACCGCCGAACAGATCCTCAAAATTCTTGCCGCCCATGAGCTTGTCAAGCAGCTCCTGAAGCGAGCCCTCGGGGATCAGATCCTTGAGACCGTCGAGACTGCCGTCCTTGAGATATTTCTCAAGCAGCGCCTGAAGCTGCTCAGCGGAGATGCCGCCGCTGAAAAATCCGTCGAGCTCATCGTCGCCGACGAACAGCTTGAGAAGCTCCGAGAGAACGTCGGAGTTGATGCTGCCGTCCTCTTTGTTGAGCAGGCTCTTGAGCATGTCCAACAGTGCCTGAGAGTCCTTGATGCTGAGCTCGTCGAGGATATCCTGGAAGGTATCGCTGTCGAGCTTCGGGAGAACGTCCATAAGACCGTCCAGATCATCGCTCTCAAGAAGAGCCTTTACCTTGTCGATCAGGGTCTTTATATCGACCTTTTCGCCCACGGTCATACCCGGATCGACTTCGGGTGCGGTGTCCGCGGTATTGTCTGCAATGGCGTAAACAGGCAGCAGCGTAAACACGAGCGCCAGCACCATTACCAAGCTGATAATACGATTTTTCATATTATTCCTCCTTGCTCCTTTGACATTAAATCATAGTGTCAATATGTCAACAAACATTATACAGAATTATTACAGCGCTTGCAACGCTATTCAAACAAAAAGTTTAAAAACGGCAAATTGACCAGTTATGTGTGAAAATAATTGTGCATTATTTGTGCTGTCGGCATTATTATACCGTCAAACGCCTGTCGTTTTCCGACGAAACTCGGGGGGAACGTCGTAAAGCGTTTCATGCTCGCTTATGGCGACCCTGCGCAGGTCGAAGCTGCCGCCGGTCAGACACCATTCGTAGGCAGCGCCTATGGCTATTCGTATGCCGAGCGCGACGATGTCACTGGGCTTGTTTTTGTTGCGGATAAGTCCCTGACGCTGGCAGTTGGCTATGAGCACGGCAAACCACTCGTTGAAGGAATTATACAGCTCGAAAAGTCCGACGGGCTTCTGAAGCTCCAGCGAGAGCAGCGTCCCCGTGAGCTCGGGACCGAAGTCCATGGCGAGGCTGAGATAGCGGTCATACAGCGCCCAGATGCGGTCGAGATCGTTTTTCGCGCTCAGAAGCTCGGTGAGCATCGACTGCTGGTCGCCTTTGAGACTGCGCATGACATGGGTTATGATCTCGTCCTTGCCGGAAAAAATGCTGTAAAACGACGAGCGGGGGACATTGGCCGCACGGCATATATCGCTGACGGAAACGGCGGCGTAGCCCTCGGATTTGAAAAGCTCCAGAGCGGCTGCGACTATCACCTCGGTGTTTTTAGAGCTCGAAGCAGACATTTGTTCACCTCTTCTACATGTGTCCAAGTACATCATACACATTAACACTAAATGTCGCAATTGTCAAACAGATATCGCTTTCAGTTGTCAGAAACACGGGAGCAAAATTAGGGAAAACATAGAATTATCGCCGACTCCTTGACTTGTGAAGCTCGTGATTTTATTATCTGAATAGAATAAACAAAAGTACGATAAACTGTATGATAAAAAGGAGAGCAGGACTATGAGCTACGAAATGCTGCTGTCGCCGATGAAGATCGGCACGATGACAGTGAAAAACCGCACGGTCATGACCGCTGCGGAGTTCAGTCTCGGGCAGACCGACGGCACACCGACCGAAAAGCTGATGGATTATTACGAGGAGCGTGCCATAGGCGGTGTCGGCATGATAACTCCGGGCATCTGCCGCGTAAACGATATGGGCGCAGCATCGACCTTTACGCAGCTTGCCATGAGTCAGGATTACCACATAGCGCCCATGCATGAGTTCGCCGAGCGTCTGCACCGCCACGGCGCGAAGCTGTGCATCCAGCTGCACCACCCGGGGCGGCAGGGCTATTCGAGCTCGACAAATTCGCTGCCGCTGCTCATCCCGATAGTCAAGCGCTTTCCCAAGGTGCTCGATATACTGTTTAAATGTACGCCGTTTCTGCTCGGAATGGAGGAGAAGGGCATCATCTGGTCGGTGCAGGCACCGTCAAAGGGAGAGCTTGCAAACCACGGTGCAACGCGCATCCACGCAATGAGCCGCAGAGAGGTCAAAAAGCTCATAGGCGATTACATAAATGCCGCCGAGCGCTGCAAAAAGGCCGGAGTTGACGCTGTCGAGCTGCACGGCGGTCACGGCTATATGATCCAGCAGTTTTTATCGCCCAATACAAATAAGCGCACAGACGAATACGGCGGCAGCTTCGAAAACCGCATGAGGTTCGTCGCCGAGATAATCGACGGCATCCGCGCCCGCTGCGGCAGGGACTATCCGCTCATCGTGCGCCTGACAGCAGACGAGATGTACGACAGGATAGGCAAGCCAGGCAAGGGCTACGATATTGAAACGGGCAAGCGTATAGCCATGCGCCTTGAGGAGCTCGGCGTGGACGCGATAAACGTAACGAGCGCCTGTTATGACGCATATAACTACTGGCTCGAGCCGACGAGCTTTGAGCAGGGCTGGAGAAAGCATCTTGCAAAAGATATAAAAAGCGTCGTGAGCATCCCCGTCATAGCCGCAAACGTCATCCGCACTCCCGAGCAGGCCGAGCGCCAGCTTCAGGAGGGCTGTCAGGACTTCGTCGCCTCGGCGCGAACCTTTATCTGTGATCCGCACTGGGTCAAAAAGGCCGCCGAGGGCAGGGAAAACGAGATAAGGCGCTGCATCGGCTGCCTCAACTGCATCCGCTCGTTTATGACGAACGCAAAGGTCGGCAGGCAGGGCGAATGTGCGCTGAATATGTCCGTCGGCAGGGAAAAGGCGTATTTCGGCCAGCCGCGCGACGGCGATGGCAGAAAGATCACCGTCATCGGCGCAGGCCCTGCCGGACTTACCGCCGCGCAGACGCTCGCCCGGCGCGGCTTTGACGTGACGGTTTATGAAAAAAGCGAAAAGCCCGGCGGTCAGGTCATATCCGCAGCCGCCTGCCATCTGAAGGATAAGCTGTACTGGTGCATCGAGGATCTGATGACAAACGCGCAGCGCGACGGGGCGAGTATAAAGCTCGGCACGGAGCTGAGCGCACAGCAGATAGCGGAGGAAAAGCCCTATGCCGTCGTCGTTGCATCGGGCGGCGTTCCGCTGCGGCCTAAGTCAATTTCGGGCATCGACGGGGAAAACGTCTGTCTTGCGACGGATATCATAAACGGCGAAAAGAGGATAGAAAACAAGCGCGTCGTTGTCGTGGGCTCGGGCATAACCGGCCTTGAGGTCACGGAGTTTTTAAACGACTCCGGCTGCGAGGTGACGGTGATCGAAATGGCACCCGAGATAGCGCCCGGGGCGTGGTTCCAGCTCGTTGACGATGAACTTGAGCGCATAAGACCCTTCGGAACGCGCTTTATGACCTCGACGAAGCTCGTCGGCATAGAGCGGGGCAGGGTGCTCACCGAGGACGCAAAAACGGGACAGCGCGGCAGCATAGCGGCGGACGCTGTAGTCCTGTCACTCGGCGTGAGACCCTTGAACGGCCTTGTGAGCGAGCTCAGGGAGCTCGGCGTCAGCGCCGTCGCAGTCGGAGACGCGGAAAAGAGCGGCACGATAGCCGATGCCTGCCACAGCGCGTTCGACGCGGCAATGAATATAAAGTAAGGAGAAACTGACATGATAGAAAACAAAAGGATCGTACTGACCGGCGCATCGAGCGGCATAGGTCTCGAGGTGCTCAAGCTCCTTGCAAAGGGCAAGGGGAACGTCATCATCGCCGTATCGCGCCATGCCGAGCAGCGCCTGTTCGACTTCGGCCCGAACGTTATTGCAAAGAACATAGATTGCAGCACTAAAGAGGGGATAGATAAGCTGTTTGACTTTGCCGAGGGTGCGCTCGGCAAGATAGATATATTCTATGCCAACGCGGGCTTTCCGTATTTTGAAGCCTATGACTACGCCGATTGGGACAGAGTAAAGAAGATGTTCGACACCAACACTCTGTCGCCTATATATACATATTCAAAATATCTGCACCACTTAAACGGCAGGGAGGGGCATCTTGCCTTCACCATCAGCGCCATAGGCCAGATGGCCATGCCCGGCTATGCGATATACAGTGCGTCGAAGTTCGGACTTCAGGGCTTCCAGCAGGCCATACGCCTTGAAAAGCCGGCCAACATGAAGTTTACCTGCCTTTACCCCGTCGCAACGGACACGAACTTCTTCAAGGTCGCAGCCGATGGCAAGGAATTTGAAAAGCCCTTCCCCGTGCAGAGCCCGACGACCGTTGCAAAAAAGATGGTGCAGGGGCTTGAAAAGGGCAGAAAGACCGTGTCGCCCTGCGCGCTGTTTGCCGTCAGCAAGGCGCTCATGACCGTGTTCCCCTTTGTCCGCACGATCTATTGGGAGCTTGAGCTGCAAAAGCTCAAGAGGTTTATAAAGAAAACAAGAGGATAAGGCAAAAGTGAACTGCACCCCATTTCTTAGCACTACTTGTCTAACAAATGGGGTGCAGTTAAGGCTGGCGTGTGTTTATATATCAAAGTCCTAAGCTGCGGTAGGCGGCGAGGAGGCTTTCGAGAGCCTCTATCCTGCGGCGCAGACGTGCTCCGTCGTCGCAGTCGGCGATATAGCGGCGGCGCTCGAAGCTCTCGACCTGCACGGCCTCGGACTCGATATCGGCGTTGTCGTCAATGACCGCGGCAATGCCGCCGAAGGGCTTGTGCGCCTTGATCTTCAGACCGTGGGAGTTGAAAACGAGCGTGTAGCCCGCGATGCCGGTCGTCTTCTGATACGCCTCGCAGAAGCCGCCGTCGATGATGAACAGCTTGCCTCCGGCCTTGACGGGGCTTTCGCCCTTTTTGGCCTTGACGGGTGTGTGGCCGTTTATGATGTGGCCGCTCTCGGGATCAAGGCCGAACTCGGAGAGTATCATGCCGGCGACCTGCTCGTCCTCCCAGAAGCTGAAGTACGGATTCTTGGGCTCCTCCCATGTGCTCTGATCGTCCACTACGCCGCGCTCAAAGGTGTGGAACACGCGGCCTGAGAAGGGGCTGTCGTTGCCGCACCAGAGATACCACATCATGTCAAGCGCCGATTCATCGTGCTTTGCCCATGCGTTTTTGACGACCATGTCGGAGTAATCCATCAGGCTCTTGCCGGAGTACCACACGCCGCCGTGCCGCACACGCGCAAATTCACCGTCCTCGGTCATGGGTATGCAGCCGTGGTACAGGAGGTTGCCGTTGCAGCAGAGGTATGTGCTGCCGACGCGGTAGATGAAATCCATGTGGCGGTGCAGCGACTGACTGTCGCGGAAAAGGTTGACGTACTCGTTTACAAGGTCGAGCTCGTCGTCGTTCATGCTGTATGGGTCACTGCGGTCGATGGTAGGCCACTTGTCGGTGTTTAGGGGATACACGCCCTCATCGAGGATGACAGTCCCGTTTTCAAAGTCGCAGCGGTTGAGCATCAGGCGCGAGTTCATGCCGTAGCCCGGATGACGGAGGATGACCCTGCCTTCGAGCTTGAAGCCGAGGGTGTTGAGCGCGATGCTGACGTTTTCCTTCGTCGCCTCGCCGTAGTATTTGCGGGTGAAGTCATACAGCGGCTGAAGCGTTATGCCGTAGCGCCGCTCGAGCAGATTTGCATTGCCGTAGTCGAGCGAGATCCTGAGCACGGTGAATATGCAGGCGGGACTGCCGGAGGCCGCGCCCAGCCAGAGAATGTCGTGATTGCCCCACTGAAGGTCGATGTTCGGATGCTCCATGAGCGCGTCGAGCAGGCGCGCAGGCTCGGGACCGCGGTCGAATATGTCGCCGACTATGTGCAGCTTATCGACGGCAAGGCGCTTTATGATGTCCGACAGCGCGGTGATAACGTCGTCGGCAGCGCCGGTGGATATGATCGACTCCAGTATCGTGTCGTGATAGCTCAGCTGATTTGAATACTCGTCGCGCTGCATGTGCAGAAGCTCGTCGAGCACAAAGCTCCACTTCTGCGGCATCTGCTTGCGCACATAGCTGCGTGTGTATTTGCTCGAAAGCGTCTCGGCCAGCGTGCGCAGCATGGTCAGAACGCTCTTTAGCCGGTCGTGCGTATACTCTCCGGCCTCGCGCATGGCGCTGAGCTTTTCGCGCGGATAGTAGATGAGCGTACACAGGCTGCGGCAGCGCTCCTCGCCGATCTCGGCCTCGAAAAGGCGCAGCACCTTCTCCAGTATAACGCCGGAGCAGTTGTTCAGTATGTGCCGCACGGCGGCGTATTCGCCGTGCAGGTCGCTTATGAAGTGCTCTGTGCCCATTGGCAGGGCAAGGATCGCGCGAAGATTTATGATCTCCGAGCACACGGCTGCCTCGTCGGGGTACTTTTCCGACAGCAGCTCAAGATATTCTCTCGAAAATTCGCTCATATGCATGACCTCACGATAATTTCTTTTATAACCCGATGATATCATCTAAATTAACAATTTACAACTTGAAATCGTGTAAAATGTTTGTATAATGTCGTTATATGATATATAAAGGATGGTTTTTATGAACAATAAGCTCAAGCAGAAGCTCGACAGAGGCGAAAAGCCTATCGGCATATTCTTTGATACCGCAAGCGAATACCTCATGGAGTGCACGGGCCGCACCGGAATAGATTTCGTTATCATCGACAACGAGCACTCGCCCATCGAGGCCGAGACGAGCGCAAGGCTCATCCGGGCCGCCGAAAACGCGGGCGTGACTCCGCTGTGCCGCGTGCGTGAGATCAGCCGTCCGGCGATACTCAAGCTACTTGATGTCGGCGCACAGGGACTTATCATCCCCAATGTGAATAATGTCGGACAGGTGCAGGACATAATATCCTATGCCCGCTACTATCCCGTGGGCCAGCGCGGCTTCTGCCCCTCACGCAAGGACGGCTGGGGCTTTGACGGTCTTGGCAGCGTGCCGGAAACTATGGCGCATTTCAACTCCGAAACGCTCATACTTCCGCAGTGTGAAACGGTCGGAGCGCTTGAAGCGATAGAGGAGATCGCGGCTCTCGACGGCGTTGACGGCATCTTCGTAGGGCCGTTCGACCTGTCCATTTCCATGGGAATGCCCGGCGATTTTTCAAATCCTGTGTTTCAGGCGGCGCTTGACCGCATAATAAATGCCTGCCGTGCGGCAGGCAAGAAGTGCATATTGTTCACAGGAAGCGTAGAGGGTGTCGCCGACGGCTTTGCACGCGGCTTTGACTGCATGACCTACAGCCTCGATGCCGCGATATTCATCGAAGCTCTCAGGGAGCGCGTGGAGAAGATGCGTCAGTTGAGCAGGTAAATTCCTAAATTTAAATATCCCGCGAATGTAACCCAGAGCAGATAGGGCAGCATGAGCTGTCCGGCTCGTGTGTCGGCTTTGCGAAACTGCACGGCTGTCAAAAGAACAAAAAGCCACAGCAGGCACAGCCAGATAAAGGCCGCGAGGTATTTGCCGAGCACGAAGAAGATTACCGGCCAGCCGAAGTTGAAGACGAGCGAGAGCGCGTAATAAGCAGCGCCGAGCCGCTTCGTCCTCGGCGGTGCGCCGGAGCTCCACACCCTATACGACGCAAGCCCCATCAGAATATACAGCAGCGTCCACGCGACGGGAAACAGCCATCCCGGCGGCGCGAGCGGCGGCTTCTCCAAAAGCTCGAACAGTATCGTGTCGTCCCTTGCGATAAACCCCGAAAGTCCGCCGGCTGCAAGCGGCAGGGCAAGGCTCGCAATGAGCTTTTTCAATTGCAGCTTCACAGTGATCCCTCCATGTTATGATATGACAGGGCGGTCGGGCTTATTCCTTCAAGGCAATGAAAAAACATCTGACAAAGAAACAGCAGAAGTGCGTCGGCATTGCGGCGATAGCAGTCGCCCTTGCCGCGACCGTGCTCATAATATGGCTTGCGGGCGTGCCGCTCGTGAGGTTTGCGTCCGAGCCGGAAAGGTTCCGCCAATGGGTCAACGACAACGGCGTATGGAGCCGCTTTGCCTATGCTGGCATGGTGATCCTTCAGGTCATCATAGCCGTGCTCCCCGGCGAGCCGTTCGAGATCGCCGCCGGCTATGCCTTCGGCGCTGTTGAGGGCACGCTCCTGTGCGTGGCGGCCTCGACGCTCGGCAGTCTTATGGTGTTCCTGCTCGTACGCCGCTTCGGTGTGCCGCTTGTCGAGGTGTTTTTCTCAGAGGATAAGCTCCGGCGCATAAGGTTTCTTAAAACAACGCCGAAGCGCGATTTTATCTTCTTCGTGATCTTCATGATCCCGGGAACGCCCAAGGATCTTCTGTGCTACTTTGCGGGGCTCACGGATATAAAATTTACTGTCTGGCTGCTCATATGCTCGCTGGGCCGGTTGCCCGCGATCGTCACCTCCACCGTCGGCGGCGACGCGCTTGGTACGTCAAACTATTGGTTTGCAGCAGCCGTCTTTGCCGTGACGCTCGCCGTGAGCGTCATCGGGCTTCTGGTGTACAGGCACATATGCAGCAGCCATGATAAGCAATGACGGTATTTAAAAATATTGATATATTAGCGACATATATTCCGAAATGTAATAATATATTTATGATTTATGTATTGACATATGAGCAAAGCGTGCTATAATTTGAAACGTAAAGCGTTCGGTGCTTTCCGAATTGCGTTTTAAATATGTTCGTTACTCCCTATCGTCAAAAGTCATAAGCTGTTTTTGCTGTGTGTTTTGTAATTCTCCCTTCCTAACCGTTTCCTTTGTTAACGAGCATATGATACACCCCCCTTCAAAGCTGCCGCAGTAAATTATCTGCGGCAGTATTTAAATTCAAATCCCCACCTTTCGGCGGGGATTTAAATTTATTCGTCTAATTTGAGGACTGCGAGGAAGGCCTCGGTCGGTATCTGCACCGTGCCGAGCTGGCGCATTTTCTTTTTGCCCTCCTTCTGCTTTTCCAGAAGCTTTTTCTTTCGTGTGATATCGCCGCCGTAGCACTTTGCAAGAACGTCCTTGCGCATGGCCTTGACGGTCTCACGTGCGATGATCTTGCCGCCGATGGCCGCCTGAATGGGTACCTCGAAGAGCTGGCGGGGGATATTGTCCTTGAGCTTTTCACAGAGCTTTCGCGCTCTGGGATAGGCCTTGTCCTTGTGAGCGATGAAGCTGAGAGCATCGACCTGATCGCCGTTTAAGAGCATATCGACCTTCACGAGCTCCGAGGGCTTATATTCGCTCAGCTCGTAGTCGAGCGAAGCGTAGCCCTTCGTGCGCGCCTTGAGCGTGTCGAAAAAGTCGTAGATTATCTCGTTGAGCGGCATCTCGTAGCGCAGCTCGACAAGGTGCGAGTCGAGGTACTGCATATCCTTGTACTCTCCGCGCCTGTCCTGACACAGGGGCATGATGTTGCCTACATAGTCGTTGGGCGTTATGATGGACACCTTGACATAGGGCTCCTCTGCATGCTCGATAACGCCGGCATCGGGATAGTTGTGGGGATTATCGACCATGACAACGCCGCCGTCGGTCTTTATGACCTTATATATAACGCTCGGCAGAGTAGTCACGAGGTCGAGATCAAACTCGCGCTCGAGACGCTCCTGAATGACCTCCATGTGCAGCATGCCGAGGAAGCCGCAGCGGAAGCCGAAGCCGAGCGCGGCGGAGCTTTCGGGCTCAAAGGACAGGGAGGCGTCGTTGAGCTGGAGCTTTTCCAGCGCGTCGCGCAGGTCGGGGTACTTGCTGCCGTCCTCGGTGTATATGCCGCAGTAGACCATTGGACGCGCCGGACGGTAGCCCAGCAGAGCCTCGGCACAGGGTCTGGCTGCGGTCGTCACGGTGTCGCCCACCTGAGTGTCGGCAACGTTCTTGATGGAGGCGGTGAAGTATCCGACGTCACCGGCTGTGAGCTCCGCGCAGGGCTCAAGGCCGATAGGACGCATGTGTCCTACCTCAAGCACGGTATACCTTGCGCCAGTAGAGTGCAGCAGCACCTCGGTCCCCTTGGCTATGCGCCCGTCCACGATGCGCATGAAAACGATAACGCCGCGATAGCTGTCATACTGGCTGTCGAATATAAGCGCCTTTAAGGGTGCGTTCACATCACCAGACGGAGCGGGCACGTTTGCAACGATATCGTCGAGCACTGCCTCGATGTTTATGCCGTTTTTTGCGCTTATCTCCGGCGCGTCCATGGCCAAAATGCCGATTATGTCCTCTATCTCCTGCTTAACGCGTTTGGGATCGGCGGCAGGGAGGTCGATCTTGTTTATAACGGGCAGTATCTCAAGCTCTGCGTCCAGCGCAAGATATGTGTTAGCGAGCGTCTGCGCCTCAACGCCCTGCGATGCGTCAACGACCAGCACCGCGCCTTCGCAGGCGGCCAGCGAGCGGCTGACCTCGTAGTTGAAGTCAACGTGCCCCGGCGTGTCGATGAGGTTGAGCACATAGGTCTGACCGTCCTTGGCCTTGTAGTTAAGACCGACGGCGCGTGCCTTTATCGTAATGCCGCGCTCGCGCTCAAGCTCCATGTTGTCAAGGATCTGATCCTCCATTATACGCTCCTCGACCGCGCCGCACAGCTCGATGAGCCTGTCTGAGAGCGTGCTCTTGCCGTGGTCGATGTGTGCGATTATCGAAAAGTTCCTTATATGATCCTGAGGTATCATGTCAGTTCCTCCAGAGCGGCTTCGGTCTTGTTTGCAAGGCTGCGCATTTCCGAGACGAACACGCGCGCTATATCAGCGCCTCTGTCAACGCCGTCGGGATTGGGTGAGCGCCCGAGCAGATAATCTGCCGTCACATTGTAATAATCGCAGACGCGGCATACAAAGCACAGTCCCGGCTCACGCGCTCCGTTTTCATAGTGGCTCAAAAGCGCCTGACTTATGCCGAGATCGGCGGCTACCTTGCGCTGGCTCAGCCTCGCCGAGCGCCGCAGCTCGGAAAGTATCTGCGCGAAATCCTTTTTGTCGTATTCATACATTATATCTGTTTATCTCCCTAAAATGATTACAGTTTGTATATTATACATATGAAAATACGGTTTGTAAATAGAAATCGGGCTAAATACTTGAAAAATTTTTGCGGTAGTGATAAAGTGGTATTCGGAATTTTTTGCGGCAAAAAAGCCGCATTAATGGAGGAAAATAAAATGTTTGAAAATCTTATCGAAGTTCTCAAGAACGACCCGAGAAAAATCGTCTACACCGAGGGCAGCGATGCCCGTATCCTCGAGTCGGCTGCACGTCTGAAGAAGGACGGCTTCCTGACCCCGATCCTTGTCGGCAAGGTCGATGAGGTCAAGGCTGCTGCCGAAAAGGGCGGCTTTGATATCGAAGGTCTCGAGATCCTTGATCCTGCCACCTACGAGGGCATGGACGCAATGGTCGAGGAGATGGTCGCACTGCGCAAGGGCAAGATGAGTCCCGAGGAGTGCCGCGCATCTCTGGCAAAGGGCAACTATTTCGGCACCATGCTCGTCAAGATGGGCGTTGCCGACTGCCTGCTCGGCGGCGCGACCTACTCCACCGCTGACACCGTCCGTCCCGCGCTCCAGCTCGTCAAGACCAAGAAGGGCGCACATCTCGTGTCCTCCTGCTTTATCATGATCCGCGGCGACGAGACCCTTGCAATGGGCGACTGCGCGATAAACATCGACTATCAGGATAACGTGGACAAGGAAGGCAACGTCACCTTTACCGCAGCTCAGAAGCTGGCCGAGGTCGCTGTCGCAACTGCCGAGACCGCAAAGGTATTCGGCATCGACCCGAAGGTCGCAATGCTGTCCTACTCCACCAAGGGCAGCGGCAAGGGCGCAAATGTTGACCTCGTGCGCAATGCCACCGAGGAGGCAAAGAAGCTCGCTCCCGAGCTCAAGATCGACGGCGAGATGCAGTTTGACGCTGCCGTTTCTCCCGTTGTCGGTCAGCTCAAGTTCCCCGGCTCTCCCGTTGCAGGCTATGCAAACACCTTCATCTTCCCCGAGATACAGTCCGGCAACATCGGCTACAAGATCGCGGCACGTCTCGGCGGCTTCGCGGCCTACGGCCCCATCCTTCAGGGTCTGAACGCGCCCATCAACGACCTCTCCCGCGGCTGCAACGCCGAGGAGGTCTACCAGATGTCCATTATCACCGCAGCGCTCAAGTAAGTTTACATAACATAAACGCCGGTCATCAGACCGGCGTTTTTTCGTGCTTTAATGTACAATCGTGCAGCTATGATGCCCTGCTGCCTTGTGAAGAACGACGATATGTGAAGAAATCGTGAATTAATAATTGACTTGAAGTGAGCTCTGTGTTATTATCATGGCAACATATCCCCGATTCATGTTATGCTAAGAGGCGCGGCGCTTATCAGTACGTTTTCACAAGAGTGTGACAGCACTGGAAACGGAAAGGAAGCTCCGCCGAAGATGTCTGCTCTCTGTCAGGTCAGGCTTCTGGGGCGTGCCAGAACATGGTACGCACTGTCACGGTTGTGGAGAGCTTTGCATAAACAGATGTTTACCAAAGTTATTGCTTCGATCGTGCCGCATGTACATGTGCGGCGCGATTTTGTTATATCTACACTTAGACTTATGGAGGTCGTTGTATTATGTTTATCGGTACAGCATGGGCTATCGTCCCGCCGCTTGTGGCAATTATTCTTGCACTGATAACAAAAGAGGTTTATAGCTCGCTGTTTGCCGGATGCTTTCTGGCGGCGGTGTTCGTTGCGGTTTCACTTGTGCCCGAGGGACTCGGCCTGTGGCCGTCGGTCGGCAATGCGGCATGGGGAAGCTTTGAGAAGCTGTTCGGCTCTATGGTCGATAACATGGATCTCAATATCCTGATCTTTGATGCCCTGCTCGGCATGATCATCGTTCTGCTGGCAAAGTCCGGCGCATCCAGAGCCTACGGCGCGTGGGCAAGCAGACGCATAAAGAGCAAGAGGGGAGCAATGCTCTCTACCACGGCTCTGGGCATCCTGATCTTTGTTGACGACTATTTCAACTGCCTTACCGTCGGCAATATCATGCGCCCGATCACCGACAAATACAAGGTCTCCCGCGCAAAGCTTGCGTATATCATCGACGCAACGGCAGCGCCCGTGTGCATCCTTGCGCCGGTGTCGAGCTGGGCGGCTGCCGTCAGCAGCTACATCCCCGAGGGCTATGACATAAACGGCTTCCAGATGTTCTGCGCAGCCATCCCCTATAACTTCTACGCCATCCTGACCCTCATCATGGTCGTATTCACAAGCATTTTCCTCATCGACTTCGGCAAGATGCGCCGTCATGAGCTCAACGCCGCCAAGGGCGACCTGTTCACCTCCGGCGAGGAAGAGTTCAGGGACATGGAGCAGTCCGAGCAGGAGGGCAGCAGCAGAGGCCGCGTATCCGACCTTATCATCCCGATCGTCGTGCTCATCGCAACCGCAGTCTTTGCAATGATCCTCACCGGCTATCATAACGGTGCGGAGAACCTGATCGACGCTTTCGCAAACTGCTCGGCAAGTCTGGCGCTGGTGTTTGCAACGTTCATGACCGTTATCGTCATGGCTGTGCTGTACATCCCCCGCAAGATCGTCGGCGCCCGCGAGTTTATGAACAGTCTGGTCGAGGGCTTCAAGGTCATGATCCCCGCCATTACCGTTCTTATCTTTGCATGGACGCTCAAGGGTCTTGTCGATCAGCTGAGCATAGGCACATTTGTACAGGGTCTTTTCAAGAACAGCACGGCCTTCAACGTGCTCCTGCCCGTAGCGGTGTTCCTCGTGGCCTGCGTTCTTGGCTTCTCCACCGGCACCTCCTGGGGCACCATGGGCATCCTGATCCCGATCATCGTTCCTATGTGCGCAAGCGTACCAGATGTCATGACCATCTGCATTTCCGCTACCATGGCAGGCGCCGTCTGCGGCGACCACCTCTCGCCCATTTCCGATACTACCATCATGTCCTCTGCCGGAGCGCAGTGCAACCACATAAACCACGTCGAGACCCAGATGCAGTATGCCATCCCCGTCATTGCCGTATCCGCAGTGAGCTTCATCATCGCAGGTGCCGTAAAGCAGTGGTACATTGCTCTGCCCATCTCCATCGTTATGATGCTGGCGGTCATTCTGGTGCTTTACAAGGTGTCAAACAGCAAGAAGGCCGAAGACGCAGCGTAAGCAATGAAGAAGCTCGACGTACCCTATATCGACCAGACAGGCGGCGGAGCCTTCACCGGCTGTGAGAGCGTGACGGCGGTCATGCTCCTTCAGTACCTCGGCTGCGATATATCAATTTACGATTTTATTGATAATTATCTTGAAAAAGAGCCCTTCACCGAGAGTGACGGCGTTTTGTACGGCCCCAGCCCCTACGAGAAATTCGTTGGTGATCCCTATGACAGGGAGGCCATGGGCTGCTATGCGCCGGTCATCCAGAAGGCAATGCAGCGCGTACTCGGGGACGGGTATCGCGTGCTCGACGAGACGGGAAGCGATATCGAATATCTGCTGCGCAGCTACATTGACAGGGATATGCCCGTCGCGCTCTGGGCGACCATAGACCTTCGGGATATCATCGTCGGCCCGAGCTGGACGCTCAGAGACAGCGGCGAGAGCTTCACCTGGCTGTCAAACGAGCACTGTATGCTTCTTGTCGGCTATGACGATGAGCATTACATATTCAACGATCCGTGGAACAACAACGGGATCGTCGCCTATGACAAGGCGACCGTCGAGGATCGCTACATAAAGCAGCACAGACAGGCTGTCACCGTAATAAAAATATGAAAAGAATACACGCCGGAAGCATCAGCCTTCGGCGTGTACTTTTATGCGTTTTGCGCGTTTTGCTTCGGAACCGGCTCTGAGCATGCTCCACAGCGGCAGCAGATACAGGAAGCAGGCCGCAAGCAGGCTCACGGTAGGAGCACCTATGGCGCCGAGCGGCAGCGCACCGGCCACCGACCACGGGACGAGCGCCGCAATTACTATGACCGTGTCCTCCATGCACAGGGCGATCCGCTGCCTGTCATCATCGGCCTCACGGCAGAGCTGATGCGTCAGCATAATGGCGAGGGTCTGGTTGCAGCTTATGACCGAGGTCATGAAGGAGGCGGCAAGCACCGCGGTGAATACGCCCGCTCTTTCACTGAGCGAGTCGATGTGCCGCCTTATCCCGTCAAGCAGCCCCGTGCCGGAGAAAATGCCGGAGTAGGTCGAGGAGATGATTATTATCGCTATGCACCTGAGCATGGAGCTTATGCCGCCGCCGTCGAGAAGAGCGGCAAGCTGCGCGTCCTGCGCGTGAAAGCCCGTCAGTATGCAGCTCAGTATCGAGTAGGCGCTGCTGTGCTGCAAGGCCGCGCAGAGCACCGCGGCAGAGACTATGCTTGCCGCCATGGTGATCTGCACGCGGATCCTGAACAGCGACATTACTATCACCGCCAGCGCGGGGATAAGGCACAGCCAGTGCAGCCGCAGCTCGCGCGAAAACAGTCCGTCAAATTCCGGCGCGTCGCCGCCCGTATGAAGAAACATACCCGCAAGCGTGTAGATAATGCAGCAGGCGATAAAGGGAGCAAGCGAGCGGCGCAGCATACCGCGTATATTCGTAAAAACATTCGTCTGCGTAAGCTCGCTTACGAGCAGCGCACTCGTTGACATGGGCGAGGCTCTGTCGCCGAAATACGCGCCCGAGAGTATTGCTCCGCCCAGCAGCACGGGCTCTGCGCCCATGGCAAGCCCCATCGTCATGCTGATAACGCCCATTGTCGCCGATGTGCCGAAGGCCGTTCCGGTGAGCATGGATACGCCGCAGTTTAAAAGAAAGCTCATGAGCACGACGGTTTTCGGGTGCACCAGCGAGGCGGCGTAGCATATGATCGAGGGTATCGTTCCGGAAGCGCGCCACATCGCGGTGAGCATGCCTATCATGACAAGGTTCAAAATGACGTTTCTCGCCGTCTTTACGCCGCCGAGCATCATCATCAATATCTCTTTTACCCCGTGCCCCATCCTGAATGCGCACACGGAAAATATCAGAAGTCCGGCCAGCAGCGCATAGAGTATCGAAAGCTTTAATATGACACAGACGATGAGCGCCGCCGCAAACAGACCGAATACGGCAAGATGCATGTTCTATCACCTCAGCGCTTAATATTACTACTATATAAAACAGTTGTAAAACTGATAATTTCGGAGTATAATACAGTAAAATACCTGTGATAGGGCGAGGCAGGGAACATGAACTTTCTCACAATGGAGTATTTCGTAACGGTTGCGGCCAAGCGCAGCATAACAAAGGCGGCGGCTGAGCTGCACATAACGCAGCAGACCCTCAGCGCGCACATACAGGCCGTCGAGCGGGAGCTCGGCTGTAGGCTCATAGTGCGGCGAAGCCCGCTGGAGCTGACCTACGAGGGCGAGACGTTCCTGCGCTATGCAGGGGAGCTGCACCGCACATATCAGTCCATGCAGGCGGAGCTGCGCGATATAACCGGCAATCAGCGCGGTGTGCTGCGCGTGGGCATATCCTATACGCGAGGGCGCTCCGTCATGCCGGGAATAGTATCGGCGTTCCGGCGCGAGTACCCGAATATCTGTGTGAGGCTCGACGAGAGCGTGAACGATGTGCTCCTGCGCAAGCTCAAAAGCGGAGAGATAGACCTTGCCGTTGCAAATTTCGAGGAATCTGCGCAGGGGATAGTGCTGCATGATTTCTACACCGAGCGGGTGGTCATGCTTGCGCCGAAAAGCATGTGTCCGCCCGAGGCGGGAGAGCAGCTCGACGCAGAGGGGCTTGCGCTGTTTGCCGACAAGCCCTTTGTCATGGGAAACCCCGAGGACATCGTCGGCAGGATAAGCCGACGGATGATAAAGGCAGCCGGCTTTCAGCCGGAGGTCAGGGTGCAGTCGGATAACGCCGAAACGCTCATGGCAATGGCCGCCGACGGCATCGGCATATGCTTTTGTCCGAGACACATGATAGAAATGGCACTGTCGCCGCAGCAGCTTGGTGGACTGAGGATATTTTCCTTCTCCGACAACGACCGCTACCCGATAAATTTCTGCTGCCGCAGCCGGCCTTATCAGTGGAGGATCATATCTGAATTTATGCGCATCGCATCAGAGACCGTAGGAGGTACCGCATGGACAGAGAAGAATACATGAGCATGGCGCTCGAGCTTGCGCACGAGGCCTTCGGCGAGGGCGAGATACCAGTAGGCTGCGTTATCGCCGATGCGCAGGGCAGGGTCATAGGCAGAGGACGCAACAGGCGCGAGTCGAGCCATGACGCAACGCAGCACGCAGAGCTGGAGGCCATCCGCGAGGCGTGCGGGACCGTGGGAGACTGGCGGCTCGGCGGCTGCACGATATACGTTACACTCGAGCCCTGTCCGATGTGCGCCGGAGGAATAATCAATTCCCGCATCCCGAACGTTGTTTTCGGCGCAAGGGACGAAAACACCGGCTCATGCGGCAGCGTCATCAATCTGTTTGAGGAGCGCTACGGGCACAAGCCGGCGATATACGGCGGCGTCCGCGCCGAGGAATCGGCGCAGCTGCTGAAGGACTTTTTTCAAAATAAACGGTAAAAATCTCCCCCGCAGGGGAGATTTTTTGTTCAGATCAGTCCTTTACCGTGCCGTCGGGATTGAACAGGGGCAGACCGCCGAGAACGATTATATCGTCGCGATCCTGCGCCGCGCCCTCCGCAAGGACGGCCATCCTGCCGACGATATTGCCGCCGGCCTTTTTTACGAGCTCCTCAACTGCTCTGAGGCTTTCGCCGGTGGAGATAACGTCGTCAACGATGAGTATGCGCTTGCCCTTTATGAGCTCCGCGTCCGCCGTGTCGATAACAAGGCGCTGCACGTCCATGGTGGTGATGGACTTGACGTGTACCTCAAAAACGCCGCTCATGTAGGCCTTCGGACCTTTCCTTGCGAGGAAGTATTTCTCCGCGCCGCTTTGACGCGCCATTTCGTAGAGAAGGGGAATGGCCTTTGCCTCGGGAGCGATGAGGTAGTCATATTCGGGAGCTCTCTTCAAAAGCTCCGCTGCGCAGTGGACGGTCAGCTCAACATCGCCGAACATGACAAAAGCTCCTATGTAGAGGTCGTCGGTGACCTTGCACAGGGGCAGCTCACGTTTTAAGCCGGCAATGTCCATTTCGTAAGTCATTTCATGTCTCCATTCTGCTGAAACCAGCATTCCGCAGTTATCGGCCGCCGGTCGCCGTATTGATCTATAACATTAGTATTTTACAGTATATATTTAAAAAATCAAGTACAAAGCAGATTTTTTCTTGCCGCTGCATAAATTTATTAACGCGCATGTATAAAGAGAATTAACACAGGAATTAAGAAAATGTTAACCGCGAGCTAAGCGTCAAACTATTGGCAATTACAAAATGACTTGAAATTTAGTAATAACGCATATGAAATAATGTAATACCTTGTGAAATGTGCACAAAACTTTAGGCGACTAAAGCAAAAGTTAATATTTAAACAGCGAAAAACTATTGAAAAATGTGTGAATATAGTGTAAAGTCTGTTTACAAGTTCAGCACAGCGTTAATACAAAATTAACGCGATGCGGTTCTGCACGCCGCCTGCGATTCGCGGCAACGGAAAATAAAGGAGAGAAAGTTATGGAAAACAATCGCGCAACATTCGGCTCCAACTTCGGTTTCCTGATGGCAGCCATCGGCTCGGCTGTCGGTCTGGGCAACATTTGGGGCTTCCCGTACAAAATGGGCAGCAACGGCGGCTTCGCCTTCCTGCTCGTGTACCTCGTCCTCGCAATCTTCGTCGGCCTCGCCGTTATGATCGGCGAATTCACCATCGGACGCAAGACCGGCCTGAGCCCTGTCGCGGCTTACCGCAAGCTCAGCAAGAAGTTCACCTGGCTCGGATATATAGCAGTTCTCTGCCCCTTCCTCGTCCTGTGCTTCTACTTCGTCCTCGGCGGCATGGTCATGCGCTATGCTCTCGGCTATCTGACCGCTATATTCGGCTGGAACACATGGAATGTGGATGATATCTCAACCTTCTTCGGAAGCTTCATCATGAACGGCGGCCAGATGATACTCTGGACTGCGATCTTCATCGCGCTCAATGCTTTCATCGTCGCGGCCGGCGTTGAAAACGGCATCGAAAACTTCTGCCGCGTCGGTATGCCCGCACTGTTTGTCATGCTCATCGTCGTCATTGTTTACGTCGCTGTTCAGCCCGGCGCAATGGGCGGCTACAAGTTCATGTTCGGCTGGAACATCGAGCCCCTGAAGGAGGACTTCGGCAAGGTTTTGAAGACCGCCGCAGGTCAGATGTTCTTCTCACTGTCACTCGGCATGGGCGCTATGATCAACTACGGCTCCTACCTGAAAAAGCAGGAGAACCTCCAGAAGAACGCAGTCATCGTTGTTATCTGCGATACCCTCGTTGCTATCATGGCCGGCATGATCGTTATGCCCGCATGCTACGCATTCCTCGGCGGCGAGACCAGCTCCGGCCCGGGACTCCTGTTCCTGTCCATGCAGATCGTCTTTGAGAAGATGGGCTACGTCGGCAACATCATGGGCTTCCTGTTCTACTCCCTCGTCTTCATCGCAGCTATCTCCTCCTCCTTCTCCCTGCTCGAGGTCATCACCTCCTTCAAGGTTGACCAGAACGTTGCAGAGGGCAAGGCTCCCGGACGCAAAAAGTACGCTATCATCTGCGCAGTCATCATCTTCGTATTCTGCCTGCCCACCTGCCTTGACGGTCTTGGTGCAGGCACCAACGGCGGCGCTGCAATAGGCAATCCGGCTGACATCCTCGGCATGCACTGGGCTGAGGCCGGCGATATCACCGAATTTGCCAAAGATACTAACTACTACACTCTCGGTGACGACGGAATTTACACCGCTGTCGCGGCTGACGCGGCATTCGACGCATCCGAGACCTACTATCTGAACACCGCAAAGACATGGAACGGCGACTGGCTCGACTTCTATGACATGCTCTCCGAAGGCATCATGATGCCGCTCGGCGCAATGGTCATGGCGTTTGCCATCGGCTGGATCTGGAAGCTTGACCTTGTTGTCGAGGAATGCGAGCAGGCAGGACACAAGTTCTGGGGCCGCGGCTTCTTCAACATCTGCTACAAGTTCATCACTCCGCTCGGCATGGCCTTCGTTCTGTACGCACAGATCACCGACTTCTTCGGCTAAGCAGCATAACATGAGATATAAGGGACAGTCGTATGGCTGTCCCTTTTTTTGTTGAAAAATTCTCGAATTATGATATAATCTAAGCATCATCGCGTAAAGGAGAAAAAACATGCGTGAATGTGAAAGCTGCAAGAATTATATTCCCGAGGGAATGAAGATATGCCCGCACTGCGGAAAGCTGCCGCCGACGCTGTGGCCGCAGTTCGGGGTGTATGCCGTGCTCACGATAATTGCGCTCGTGTGCGCCGTGTACTTCCGCCCCTTCCTCAACGGTCCGGCAGCCGGTGAGGTCTCGCAGGGAGTACTGTGGGTCGCAATGGTGATATTTATTGTATTCGGCCTGATATTTCTCGGCGTCAGCATCATTATTGCGCGTGATTATAATAACCGCAGCTATCGCGGCAAGCTCACAAAGCAGGAGCGCGAGCGCTTTGTTAAAATGAAGCAGCACATCGAATCAAACCGCCACTTCTACGAGAAGGACATTGCCTACTGCACAGTCTGCGGCCATAAAAAACCGGCGAATATGAATAAAAAATAACAAAAAGCCCGTCGTTTGACAGTCTGAAGCGTGCAAAAAAGTCACAGACTTTTTTGACACGCTGAGCCCGTCGTTTGACGGGCTGCGCACCGCAGGTTGATTCCTGCGGTGCTTTTTTGCTGCCAAAATATTAACGAGCTACTGTCAAAAGGTGTACCTTTTGACAGTCAAGTATTTTGACAGTTTGCCTCGTCAAAATGCACAAAACAGAGGACATTTATTCGCTGTTATCAACAAAAAGAACGGCAAAGTCTTGCGATTTTGCCGTTTTTCGAGTATCATTACACATACAAGAGCTACTGTCAAAAAGTACACCTTATGACAGTACGCGTGAAATTTAAGGAGGAACAAAAAATGGAAAAATACGACGTTTTCAGGAAGCTCGTAAACGCATACCCGTTTATATACAGAACCGAGCATTTGAAGACAAAATTCATTGGCTTTGCCGTGTACAGAGACTGCACCTCTGAGGAAGAAGAAATGTATGAGGAGTATTGCAGTAAGCTGGAATCGGTCTCGGATTTTGAACATTATGAAGAATTAAAGGAATATAATGAGCTGATTGATGCATTTAAGAAAGTCGAGAAAGCTGTAAAATGTGAACCAAGGGCATACAGCAGCGAAGAAATTGGTAGAATCAGTTTTGAGCTATGCGGTGGGCTTGCGGAACTGCCACAAAGTGAATTGGAAGAAATTGATTCGCAACATAAAGATTTCTTAAAAGTTCGTTCTCTTAGTATAAGGCGCGAAATTAAGATATGGGAAAATGAGAATCGAAAACAAAAATAAATTTCAATTAAAACAATAGGGAGGAAAACAATGAAGAAACGAATACTGAGCCTGCTGCTCGCAGTGCTCATGATCATGACGCTTGTGCCGACCGCAGCGCTGGCAGACAAGAGTGATATGGATGTTGAGTATGCCGTCACAGGCGGCAATATATATTTTGATAAATCGACAGGGACAATAACCGATTGTGATACGTCAGTTACAGAGGCGATTATTCCTGATGTAATTGAGGACGTTCCGGTGACGAGTATATTCGGCGAAGCATTCAGCCAATGCAGCAACCTCACAAACGTCACGATACCGAACAGCGTGACGAGTATCGGCTACAGTGCATTCTACAACTGCACAGGTTTGGAGACTATTACGTTAATAAGCTGTTCAATAACAAGCGGAATTGGAGAAGTTACATCGTCTAAGCTTACAGCTTTGAAGAGTATTATCGTTGAGGGTGAAAGCTCTCTGTATAGTTCGGTCGACGGAGTCCTTTTCAACAAAGAAAAAACGTCGCTTATCAGATACCCGTCGGGTAAAACAGATACATCATATGATATTCCAAACAGCGTGACGAGCATCGGCAGCCATGCATTCTCCGGCTGCACGGGACTTACGAACGTCACTATACCGAACAGCGTGACAAGCCTCGGAGGTGCTGCATTCCATAGTTGCACGGGACTGACAAACGTCACTATACCGAACAGCGTGACGAGCATCGGCTTATATACATTCTACAACTGCACGAGCCTTACGAGCGTCGAGATTCCGAACAGCGTGACGAACATTGGTATGTATGCATTCTACGGTTGCACAAGTCTTGCTAACATTGAGATTCCGAACAGCGTGACGAGTATCGGCAACTCTGTATTCGTGAACTGTACGGGATTGACAAGTATCACAATACCCAACAGTGTGAAGGGTATCGGATATAGTGCATTCGTAAACTGCATAAGCCTGACTAGCATTAAAATCCCAAACAGTGTGACTTACATTGCTAGATATACATTCTACGGCTGTACGGGACTGACGAGTGCTATGATTCCTGACAGCGTGACGAGTATCGAAGAAGGCGCATTCGGCGGCTGTACGGGACTGACGAGTGCTATGATTCCCGACAGCGTGACGAGCATCGGCTACGAAGCATTCTACAACTGCACGAGCCTTGCGAGCATCACGATACCGAACAGCGTGACGAGCATCGGCGACTCTGCATTCCGCGGCTGCACGAGCCTTACAAGTGCAGATATACAAAGTAAAACAATATCAACTAATGCTTTTCGGGGCTGCACAAGCCTTAAAAGCGTTGACATTAAAGCGAGCGAGGGTATAGGAAGCTATGCTTTTAAAGACTGCCCGAATATAGAAACCGTAAATGTTGAATCATGTTCCAAAATTGAAGGATATGCATTTCAGGGATGCGCCAAGCTTAAAAGCCTGACCCTGCCGGATGACCTGAAGACTATCGGTCAATTTGCATTTCAAGGCTGTACGAGCTTCGAAACGCTGAACATGCCCAGCATTGAAACGATCGATGCCTCGGCGTTCTCCAACTGCACTGCGCTTACAAGCGTAAGCCTCCCGAAGAACGTTAAAACAATAGGCAATGCCGCTTTCCGCTACTGCGATAATATCAAAGATGTGTATTATGCTGGCAGCGAGACCGAGTGGAGCGCAATAACAATTCAGCCTTACAATGAACCTATTACCAATGCAACTATCCATTACGGCAGCGAAACTCATACTCATGATTACAAAGCCGTCGTAACTGAGCCTACCTGCACCGAAAAGGGCTACACCACGCACACTTGTTCCTGCGGCGACAGCTATAAGGACAGCTACACCGACGCCCTCGGTCATGACTACAAGAACGGCAAGTGCACCCGCTGCGGCGCAGAGGAATCCGGCAGCGAAACTCATACTCATGATTACAAAGCCGTCGTAACAGCTCCTACCTGCACC
>CAVFCI010000021.1:0-29151 GCA_963620985.1 Hallerella sp. | reverse complement strand
ATCCGCGCAGCGGGGGAGCGCGAGGGGGTAAGACCCCGCTCGCAATTGGATTATAGCCATCAAAAACGCCTGAGCTATCAGGCTTTTTGACGAGCGTAGCGAGATTTTTCGTGAAGCGAAAGCTTCACAAAAAATGTGGCGTATTTTCAGCGTGCAAAAAAGTCACAGACTTTTTTGACACGCTGAGACCCGGCTCAATATGCCGGGTCTTTTTGAGGTGTAAAATGATAAAAGTAGCACAGTTTATGAAAAATCACGGCATGGAGGCCGAGCGCGTCGATCTTGCCGAATGCACCAAGGCCTTTGCGGAGGCAATGCGCGCGGGGCTCACGGCGCCGCAGAAGGACATGCCCATGCTGCCGACGTATCTCTATGCGTCCGACAAGCTCCGCAAGGGCGAAAAAGCCGTCGTCATTGATGCCGGCGGCACAAACTTCCGCACGGCGCTCATTCACTTTGACGGAAGGGAGGCGCACATCGAGGCGCTTGACAAGCGCCCGATGCCAGGAACGGACAAGCCCGCCGCGTGGGACGAGTTCATAGCCTGCGTCGCGGACTCCGTGCAGCCGCTTCTTGCGCAGACGCGGGATATCGGCTTCTGCTTTTCGTATCCGGTTGACATAACGCCGGAGCGCGACGGCAAGGTGCTGGGGCTCACAAAGCAGGTGAAGATAGAGGGCGCGGTCGGCTCGTATCTGGGCTCGGCACTGCGCTCCGAGCTTGAACGCAGGGGCGAAAAGCCCGAAAGGATAGTCGTTTTAAACGACACTCCGGCGACACTGCTTGCAGGCCGCACCCTTGCCCGCGGCAGCTACGACGGCTATATCGGCCTCGTTGCCGGAACCGGATGCAACACCTGCTGCGAGATAGACTGCGGCGAAATTAAAAGGCTCGGTCTCACCGGCGGCAAAAAAATGCTCATAGACCTCGAAAGCGGCTCGTTTAACGCTTTCCCGCGCGGCGATGCGGATATCGCCATGGACGCAGACCTCCCCGACACGGGCGAGTTTACAGGCGAGAAAATGATATCGGGACGCTATCTGGGGCGGCTATGCATGTACACGCTCAAAATGGCCGCCGCGGAGGGACTTTTTTCCGAGCGAGCGACCGAGATGATAGCAAAAATGACCGAGGTCACGACTACGACCATCGACAAATGGGGCAGCGGCCGCTTCCCCAAGGGCATGAGCAGCGAGGATAAGGTCAATTTGGTTTACATAATAAATGAGCTCTTCGAGCGCGCGGCGCGCTGCATAGCCTCGATGCTCTGCGGCATACTTGAGGTCACGGGAGCGGGACAGTCGCGCCCCGTGTGCATCGCGGTGGATGGCTCGCTGTATTCCGAGAGCAA
Source organism: Hallerella sp. (assembly GCA_963620985.1). Lineage (GTDB taxonomy): Bacteria > Bacillota > Clostridia > Oscillospirales > Oscillospiraceae > F23-B02. Next base: position 27,800 of record CAVFCI010000021.1, on the reverse strand, counting down.
GCTCCTGCGCCCTGAGCTTGAGCGCTTCATGGACGTGTATGCCGTTGAGATCATGGGCAGGCGCTATGAGCTTCTGAACGTCGAAAACATGAGCCTTATCGGGACTGCGGCGGCGGTGCTGCTGTCATGAAAAGCACATTGAAAAAGCTGCTGCCGCTGCTTCTGTGCCTGTGCCTGCTTCTGAGCGGCTGCTCGGCAGCAGAGACTGAGGAGAAGGACAGCTCCAAGGTGCAGATAGTGTGCACGAGCTTTCCCGCCTACGACTTTGCGCGTGAGATAGCGGGGGACAGGGCGCAGATAAAGCTGCTGATAAAGCCCGGAGCTGAGGTGCACTCCTATGAGCCCGCGCCTAAGGATATCATTGCGATACAGGAAAGCGACCTGTTCATATGCAACGGCGGCGAGTCGGAGGAGTGGGTCGAGTCGCTCATAGACGGAAGCGTCAACGTCCTGCGCATGATGGACTGCGTCGAGACCGTGGCCGAGAGCAGCGAGGGCATATACGCCGCCGAGGATGAGCACGGCGAAGGGGAAGAGGAGGAAGAGCTCGACGAGCATGTGTGGACAACGCCGGGGAATGCCGCGAAGATCTGCTATGCCCTGTGCGATAAGCTCATGGAGGCCGACCCCGAGCACATGAACGAGTATATGCTCAACTACGAGGTCTATAACGCAAAGCTCATGGAGCTTGATATCGAGATACGCACGACGGTGCTCAACGGAGTGCGCAGGACGCTCGTTTTTGCCGACCGCTTCCCGATGCGCTATTTTGCGCGCGAGTACGGCCTGACGTATTACGCGGCCTACCCGGGCTGCTCGTCTCAGACCGAGCCCTCGGCAAAGACCGTGGCCTTTCTCATCGACCATGTGCGGGAGGAGGGCATACCGGCGGTGCTGTACATGGAGTTTTCAAACGAAAAGATGGCCGATGTCATCTGCGAGGACACCGGCTGCAAGAAGCTGCCGTTTTACTCGGCGCACAGCGTCACGGCGCAGCAGTTTTCTGACGGCGTGACCTATCTTGACCTCATGCGCATGAATATCGAGACCCTGAAGGAGGCGCTTTACTGAAATGGCACAGATAACATGCAGGGACCTGAGCTTTGCCTACGACGGCGAAACGGTGCTCAGCGACATAAACTTTTCGCTCGACGCGGGCGCGTATCTGTGCATCGTCGGCGAGAACGGCTCGGGAAAGAGCACGCTCATGCGCGGCATTCTGGGGCTGAAAGCGCCCTCGAAGGGCGAGATAAGCTTTTGCGAGCTCAAGCCGACGGAGATAGGCTATCTTCCGCAGCAGACGCAGATACAGCGCGACTTTCCCGCCTCGGTGCGCGAGGTCGTGCTCTCGGGCAGGCTAAACTCCATGCGCGGCAGGATGTTTTATAACGCCGCGGACAGAGCTGCGGCGGCGGAGAATATGGAGCGCCTCGGCATAGACGATATAGCAGACCGCTGCTATCTCGACCTATCCGGCGGCCAGCAGCAGCGCGTCCTGCTTGCGCGGGCGATGTGCGCTACGAAAAAGCTGCTGCTGCTCGACGAGCCGGTCACGGGGCTCGACCCCGTCGCAGCAAACGAGATGTATAACCTCATAAAGCTCGTCAACCTCTGCGACAATACGAGCGTTATCATGATATCGCACGATATCCACGCCGCCGTGAGATACGCAACGCACATCCTGCACCTTGGCCGCAGCCAGCTTTTCTTCGGCACGACCGCACAGTACCGCGAGAGCGACCTTGCGCGCAGATTTGTGGGAGGGTCGAGAGCATGATAGAGCTTATAAAGGAAATGTTCTCCTATCACTTCATGCTCCGCGCTGTCGTTGTCGGAGTGCTCGTATCGCTGTGCGCGGCTCTCTTGGGCGTATCGCTCGTGCTAAAGCGCTATTCCATGATAGGCGACGGCCTGTCGCATGTCGGCTTCGGCGCGCTGGCGATAGCGGCGGCGGTGAACGTTGCGCCGCTCTACCTCGCTGTGCCGGTCGTTATCGCGGCGGCCTTCCTGCTGCTGAGGATAAACCAGAACGGCAAGATAAAGGGCGATGCGGCGATAGCGCTCATATCCTCGTCCTCGCTGGCCATAGGCGTCGTGACCGTATCGCTCACGACCGGCATGAACACCGACGTTTCAAACTACATGTTCGGAAGCATTTTATCGCTCAGCCGCGCAGACGCGGTCCTGAGCGTCGTGCTCTCGATAGAGGTGCTCTGCATGTTCGTCCTGCTCTACCCGCGCATATTCGCCGTCACCTTTGACGAGACCTTTGCCCGCGCAACGGGAACGAGGGCGCAGCTTATAAACAGCGTCATTGCCGTGCTCACCGCCGTGACCGTCGTTATCGGCATGCGCATGATGGGAGCGCTGCTCATATCCAGCCTCATAATTTTCCCCGCGCTCACGGCCATGCGCCTGTGCCGCAGCTTCAAAAGCGTCGTTATATGCTCGGGAGCGGTCTCCGTCGTGTGCTTTATCATAGGAATGACAGCCTCCTACGCCTTTGAGCTTCCGTCCGGCGCTGCGATAGTTATAATAAACATCATTGCCTTTGCGGCCTTTTCTCTTGCAGCATTCTTAAAAAAACGTACATAAATTCATCAAAACGGCGAATATTCACGCAGAGATGAATATTATTCACTCTAAACGCCTATTTAACGAAAAAATACGAATATTTTTTCAAAAAATCCTTGACAGGAATGCATAAACATGCTAATATAGGCAGCGTCGTAATAAACGGCGCATGAATCAGTTAAAAATTTTTGATAAGAGGGATAACAAATGAAAAAGATTACAGCACTTGTGCTGGCAATGCTCATGGTATTCTCACTGTGCGCATGCGGCAGCAACACCGACGATGCGAACAACGATACCGATACCGCAAAGGATTATTCGAGCATGACTCTCGACGAGCTGAAGGCCGAGATCAAGACCGTCACCGACGGCAAGCTCACCGTAGCCACCAGCCCCGACTTCGCTCCCTACGAGTTCTATGTTGCAGACGAAAACGGCGGATACGAGATCGTCGGCTTCGATATGGCTCTTGCTAAGTACATTGCCGACAAGCTCGGTCTTGAGCTTGAGGTCATCCCCATGAACTTTGACGGCACCATCAACGAGCTTGGCTCCAAGAAGGTAGACCTCGGCATGGCAGGCTACTCTCCCGACCCCGACCGTGAGGGCCTGATGAACTTCTCCTCTATCTACTACAAGGGCGGCCAGTCCTTCGTATGCACCAAGGCAACCGCAGACAAGTTCCCGAGCTTCGAGGCCGCAAACAACGCAGACTACACCATCGGCGCACAGATCGGCTCCATTCAGGCAGACCTTGCAAAGGAAAACACCCCCGATGCAAACATCGTTGAGATGGCAAAGGTCACCGATATCATTGCCGATATGCTCGCAGGCAAGATGGACGGCGCATTTATCGAGACCGCAGTTGCAGAGACCTACGCAAAGAACTACCCCGACCTGCAGGTCATCTATGATGTCCCCTACGATCAGGAGGGCAGCGTTATCGGCGTAAATAAGGACAACGATGCACTCCTCGCGGCAGTCAACCTCATCATCGAGGAAGCAGTTTCCGGCGGCGTTGTTGACCAGTATGTTGCAGAGGCAAACGAGCTCGCTTCCGGCGATCACTTCATCCTCAGCGACGGCGAGATCGTTGCAGACGACTGATAGACCGATAAAAAGCATAGTTATTCTCCCCGGGCATCCCGGGGAGAATTTTCCCGTTTATTCAAGCTGAAAGGAAATTCGCTCAATGCTTACTTCTCTTATATCAAAAGAGGGCTTCGAGGCGGTCACACGCTTCAAGGACATGTTTGTAGACGGCCTTGTCTGCACGGTCTCGCTCTCTCTGCTGACCGTTTTGTTCGGCTTCATACTGGCGCTGTTTCTGGCGGCGATGCGCCTTTCCGGCTGGCATCCGTTCAAGGCGCTCGGGCTCGACAAGGACGGTCACCTGCGCGAGCAGGGCCTTCTGTCGGCGATAAGCCGCTTTAATCCGCTGAGCTTTCTGTCAAGCTGCTATGTCGAGGTGTTCCGCGCAACGCCTATGCTCGTTCAGCTGTTTATCATTTATTATATAGTATTTGCGGACATCACGCTGCCGAACTTCAAGCTTTTCGGAACGATACGCTTTGACAGGTTCCTGCCCGGCGTTGTGGCTCTGAGCCTGAACTCCGCGGCCTACCTGTGCGAGATCATCCGCTCTGGCATCCAGAGCGTTGACGGCGGACAGACCGAGGCCGCCCGCTCGCTCGGCCTTACGCAGGTGCAGAACATGCGCTTTATCATCCTGCCGCAGGCGATAAAGAACATCCTTCCGGCTATCGCAAACGAATTTGTCACGATAATCAAGGAGTCCTCCATCTGCTACACGATCGGTGTGCAGGAGATCATGTACGCTGTTGCCTCCGTCAAGGGGGCGACATACCGCGTGGCCGAGCCTCTGCTCGTCGCAACGGTCGTGTACTTCTGCCTGACATTCCCCACCTCCAAGATAATCGAATACTTTGAAAGGAAGATGAGCGTAGGTGACAGACGATAAGATCATACAGGTCAGGGACCTGAAGAAATACTATAAAAAGGGCACTATCAAGGCGCTCGACGGCGTTACGGTCAATATAAACCGCGGCGACGTTATGGTCGTCATCGGGCCCTCCGGCTCGGGCAAGAGTACGCTCCTGCGCTCGCTCAATCTCCTTGAGGAGCCCACGAGCGGCACGATACTCTTCGAGGGCGTTGATATAACCAGCAAGAAGATAGATATAAACAAGCACCGTCAGAAGATGGGCATGGTGTTCCAGCACTTTAACCTCTTCCCGCACAAGACCATACTGGAGAACATGATCCTCGCTCCCGTCGAGGTAAAGCACATTCCCAAGGATGAGGCCAAGGCAAAGGCCATGCAGCTGCTCGAGCGCGTCGGCCTTGCCGACCGTGCCGACGCTTATCCCATCCAGCTCTCCGGCGGTCAGAAGCAGCGTATAGCCATTGTACGCGCTCTGTGCATGGAGCCGGATGTCATGCTCTTTGACGAGCCGACAAGTGCGCTCGACCCCGAGATGGTCGGAGAGGTGCTCGACGTTATGAAGGAGCTTGCGCACGACGGCATGACCATGGTCGTCGTCACGCACGAGATGGGCTTTGCCCGCGAGGTCGGCAACCGCGTTCTGTTCATGGCAGCCGGCAAGCTCGTCGAGGAGGGCACACCCGATGAAATATTTGAGCATCCGCGCAGCGAACGCCTGCAGGACTTCCTGTCGAAGGTACTTTAATGCATATGAATAAAACAAAAACCGAACTTAAAAACGCCGCCATAGACTCCGTCGGGTCTATGGCGGACTTCTGCAAGAAAACAGCCGACGAGATATGGGATAACCCCGAGCTGTCGCTGAAGGAATACAAGGCTGCGGCGCTTTACTGCAAGGCGCTGCGCGAGCACGGCTTTGAGGTACGCGAAAAGCTCTGCGGCATCGACACCGCCTTCTGCGGCTTTTTCGGCAGCGGCAGGCCGTATATCGGGGTGCTCGGCGAGTTTGACGCGCTCTCCGGCCTTTCACAGAAGGCGGGACTGTGTGAAAAGGATCCCGTCGTCCATGACGGCAACGGCCACGGCTGCGGACACAATCTGCTGGGCGCGGGCTCGCTCGCGGCTGCCTTCGCGGTGAAAAAATATCTTGAGGACAGCGGCAGCAGAGGTACGGTCATATTCTTCGGCTGCCCCGGAGAGGAGGGCGGCAGCGGCAAGGCCTACCTTGCGCGTGAGCGCGTCTGGGAAAAGCTCGACGCTGCGGTAAGCTGGCACCCGTCGGACGTAAATCAGGTCAGGACGGGAACGAACAACTCCTCCATTCAGGTGCTGTATAAATTCAGGGGCGTTGCGGCTCATGCGGCATCGGGTCCCGAACTCGGACGCAGTGCGCTCGACGCGGTGGAGCTTATGAACATCGGTGTGCAGTTTCTGCGCGAGCACATGGCGAGCGACTGCCGCGTACACTATGCGGTCACGAACACCGGCGGCGTATCGCCGAACGTCGTGCAGTCCGAGGCCGAGGTGCTGTACATGACGCGAGCAAACAAGGTGCGCGACTGTGTCGAGCTGCAAAAGCGCGTGGATAAGATAGCCGAGGGCGCGGCGCTGATGACGGAGACGAGCTTTGAGCGCGTTTTCATCGACGGGACCTCGGAGCTGCTGCCGAACTACACGCTCGAAAAGCTCCTGTACGATAACTTTGAAAAGACAGGCGTTCCCCAGCATGACGATGCAGAGCGCTCCTTTGCAGAGGCTCTGCGCAGCACCTTCCCGCCGCAGACCTCAGCGCCGGGCATTGCCGCGCAGTTTGACGCGGATATCGCCGACAAGGTGATGGAAATGACGCATGAGATGAAAGACCCGCTCAATGACTTCCTCATGCCCTATTACTCCGGCACGGGCTTTGTTGCCGGCAGCACCGATATCGGCGACGTGAGCTGGCTCACTCCGGCAGCACAGATCGAGACTGTCACATGGCCGAGCGGCATGCCCGGACACACATGGCAGACCGTCAGCTGCGGCAAGAGCAGCATTGCCTATAAGGGCATGCTCTGCGCCGCCAAGGTTCTGGCCGCAACAGTCATTGACCTGATCGAGGAGCCCGAGCTTTTAAAGGCTGCGAGGGATGAGTTCAAGCGCCGCTCCAAGGCCGGATACACCTGCCCGATCGAGGAGGGAGCAGTTCCCATTGCTCTGTAATAAGGCAAAAATCTATTTGTTAACAAATTAAAGCTTTCATTTTTCAAGCTTATGTGCTATACTTCGGGTGTTTGTGCACATTGGAGGCATTGATATGAAAAATAAGCTTCTGTTTGTCCTTGTGCTTCTGCTCGTGGCGGCGGCGCTGCCGCTTTCGGCGAGCGCCGAGCTCGGACTCAAGCCCGTTGCCGACCCGTGGGACGATCCGAACAACCTTATAAAGGACGGCGAGACCTATACGGCATATAACGAGGACGGATATATCGTCGCATGGGAAACCCCCGAGTGCGACGTAAACGGCAAGTACATGCTCATAAAAAACGACACCGAGCTCAAAGTCGAGTACCGCGTGAGCTATATGGGCGATGTCCCGTGGGGACATGTGACCGTTGCCGTTGACGGCGGCGAGAGCTTCACCGGCTGGGTGCTCATGAGCGACCTTCTCGGCGCAGACGGAAAGCCCGCGGCGCAGGCACCCGTAAGCGTTCCGGATCATCCGATGATAGCAGACCCCACGCCAGAGCCGACAGCTGAGCCGGAGAATGCCGAGGCAACGCCGACACCCACCGTGCCGGTTCGTCCCCAGCAGGCGATAAACATCAATAACACCTATAATGCCGCTATCGTCTATACCTCGATAGCCATTGCTGCCGTTGCGATAGCCTTTGCCATCCTCGTGCTCGTAAAGCACAAGGCTCTGAACAAAAAGGGCGAATAAAAGACCGGCTGAGACAAGAAAGCACACGGTTTTGAGCGGCTCTTTTCCGCCCATACGGCATAAAAAAGCTCGGTAATACACAAAGTATTGCCGAGCTTTTGTTATTTTGTCTGAACGAAAAATCCCTCGCTCAAAACTGCAAGCACCCGAAATAGCTCAGCAGATGCGGGGTCAAGGCGCGGCGGCGACATTATTCGTCCCTGTGCCATTTCGGGCGTATGTTTTCTTGTCTCAACCGGCCTAAGACCCGCCTGACGTACATAATAATATTTGCAGACGCAAAACCTTAGCACTCGAAGCCTTGGAGTGCTAAGGTTTACATTTTGTTCACACAAAGCACTAAGATTATTCATAATTATATGCTATTTTATATACATAAAGAAACAAAAGACATAAACGAAGAAGCGAAGTTCGAGTTTAGGTCGTGTTCCCAAATTATTAGGAGGTATTGATTATGTTTGAACTTACACCGTTTGGCTATCGTAAAGTAGCATCTTATAATCCTTTCCGCGAGCTCGAGGAAATGAGCCGCAACTTCTGGAGCGACGCTGATATCAGCAGCTTCCGCACCGATATCAAGAAGGTAGACGGCAGCTATGTGCTCGAAGCTGAGCTGCCCGGCTTTAAGAAAGAGGATATCAATATTGATATCGACAAGGATTGCCTGACCATTTCCGCGGAACGCAAGTCCGAGGAAAAGGAGGAAAAGACCGACAACGGCTTTATCCGCCGCGAGCGTTTCTACGGCTCGTTCAGCCGCAGCTTCAACGTCAAGGGCATTGACACCGACGCGATCACCGCTGAGTATAACGACGGCGTTCTGACCCTGACCATGCCGGAGAAGACCCCCGAGGTACCGGCAGCAAGACGTCTTGAGATCAAGTGATCCCAAGGCACTGACAGCAGATCAGATAGTTTTTCTTTCTTCCTCTCTCTTCCCCATAAATACAAAAGACCCGAGGCGCAAGCCCCGGGTCTTTTGTACTGTATCAGATATAAGAATATTCGACAGAGCTTATAGTTAGGGATATACCGCTATTTGAGGTATATCCCTATTTTGTGCTACGCTATGCTCATAAGCCGGACATCCTTACCGGACAGTATCCTTTTTGCTGGGCTTGAACAGCAGGGGCACTTGCCCTCATTCTTCATCACATTATACATCGTACCGCATTCGCTGCAAAGAGCCTCGCCCGGGATAGTCTTCAGCTCCATACGGGCATTTTTCAGAAGCGGAAATTGCGCCTTAACATAGTCGAAGTATTCAGTGAACACATTCGGCAGCACACCGGCAAGCTCACCGAGTTCAAGCGAGATCACATGGATCTCATCAAGCCCGTTCTCCTCGGCACACTGAGAGGCGGTCTCCGCTGCGGAATAAAGTATTCCTATCTCGTGCATGCTTTGACCTCACTTCTTCTTAGGCGGCTTGTGGTACTTCGCACCCGAGGCGTAGGATACATCTGGATCTATGTTTGACACGCCGACATCCACCGTCTTTACCGTAGGCTTATGGAACTTGCTCCAAACCATTCTTCTGCCAACTTCGCCGAGCACTGCGGGCACAAGCTGCTCCCGCGTACAGGGGGTACACTCAAACACTCTGCGCAGATGTATGGCATCGAATTTGCAGCGAGTAGTACACACGCCGCAGCCGAGACACATGTTTTCATCTACATGCGAAGCGCCGCATTTGAGGCACCGCGCAGTTTCTGCCTTAACTTGATCTTCGGTGAATACCTCACGGTCATCGCTGAACGTGCGTGCTTTTGACGCAGTGCGCCTGCAGCTCTGACGGTGAGCATTGTCATAGCTGCCGAACAGCACGTTGTCCTTATCGATCTCATGATAAAGATTCCGGTCGCGGCCGGTCTTAAGGTTTCCGCCCCATACAAAGCGATGGATCGAGTCTGCACCCTCCTTGCCGCAGGCGATCGCATCAATTGACCACTGCGGACCGGTGAACACATCCCCGCCTACAAATATATCGGGGACAGAGGTCTGGAAGGTCTGCTTGTCTGCTTCGGGATAATTGCCGCCGCGCAGCGCAACATTCTCTCCCTTGAGAAGCTCGCCCCAGACAACGCTCTGTCCGACTGCCAACACAACGTGGCTGCACGGAACGGTCACAGTCTCGTCTTCGTCAAACACGGGACTGAATTTCCCGTTTCCGTCCTTCACGGACAGGCACTTTTTGAAGGTGATGCCGGTGACTTTGCCGTTTTCGGAAAGAATCTCCTTCGGACCCCAGCCGCAGCCGACAATAACGCCGTCCGCTTCTGCCTCGTCCATCTCATCCTGAGCAGCTGGCATTTCTTCGCGGGCTTCAAGGCAATACATATATGTTTTGCCTGCACCAAGACGCACGGCAGTGCGTGCCGTATCGACAGCGACGTTGCCTCCACCGATGATAACTGCGTCACCATCGAGCTTGCCGTCCATACCATATTTCTGCAGGAAATCCACTGCGGCGATAACTCCGTCGGCATCCTCACCAGGTACGTTGACCTTACGCCCGCCCTGACAGCCGATGGCAATGTAAAACGCTTCATAGCCCTGATCGCGCAGCTGCTGTATAGTTACGTCTTTGCCTACCTCAACGCCGCATCTGAATTCTGCGCCGAGCTGACGGATAACATCTATCTCGGCATCGAGCACATCCTTTTCAAGGCGGAAGTTCGGCACACCGTAGCGCAGCATACCGCCTATTTTGTCGTGCTTTTCAAATACGGTGACATGCTCGCCCTCAACCTCAAGATAGTAGGCACACGCAAGTCCTGCGGGGCCTCCGCCGATCACTGCGACTTTTTTTCCGTGCTTGCGGGTTATCTTCTTTTTTGGGATATATCTTGTTTCTGCCGCAAGATCGCGGTGTGCGAGGAATTTTTTGACCTCGTCTATTGCGACAGGCTGATCTATTTTGCCGCGTGTACATGCCGCCTCGCAGCGGCGGTTGCATATAGAGCCGCAGACGGCGGGCAGCGGATTGTTGTGCTTTATAAGCTCCAGCGCCTCGTCATATTTGCCGAGGGCAGCCAGACGCAGATATCCCTCGACGGCCACATGTGCAGGGCAAGCCGTTTTGCACGGCGCGGTTCCGGTCTCAGCCCAGACATTTTCCCGCTCATAAAGGTAATCGGGATGCCAGCGCTCTTCACCCCACTTGAGGTATTCGTGCGGAGTCTCGCGGTAGTGGTATTGCAGAGGCTTTTTTGGGTCGAGCCGCTGTCCCATGCGCACGGCATTTTCCGGACAGGTCTCGACGCACATTCCGCAGGCCACGCATTTTTCCGGATCGACCTGCGCGACAAAATTGGAGCGGGTCATGCTGGAGTTCACGGAGTACATATCGGCGCGAAGCGTGTAGCAGGTTTTATAGTCGCAGTTGCAGATATATTCTATCTTTTCCTTGCCGTTTGCATTTGCGACATTATGTACAAACCCGCGTTCCTCTGCCGCCTTGAGTATTCCGTAAAATTCCTCCTTGCTTATCTGCCTGGCCCTACCTGTGCGCACGCAGTATCTGGCAAAATCTCCGAGGCAAGTACACCATTCGAGTGATGGCTCGCCTGAGCTTGTGCCGTTTACAAGCCGTCCTTGGCGGCATATGCAGGTGCCGACGGCGTAGAAATCGTCTGCATTGTTCTCAATAAGCGTGGTCAGCTCTTCCCAGCTCATGCGCTTTACATCCGGTGTAAGTGCGCTTTCAATTGGTACAGTTCTATGCACACCGTGGTTGGAAATAGGCAGATACTTGCCCTTGCCGGTAAATGACTCAAACGTCTCATGCTCAAACAGCAGCGCCTGCTCTGGGTGATCCTTGAACATCGGCCCTATCATGCACCACTCCAGTGCGCCTACGCACAGCTGCGGGACATAGAACATATCCGCACCCTTGTCATCCGTGTGCACCTCTATCGCACCGATGTTTGCCATCTCGAGGCACAGGCGTACTACGTCCTCGATGGGTTTTCCGCAACGTTTTGAGATCTCTTTAGGATACATCATTTTGCGAAGCTTCATTTTGCTGAGTACTTCACACATCTCATCTGTCAGCAGCGGGTCAAGGAACATATACACGGTGCTGTCCATGCCCTGCTTGGCCTGATCCTTGTCATACACGGCAACGGCATCCACAAGACACTGCCTGTAGGGGCCGCGGTTTTCGTAATACGGCTGCATAAGCTCCCGTTCACGGTCATTTACCAAATCTTCAGGTTTCATATTCAGTCTCCTTCTTTATTTTTTATTTATGCACCTCCGGGTCTGTTAAAATAATAGCATTGCGGAATGTTTACTTGTATCACTGTTTTTGGTATAATGTGACCAGATGTCACACTCGCGTGAAAATATGCGCTTTTGGAAGGGGGACGAAATCCAATGGCAAACAGAGATGTTGTGATCAAAGCCATCGCTGAAACTACCAAAAATTTGATACGTGAAAAGTCTGTTGAGAAAATAACGGTAGCCGAAATATGCGAAAAAACGGGTGTTAATCCGCGGACGTTCTACCGTTACTTTAAGGATAAATATGAAGTAGTCGAATGGATATATGCGCACAGCTCCCTGACCATGGGGCACAGCGAGCCCGACTGGAGCTTTTGGGATTACTGGCCGTACATTGCAAAGCTGCTCTACGATGATCGCTTATTCTACCGTCATGTATTTCAGTACCATGGTCAAAACTCTTTTCGTCAATATAGTATAGCGCAGCTTTCTCCGATACTTACAAAGGATTACAGCAGTGCATTTCCCGACAAGGCAAGTCTCGAATTTTTTATAGAGCACATATGCGACATGGCATTTGACTCTTTTGTCATCTGGCTTTCGTCTGAGCCGTGTCCTGAGCCCGAAAAATTTGTCACCTATTTCAGAAGCTGCTTTTTTAACGTTTCACAGGCAAATATCAGACTGCTGTCAGAGCCTATATAGAAAAAGATACCGAGAAAAGTACTAATGCTACTAATCTCGGTATTTTTTTCCTTGCTGCGGACTGATAATTGAGTTTTTCAAAACTCTGTTATCAGTCCGCAGAGCTTGTCTGCCGGATATTTTCGTTTACTGGGGCTTTGTGGGAGGGTCGCCGCTTGGCATCTGGCCGCCGCCCTGTCCCTGACCGTCGGGAGGCTGCATATCACCGCCGCCTGCGCCGCCGTCGGGAGCCTGACCGCCGGGCTGCATATCACCGCCGCCCATGCCTCCGGATGTGGATGTGCCGGTCTGGGCGGTCGCGCTTGCCGCGCTGTCAGAGCCGACATACAGGCTGTAGCTCGTGTCCGCGCTCAGGTCTGCCGAGGAGAAGAACACATAGGCTGCGTCGCAGCTTGCAGCGCCGCTGTAGAGCTCCGATCCGCTTTCGTCCTTTATGCTTATCACGTCGCCCTTGGAGATCAGCGAGCTTCCGCCGCCCATACCGCCGGTCGAGCCGTAGGTAACATAGGCCTGCTCTGCGCTTATGCTCAGCGCCGTTCCGCTCGAGCCGCCCGCTGCGAGCACCGTGCCGCCGGTGATAGACAGAGTGCCGTCGGCGTCAAGGGGCTGGTTGTCGGCGCGGTTTGCTGTCCATACGACCACAGTGCCGCCGGAGATATTCAGGTCGCCGTTGGAGTCGAAGCCGTCGCCGTCGCTTGCGTAGGCGACTATCGTGCCGCCGGAGATGTTGATGACGAAGCTCGCGCCCGTCAGGTCGGAGTTTGCTGCGTTCATGCAGTCGTCGGATGAGAGAATGGAGATATTGCCCGAGAGAACGTTGAGCTCGGAGGCCTCAAGACCCTCGTAGCACTCGCTGATGCTTATCGTCGGGCCGTCTGTACCCTCCGCGCCGACGTTCATAACAAGGTCGCAGTGTACAGCATCATCAGCGGCGGAGATGTTCAGCGTGCCGCTTTCGATATTCAGAAGCTGCTCAGCGTTTATCGCGTCGTTCACGGGCGCGGAGATGTTCAGGGTCAGCTCCTTTATGATGAGGGAGGCCTCGCCCTCCTCGTCGGTGGTAGCTCCGGACTTGATGCCGTTTTTGCCGTTTGCGGAAATGTTCAGGGTGCCGGTTCCGCAGATGGTGACCTGCGAGCCGTCCTTACATTTAATAACGGCGTTCTCGGCGCTTTCGTTGTCGGCGTATTCCTCGTCGTTGTTCTTTTCGCTGTCGCTCAGGGAGTTTACGGAGCCCTCGGCGACAAGTATCGTGACCTCGGTGGACTTGTTGCAGGAAATAGGCGCTGTGTCCGAGCTTTCGAGCTCCAGCCCGTCGAGAATGAGCGTTACGCCCGTTGTGCCCTTCTTTACCTCAACGCTGCCGTCCGAGCAGCTGCCGGAGAGAAGATATGTGCCGGAGCTTTCAATTTTAAGATGTGTGCCGTCTATCTCGTATCCGGTGCTTTCGCCGTCGGCGGTGATGGAGCTGTCGGTAAAGGTGAATGCCGTGTCCGCGGAATAGCTTTCCGTGCCGGTCTGGGTTTTTGTGTCCTCCTGAGTCGAGCACGCCGCCAGCGACAGGATCATCGCTGCGGCCAGCAGGAGGGATATCAGTTTCTTGATGTTCATATCAAATGACCTCCTTCATTTCGGATGAGCCTATTGTAAAGCCGTGACCTAAAACCTACTTAAAGAAATATTCGCAATTTTCTTTAGGTAAATTTTAAGCAAGGGGATTATCATGGGCTCGTAAAGGAGGTTTGCACCATGACAGAAAACATCCAATGCTGCTTTAAGCGCTATGAAAAGAAGTACCGCCTGACACGCGAGCAGCAGCGCATCATATTAAATGGTATGCGCGAGCACATGCAGGCCGACAAATTCGGACAGTATACGATCTGCAACATATATTATGACACCGACGATTGGCAGCTCATCCGCACATCAATAGAAAAGCCTGTGTACAAGGAAAAGCTCCGCGTGCGCAGCTACGGCGTGCCCTGCGATAAGGGCAAGGTGTTCGTCGAGCTTAAAAAGAAGTACGACGGCGTTGTCTACAAGCGCAGGATAACAACCGCACCTGAAACGGCAAAGGCGTTTTTAAACGGAGCCGCCGTCGGCACCGACTTCGGTCAGATAGGCCGCGAGATCGAGTGGTTCCAGTCATTTTACAAAACCTCGCCGAAGGTGTTCATCGGATATGACCGTCTGGCCTTTGCCGGAACTGAGCAGCCCGAGCTGCGCATCACCTTTGATACCGACCTGCGCTTTCGCACGGACGAGCTCGACCTCAGACTCGGCGATCACGGAGCGCTCATCCTGCCGCACGACGAGGTGCTCATGGAGGTAAAGATCCCGGGCGTGTGCCCCATGTGGCTCAGCGAGCTTCTGTCCGAAGCCGGAGCGTTTCCGACCTCGTTTTCAAAGATCGGCTGGTGCTATAAGAACAACATTTTAAAACAAGACGTAAAAAAGGAGGAGCTTAGCTGTGCTTGAATCCATAATTTCCACCCAGCTGACGCTGTCGGCGTTTTTGATATGCACCCTGACATCCCTCGTCCTCGGCATAGGCATAGCCTTTGTCGGAATGTACCGCTCGCGCTCGACGCAGAGCTTCGCCGTCGCGCTGGCGATACTGCCGGTGGTCGTGCAGCTCGTTATCATGCTCGTTAACGGCAACGTCGGAGCGGGTGTGGCAGTCGCCGGCGCGTTCAGCCTTGTAAGGTTCCGCTCCGTGCCCGGCACCGCGCGTGAGATAGGCGTTTTGTTCATGGCCATGGCCATCGGCCTTGCGACCGGCATGGGCTATGTCGGCCTTGCAGCGATATCCTTTGTCATCATCTCCGCCGTTATCCTGCTGCTGACTGCGACAAACTTCGGCAAAGCTCCCGCCGCCGAGCGCAGCCTCAAGATAACCATTCCCGAAAACCTTGACTATGAGGGACTTTTCGACGACATTTTCGCAAAGTACGCAAAGTCGTACAGCCTTATGAAGGTCAAGACCTCGAACATGGGCACGCTCTACGAGCTCCAGTACAGCATCGTGCTCAAGGGCGAGAGCGTACCCAAGCAGTTCCTCGACGAGCTGCGCTGCCGAAACGGGAACCTCAACATCGTCTGTGGCCGCGAGGTCGCAAAGGAAGCTCTGTAGGTGCTTGATTTTTTGAGGCGCGATAAGTATAATTTGCTCAGAGGTGATAAGGATGAAGCTGCTGATAGCCGAGGATGAGATAGACCTTGCCGAGGCGCTGACGGTGTTTTTCGAGAAAAACCACTTCACTGTCGATGCCGTGCACAACGGCTTTGATGCCTATGAATATGCCCTGACGGGCGAGTATGACGCCGTAATACTTGACGTTATGATGCCTAAGATGAACGGCATTCAGGTGCTCGAGCGCCTGCGCACAGAGGGCGTGAGCACTCCCGTCATGATGCTGACTGCCAGAGGGCAGAAAAACGACCGCATCACAGGCTTCAACGCCGGAGCGGACGATTATCTGCCCAAGCCCTTCGACCCCGACGAGCTTTTGAGCCGCGTCCGCGCCATCCTGCGCCGCAGCTCGGCCTATGTGCCGACGGAGCTCAACTTCGGCGACCTCACGCTCAGCCCCTCGACTGGTGAGATGAGGTGCGGAGATAAGTCCGTGCGCCTCGGCGGGCGCGAGTTTCAGGTCATGGAGCTTTTCATGCGTGCACCGCGTCAGGTGTTCTCGGCTGAGCGCATCATGGAAAAGGTCTGGGGCTGGGACAATGAGGCAGAGATAAACGTCGTGTGGGTGAACATATCGAACCTGCGCAAAAAGCTGCGAGCCATCGGCTCGGACGCGGAGCTGCGCGCAAACCGCGGCCTCGGCTATGTGCTGGAGGACGGGAAATGATAAACAGACTGCGCAACAGGTTCATCCGCATAGCCATGCTGTCCGTCGCGGCTGTCATGCTGCTGCTGACGCTGATACTGAACGTAGCAAACTACATTTCAACCGACTCCGACCTGCGCGACACGCTCACGCTCATATACGAAAATCAGGGCACGATACCGACCTCGGATCGTGCCCCGTCGGACGCTCAGCCCGAGGCTCCGCCCGACGGTCAGATGCCGCCGGAGAACGCCGGCGGCAATAATACCATCAGTGAAAAGCGCGGCCCGTTCACGCCCGAAACTCCGTTCTCGACGCGATATTTCGTGCTGCGCTACGACTCTGACGGTGAGCTTCAGGAGGCTGAGCTTGACAATATCGCCTCCGTAGACGAGGATGACCTTGCGCAGTATCTTTCGGCTGCGCTTAAAAACGGTGCGGGCTACGGCAGGATCGGAGACTACCGCTTTTTCGTAGCTCACACCGGCGATGGCCGCAATATGGCGATATTTCTGAACTGCTATCAGGAGCTGCGAGCCGAAAAAACGGTGCTCGTGTGGTCGCTCGTTGCTGACGCTGCCTGCATACTGCTCGTGCTGCTGCTGGTCGTTCTGCTCTCGCGCAGGGCGATAGACCCCGTGGTTCGCAGCGCCGAGCAGCAAAAGCAGTTCATAACCGACGCGAGCCACGAGCTGAAAACACCGATAACCGTCATTGCAACGAGCCTGAAGGTGCTCGAAATGGAGACGGGAAAGCAGAAATGGATAGACAAGGCTCAGGCGCAGACCGAAAAGCTGACCGAGCTTGTAAACTCCATGGTCACGCTCTCGCGCATGGACGAGGAGGAGTCGCCGCTCAAAACGGAGGAGTTCAATATCAGCGACGCTGTCGAGGAAACGGCGGGCTCATTTGCGGATTTCGCGCTCTCACGCGGGCATGAGCTCAATATTTCGGTCACGCCGGGGATAATGTACCGCGGCGATGAGTATGCCGTGCGGCAGCTCGTGTCGATACTGCTCGATAACGCCGTGAAATACGCCGCCGCCGAAACGCCCATATCCGTCGAGCTGCGCAATGCACGAAAGGGAGTTTTGCTCCGAGCGGAAAACAGCTGCGTTTCGCCGGAGAATATCGAGGCCGACAAGCTCTTTGACCGCTTCTACCGCGCCGATCCCTCGCGCAGCGAATCCTCCGGCTTCGGCATAGGACTTTCAATAGCCCGCAGCATAGCCGAGGGTCACAGAGGCAGCATAAAGGCCGAAATAAGCGGCGACAGGATAGTCTTTGAGGCCGAATTGAAATAAAGAAAAAGCTCCCTCGGGGGAGCTTTTTTTCATGTATAATCTAAATAAAAATATAGATATTCTATATACCGTCCTTCCAGTCGAAGGTCTTGCTGTCTATCACAAACTGCCGGAAGTGCGTTACGCACGGCGGCATGAAGATGCTGTCGTCGCTGACCATGAACAGGTTTCGCTCATAGGCCGGAGAGCTTATCTGCAATATCCGCACGTCAAGCTTCAGCAGCAGATCCATGTACGGCACGACGGCGATCCCGAAGCCCCCTGCGACCAGACCGGCGATGACCTGATCCTCCTCGGTCTCGTAGGCTATGCGCGGCTCAACGCCGGCATCACGGAACATCTGCTCGACAACGGAGCGTATGCCGGAGCTCTTTTCAAAGAATACCTGCGGGTACGGAGCGGTCTGCGCAAGCTCCACGCTGTGCCCCGACGCGAGCGGGTGATCCTCGGGAACTATCAGAACGAGATCCTGCCTCTGGACGGGAACGGCGGTGAAGCCGAGCCTGCGCGGGGGCTCCGAGCAGAACACAAGGTCAAATCTTCGCGCGGCGAGCCCGTCGAGCAGGCTTTGGCTCACGCCCGTGTGGAAGGTGAACTGAACGCTTGCGTCCGGCTGCTTTTGCAGGAACTCCGCCGCGAGCCTCGGAACGAATTTTACGCCGAGCGGACGCAGAAAGCCCAGCCGTATCAGTCCGTCGCCGCGAGCGCTGCGCCTGAGCGATTCAACGCCCGAGTCGAGCGTTGCAAGAGTGTGCTCCGCGCAGACCAGAAACTCCTCGCCGAAGCGCGTCAGCGTCGTTTTTCTGCCGCTTTTTTCAAACAGCGGAAGCCCCAGCTCCTTTTCAAGCTGCGATATCGCGTGGCTCAGGCTCGGCTGCGCGATGCAAAGCTGCTCGGCGGCCTTCGTATATTGCTGCACGCTTGCAAGCGTGACAAAGTAACGCAGATAAAATAAATTCACGACAGCACCTCCTCGTATTCAGTATGCAGTATAGCACAAAGCATAGCTTCTATCTATATTTTTCGGCAAATTATTTATTTGCTAATATACAGCGACGCTGTTAAACTACATTCTTTGTGAAGAATGCTTTTAGAGGAGGAAATTACAATGGATGAAATGATAGACGAGGGCGAAAAAACGGTTCTGCGGGGTGAGGCGGCGCTTGTGCTGGCTGTCATAATAAACAGCTTCGGCGTTGTCCTCATGCTGTATTCCGGCTCGGGCATATCGGCGATATCGAGCGTGCCCTTTGCCTTTTCCGAGGTGCTGCCCTCGCTTACGCTCGGAACGTGGACATATATCTTTCAGGGACTGCTGATACTGAGCCTGATGCTTATGCGCCGCCGCTTCGTGCCGGAGTATCTGTTCAGCTTCGTTGTAGGCTTTGCCTTCGGAGAAATGCTCGACGCGCACGAGCTGTGGATCGGCATACTGCCCGACGGCCTTGCGTGGCGCGTGCTTTATTTTGTCGTGAGCTACCTGCTCATAAGCTTCGGCATAGCCCTTTCAAACCGCTGCCATCTGCCGATCATACCGACCGACCTTTTCCCGCGTGAGGTATCGCACATCACCGGCGCCGGCTATCCAAAGGTGAAGATATTCTTCGATGTCAGCTGCCTTGCCGTCACAGGTCTTATGACCGTAGCCTTTCTGGGGCATCTGGACGGGCTCGGCCTCGGAACAATCCTCGCGGCGTTTACCATGGGCAAGGCCGTGGGACTCATCGGAGGTTGGCTCGACCGGCACTTCAGCTTTGTGGCCTTCCACATGAAAAAAGCCCCTGTATTACGCCATAAAAGAGCATAAAAAAGCTTCCGCAGTTCAAAGCAAACTGCGGAAGTAGTTTTATATACTTATCGCTCTTATCCCTCCATGAGCACCCAGCAGTCGGTGGAGGGGGCGGCGGTACACATGGGAACAACGCGCATTTTCGCGTCGCCGAGCGTGACAAAGTCGGAGCATTTTGTCACAAGCTCTGCCGCCGATGCGCTCTCGGACGTATAATAGACCCTGTCAAAGACCTTGAACAGTATCTCCGCGCTCTGACCGGTCACGCTGTCGCCGCCGGTCTGCATCGCAGCCGAGCTCGTCAGCTGTACGCTCATCTTCGCCGAAGCGCTGCGCATAGAGCGGGTGACGCTTATGCCGAAGCCAGACACGGCGGTGAGTGGAGTGGGCTTTACAGCCGAGGACGAGGAGTAGGCAAACTCAACGCCGCTGACCTCCGGCAGGCGCATGCCCAGCAGCACGATCTCATCAACGCCCATCTTCGACAGCTCGCTGCACAGGGAGCTTATATAGCTCTTGACCGTCGCGTTCGTCGGGTCGAGCCATGCGCCGTTTGAGTCGGAATAGGCCTGCCCGTCGGTGGTCTTGAGCGTGAGCTGAGTGTAGCGCGAGGCAAGGGTATTGTCCACAAAGCAGCACATGCGCACGGCAACATACTTGCCCTGCTCCTTGAGCGAGGACACGATGGAGGCCAGATCGACCGTGCCCGACGTGCCGTAGCCCTTGGCGATATCCGCCTGCGACTCCCACACGAGCATGCCTGTGACGGTCTTTACGTCGAGCAGAACGCCGGTCGCGTCGGGCGACTTGCTCAGATATGAGGCAACGCCCGAGGCTGTCACCGACGAGGCGGGAACGTACACGAGCTTTACGGCGCTCAGCTCCTCGCCAGCCGTGGCCTTGATGTTCGAGTAATCGGCCTGACCGATCTCAAGCTGTGCCTCCACGGGCTCAAAGGACTCAACGACGATCTGACCGTCATCGCTCTGCACTGTCTGCCCGCTGCCGTCCTCAAGAAACGGTATCTCAAGGTGCAGGCCGGAGTTCGTGACCACTATATACTTTTGCAGCCCGTAGAAAAGCATGACCACAAAGGCGATGACGGCCAGAATGATTATCGTGGCTATCAGCGCCGGAGCGGTCTTTTTTTGTTTTCCGCGGTAAAACTCAGAGTTGTTTGCCAATTTGATCAGTCCTCGATCTGATTGATTCGGCGGATGTGTCTCTCGTCGCCGGAGAAGGGGGTGTCAAGGAAGGTATCGACTATCTTCAGCGCAAGGCCGGAGCCGACGACGCGCGCACCGAAGGCCAGAATATTCGCGTCGTTGTGCAGTCTTGTCATTTCAGCCGAGAAGCAGTCGCTGCACAGGGCGGCGCGTATGCCCTTTATCTTGTTTGCGGTTATGGATATGCCGATGCCGGTGCCGCAGATTATTATGCCTTTTTCGCACTCACCGTCTGCAACAGCGTGGGCGACCGCCTTGCCGTAAACGGGATAGTCGCAGCTGTCCTCGGTGTAAGTGCCGTAATCCCTGTATTCAAGGCCGCGAGCGTCGAGATGCTTCATGACCTCCTGCTTGAGCGCCCAGCCGCCGTGATCAGAACCTATTGCGATCATATATTTGATCCTCCGAAAAAAATATTACATTTCATTATCGCACTAAAACGCCATAATTACAAGAAAAATTCTCAAAACGGCCAGCTCGGCAGCCATTTGAGGAGATTTGTCGCAAGCTCGGCGTTCACTCTCACGCCGGACAGCACGGGATAGAAGACGGCAAACAGCGCGCAGCTGAGCCCCGTCAGCCCGTAGACGTTAAATTTCCAGCCCTTCGTGCGGCTCTCCATGAGGCTGAATATGCGTGCAAGAGCCAGCACGAGGAACACCGAGGAGGGGAAGTAGTGGTACTCAAAGGTCGTGCGCGTTATGAACACCCACGGCAGCAGCTGCGCGAGATAGCCGATGACTATGAACTGCGAGAGCTTATCGTGCTGCCTGACGGCAAAGACGGCGCACAGCACCACGGCTATGAGCCCCGCCCAGCACAGCACTGGGTTTAAAAACGCGCCGAAGGACGAGCGCGTGCCGTCGTCGAAATACTTGAGATAGTACAGGATAGGCCGCTCGTCTATTACCCACTGCCACCAGCGCGAGGAGTAGGGGTGCTCGGAGTGAACGCCCGAGTGGTAGCTGAACATGAACTCCTGATTGTCCAGCACGAGCCTTGCGTAGTCGGATGAAAAATACATGCCCGCGCCGTCGAGCCCTATCGCCCTGCCGTAGGGATAGTAGCTCATGTAATATATCATTGCCGGAACAAGAATGAAGAAAACGACGCAGAACGCGCAGTTTTTAAGAAATGCCTTCAGCTCAAAGCTGCGTATCCAATGGATGAGCCATATCAGCGCAAGCCCCGCGCCCGCGTAGAAGCAGGTCCATTTGCAGGCGGCGCCTATGCCGAAGAACAGCCCCGACAGCGCAAGATGGCGGAGCTTCCCGTCTGTTATGTACATGTACATGAACAGGTACATCAGCAGGATAAAGAACACCGAGTAGCTGTCTATCGTCGCTATCCTCGTCTGCGTAAAGTGCATGAAGTCAAAGGCAAATATCGCCGTTGCGCAGGCGCACACGCGCACAGACGAGAACATCCGCTTTAAAAGCGCGTACATGACCGGCAGCATCAGAACGCCGATGAGCGTGCCCGAAAAGCGCCAGCCGAAGGGAGTCATGCCGAAAAGCGCAATACCTATTGAAATGATGAGCTTGCCGAGCGGCGGATGCGACACCTCGTAGGGGTAAATGCCCTCAAGACCCTCGAGCGCCGTCCGCGCGTGGTATATCTCGTCGAAATATGTGCTGTTTGTGTAGTGCTGATACTCCGGCACGGTGTCCTGCTCGTCAAAAAGCTCGGGCGCGTCGGCGCTGCTGCCGCAAAGCTCACCGCCGCAGCGTACCGCCAGCTCGCCGAGCCATACATCACCGGCAGCCGTAAAGCGAAGATACCGCGCAGCGCCGGTATTGAGCGCGTCGAGCTCCACGTCGTTCCACTTGAACAGCGCTGCATAGTTCTGCTCAAACGAGCAGAGGTCAAACCAGCTCTCGCCGTCGTCGGAGGCCTCGATGCGGCAGCTTCCCGTGTTCAGACCGGAGTAGACCGTGATGCTGTCTATATCCCGAATCTGCCCGAGATCGATAACGCAGCTCTCGCCGCTCTGGAACTTATGGAACGACTGCGGCGCGTCCGTATCGCCGAGACCGGTGAAGGCGGCTGCTGCATATACCAGCGTAATAATGCCGAGAGCTATGGCATCAGCCCGCCGGAAGCCGCGCTTCTGCTCAGCCTCGGGCAGCGCCGCGGCGGGGGAGGGGCAGCCTAAAAAAAACAGCCCTATGAAAAGCAGTATAAGTATCGGAAAAGCGTATGTAAGCTGCACGGTGAGCCTCCGAAAGTCGTAATGATTTAAACTCAATTATATTAAATTGTGCGCCGCTTGTCCACCTTGCGGCGGCTTTGTTTTAAAAAATTCACATATATTTATGCAAGTGCTTGACTTAATCGCGTTTTAGGGATAAAATAAATCGGATAATATTTTAGACATCTGCGCCCGTTTGGGGATGAAAACCGGACGCAGCTGAGAAAGGCACCCGGGGAGGTGTCTTTGAAAAATATTAGATACAATTTTACGGACGTGTGGCGCTTGATGCCGCGTCTTACAGCTAAATTTTTAAACCACCGCAAAATTCTTAAAGAATGGAGGTGTGTTTACTTTCTATGACTGTTCCATTATGGTTAGCAATAATTCTTATTGTTGCTTTTTGTGTTATAGGATTTGTTTCCGGCATGACTTACCGTAAAAAAGTCGCCGAGCGAGAGATATCCAGTGCAGAAGACGAAGCAAAAAGAATAATTAATGATGCCATAAAGAGCGCCGAGAGCAAGAAACGTGAGGCTCTCGTCGAGGCAAAGGAAGAAATACACAAAAACCGCTCGGAATTCGAGCGCGAAGAAAAGGCACGCCGTGCCGACCTGCAAAAGCAGGAGAGAAGACTTCAGCAGAAGGAAGAAAACCTTGACCGCAAGACCGATTCACTTGAGCGCAAGAACGAGACTCTTGCCCGCAAGATATCCGATGTAGAGGCGCAGCAGCAGGAGATAGCCCTTATCAAGAAGAGCCAGCTCGAAATGCTCGAAAAGGTGTCCGGCTACACGGTCGATGAGGCGAAGGCATATCTCATCAACGCCCTCAAGGACGAGGTCACGCACGAAATGGCCGTCAAGGTCAAGGAGGTCGAGGCTCAGTACAAGGAGGAGGCCGATGCCCGCGCACGCGAGATCATCGTAACGGCCATCCAGCGCTGCGCGGCAGACCATGCCAGCGAAGTCACCGTATCCGTCGTACCACTCCCCAACGACGAGATGAAGGGACGCATCATAGGCCGCGAGGGACGCAATATCCGCAGCATAGAAACGCTCACAGGCTGCGATCTTATCATCGACGATACGCCCGAGGCGATAACCGTGTCGAGCTTTGACCCCGTCCGCCGCGAGGTGGCGCGTCTTGCTCTTGAAAAGCTCATTGCCGACGGACGCATCCATCCGGCGCGCATCGAGGAAATGGTCGCCAAGGCTCAGAAGGAAGTCAACGCAACGATAAAGGCCGAGGGCGAACGCGCCGTGTTTGAAACGAACATCCACGGTCTCAACTCCGAGCTTGTAAAGCTGCTCGGACGCATGAAGTACCGCACGAGCTACGGCCAGAACGTTTTGCAGCACTCTATCGAGGTGTCGCACATTGCCGGCCTGCTTGCAGCGGAGCTCGGCGTTGAGGTAAACATTGCAAAGCGCGCAGGTCTCCTGCACGATATCGGCAAGTCCATCGACCACGAGGTCGAGGGCAGCCACGTCTCCATCGGCGTTGATATCTGCCGGAAGTATAAGGAGAGCGAAGCGGTCATCCACGCTATCGAAGCGCACCACGGCGATGTTGAGCCGCATACGGTCGTTGCCTGTCTCGTTCAGGCTGCCGACGCGATCAGCGCATCACGTCCCGGCGCACGCCGCGAGAATATCGAAAACTACGTAAAGCGCCTCGAAAAGCTCGAGGAGATATCCAAGAGCTTCCCCGGCATCGCCGGCAGCTATGCCATTCAGGCCGGACGCGAGATCCGCGTAATGGTCAAGCCCGAGGATGTTTCCGAGGATCAGATGGTGCTCCTTGCCCGCGATATCGCAAAGAAGATCGAGGAAGAGCTGACCTATCCAGGCCAGATCAAGGTCCACGTCCTGCGCGAGACCAAGGCCGTCGAGTACGCAAAATAAGAGCAAAAAGAAAAAGACAAAAAGCAGAGCCGTCCGGCTCTGCTTTTTTCAGCGTGAAAAAACCCCCGCGCCGCAAGGCGCGAGGGTAAGTTGTGCAGTTCAGATTAGAGGTTGTTACCCTCAAGCCACTTTGCAATCTCGCCGAAGGTCTCGCCGACAGCTGCGTCCCAGTTGTTATCAATGTGCATCTTCTCGAGTGCTCTGAAAATCCAAGAGATCATTTTGTTTTCTCCTTCCTGAAATTAAAACGATGTGGAACTAATTAAAACTTGGTGAGGAAATCGAGATTCTTCTCAATGAAGTCGAACATGTCGTGTCCGCCGACACCAAAGCTCATAACAAGCTCCTTAAAAGCAGAATAAACTTTACCCATTTTACTTTACTTCCTTCCTAATAAATTTCTTAGACTTTGTCCAAGCATATGTTAGCATATACATCAGGTTTGTGTCAACACGAAGTTGTCGCTTTTTGTATAAAGAAAACGTAAAAGAGCAGATTTTGTTGCTCGAAACAGTAGACTTTTCAATGGATACAGACAATTTTGTTTATTTTAAAACAATTAAGAAAAAATTAAAAGCACCGCTTTTGCGGTGCTCAGCGTGTCAAAAAAGTCTGTGACTTTTTTGACACGCTTCACAAACGCCACATTTTTCGTGAAGCTCATGCTTCACAAACGCCACATTTTTCGTGAAGCTCATGCTTCACAAAAAATCTCGCTACGCTCGTCAAAAAGCCTGATAGCTCAGGCGTTTTTGATGGCTATAATCCAATTGCGAGCGGGGTCTTACCCCCTCACGCTCCCCCGCTGCGCGGATATTTTTATGCAGCAGCATAGGTTTTTTGACAGGCTGAAAAGCACCGCTTTTGCGGTGCTTTATGTATCCGAACTGTCTTAGAAGGGCAACTTCTCGAAGAACTTATCGAGTACTGCAAATTCGTCATCGGAGTTGGGCTCGTTTTTGCCAACGATAAATTTAATCAGTTCATAAATAGTTTTCATTAGTTTTCTTTCCTTTCTTTTTAAGTTCTCAAAGTTTCTAATAACTATTTCCATTGTGAGAATAGCATTAAAAATACAATTTGTCAAGGATAACAAGAAAAATAACTAAAGAAAATGGCGGAGCGTGTCGTTTTAAACACGCTCCGCCTGACATCAGAATTTGCTCTTATATCGGCTGCTGTCAAATATTCCAGGTCTCCGCGCCTTCCTCGAGAACCTCGCCGTTATTGTAGGCCTCGATGATCTTCTGGATGGCGTGGTCGGCAAAGACGGTGCTTATCTTATCCTCGGTGGCCTCGGGCCACTCCTCATCGGTAAGCTCGGGTATCTGCTCGATGTTGCGCATCTGATTGACGGCCTTGCGCCAGCGGTTCTGATTTTCAACGGTGTGGCGCACGAGCCTGTCGTCGGGAGCAAGCTCCGTCACATCGAGCTTGCCGAGCACACGGTCGATGACTATCGTGCCGTGACCGTTTTCCTCCTTGCCGTGGGGGAAGTACCAGTATACGAGCTGCTGCTCGCTTTCTTCTTTAAGCTTGAAAGTTACCATATCTCATTCTCCGAAGTTTTTAAATTAGGATGCGGTCATTATAACACGCCTCCGGAGAAATTTCAATCAATATGAATGATGCTCTCCATAAGCTCGGCGGCGCTGACGTTGGGATTGTGGTAGTGCTCGCGCTTTACGGTCTTCTTGGTCAGCGTGATGGCCTCCTTCGGGCAGTATTGCAGGCAGCTCAGACACTGGATGCAGTCACTGCCGAACACGGGCTTTCCGTCAACAAAGCGGATATTTCCCTTGGGGCAGAGCTTTTCGCACTGATGGCAGCCTATGCATGCGTCGGTGACGGCAAACTTCTTGGCCTTTAGCTCTGCAAGCTTCGGCCAGACCTTGCTCTCGAGCGCGTTGAGACCCTTCTTCGGCGGCTCCTTTTTGCTCTTTTCGCCGCAGAGGATGGAGTTTACGAGCTTTGCGGCCTTGCGCTCGCTGCGCTTCTGCGCCATGGCTGGAGTTACCGGCGGCACCATCACCTGATGCGGGAACAGCCATATGACCGAGCACTGGTGGGAAAGCCCCGTCCAGAGGTCGAGATGGAAGCGCTCGTTTATCTTGTGCAGGCCGCAGCCGAGGTAGCCGCAGTACTGGCCGACGGCAAAGGTGTATGCGTCAGGCGATATCCTTATGCTGGAAAGGAAGCTCTCGACATCGCCCGGCAGACCGCCGCCGTAGCAGGGGACGATGAAGCCGACGCGCTCCGCGTCCGTCACGTCCGTTTTTACGGGAGCCTTGCGCATCATGATGATGTCCGTGTCGCCCAGACCCTTTGCGATGTTCTTTGCCATGTCCAGACAGTTACCGCTGCCGGAATAGCAGAATATAACGTTTTTGCTCATGGTTCAATACTCCTTTGTGAAATTATCTTCATGTCAGGATTGTAACACAAAAATATTTATGATACAATAGTACCGCAACGAAATAATACAAAGGAGCAAATAATGTATCACATAAAGCCGGATAAACGTGCTCGTGCCTCGGTAGAGCTCATTTGCGAGGGGCTCAGGCAATGCCTGAAGGAAAAAAGCTTTGACAGCATAACCATATCGGATATACAGCGCGTCTCGGGCGTGAGCCGCTCGACCTTTTACCGCAACTTCGACCGCATCGAGGACGTGCTCGCGCTCATGTGCGACAGGGTGTTCGAGGAGGCGTTCACGGCGGGATACGCCAATATAAGCGAGGCGGTGTTCCGGACATGGTTCCGCCATGCCGACATGATAGAGACGATAGTCGGCATAGGCCGTAGCGATATGCTCTATTCGAGCCTGCGTCGCTGCTCGGACAGTCTGCGCGCATCTCTGACGGGCTTCGGCGACGCTGCGCTGTTTGACTATCTTGTCTCGATCATCTCCTCGTCGATGATGGGCATCATGGTAACATGGGTCGAGCGCGGAAAGCGCGAGAGCGAGGAGGAGCTTAAAAACACCATCCTGCAAAGCTTCAAGGCCATGAAATTCATAGGCTTGGCGTGAAAAAAGTTCCCCGGCAGGGGAGCTTTTTTCATGAGACTGTCAAAACCGGCAGGGTTCAACTCCCGTCAGCTTAAAGATAACCGCGCAGCGGGGGAGCTCGAGGGGGCAAGACCCGCCTCGA
>CAVFCI010000020.1:0-29269 GCA_963620985.1 Hallerella sp. | reverse complement strand
CGTATTTTCAAGGGCTTTAACGAAGCATGGGTGAAAATCAGCCTGTCAAAACCGGCAGGGTTCAACTCCCGTCAGCTTAACCACTTTGCACCCCAAGGAGATCATTATGCTGAAGAAAAAAACGAAAAAGCTTCTGGCTTTTATGATGGCTCTTGTCATGACGATGAGCGTTACGCTCTCGTACATGTCCGTTTCGGCCTTTGCCGTGACGCAGTCGGAGATCGATGCGCTCAAGTCGCAGAAGTCGCAGCTGTCCAGCCAGAAGAGCAGCCTGCAATCGACGATCAATTCTCTTCAGAGCCAGCAGAGCGATCAGATAGCGCTCAAAAACGCGCTGGACGAAAAGAACGCCATCACCGTAAAGCAGATACTCAACCTCAACGAGCAGATCGAGCTGCACACGCAGCTTATCGAGCAGAAGACCGAGGAGGTCGATGCCGCTCAGAAGGTTGCAGACGAGCAGCTTGAAAAATATAAGGTCCGCGTCCGCGCAATGGAGGAATCGGGCAGATACAGCTATATCGAGGTCCTGTTCGGCGCGAGCAGCATCGGCGAGTTTCTGAGCCTTATCGACGATATCGGCGATATCATGAGAAGCGATAAGGAGCTTGAGAACGCTTACCGCCAGTCGGTCGAGGAGCTCAAGTCTGTCAAGGCCGAGTACGAGGAGGCCAAGGCCGAGATGGAGGACAGCAAGGCAGAGCTCGTTGCCCTCAAGGCTCAGCAGGAAAAGGACATTGCCGAGGCAACGGCGGTCATCTCCTCCCTCCAGAGCGATATAAGCTCCAACTCCTCTGTTTTAAACGAGCTGTCTGCTCAGGAGCAGGCTCTCAACTCCGAGATCCAGAAGAAGGTCGCGGAGCTCAACAAGCAGCAGGAGGATGCAAAGAAGAATACCGGCGGCAGCAGCGGCGGCGGCAGCGCCACCGGCACCGGCAACCTCGTATGGCCGAGCTACTGCACCTATATAACCAGCCGTCAGGGTCCGCGCACCCACCCCGTAACGGGCGAGTATAAGAACCACGGCGGCACGGATATCGGCGCAAGCTACGGCAGCGCCATCTACGCAGCAGACTCCGGCACGGTCGTCTATTCGTCCGACGGCTGGAACGGCGGCTGGGGCAACTACGTCATGATCGACCACGGCAACGGCATGCAGACGCTTTACGCGCACATGTCCTCGCGTGCAGTCTCCGTCGGCCAGACGGTCTCTGCCGGTCAGACCATCGGCTATGTCGGCTCGACCGGCATGTCCACCGGCCCGCACCTGCATTTTGAGATGTACATAAACGGCTCGAGGATCGATCCTCAGACCCGCTACCCCAACGTCAGCTTCACCTACTCGGCAAGCGCCTGATATAAGCGGATATTTAAAAATCCCGTCCGATGGACGGGATTTTTTTGTTGTCAAAAAAAGTCACAGACTTTTTTGACACGCTGGAGTGAGGCGAAAGCCTCACTTTTTCCATGTATCAGGCGCGAACAGGATCAGCATGGGGAATATCTCGAGGCGGCCAAGGAACATATCGAAGCAGAGCACGGCCTTGCTGAGTATGTTCAGGCTCGACACGCCCATGGTGAAGGTGTTCGAGTCGATGCCGTAGCCGACGTTGCTCAGGCTCGAAATTCCGGCCAGCATCCCGTCGCCGATCGTCAGGCCGTCAAGCGACAGCACAACGCCCGTCGCCACGACCGCCATGAAGTAGACTATCGCAAAGCTCTCGACCGCCGAGACCGTGTCCTCCTCGACGATCTCGCCGTCAAGGTGGATAAGGTGCACGGAGTTCGGCGTTACGGTGCGGGCAATGGCGCGGTAGGTGCTCTTGGCGAGGATCATCACACGCGACAGCTTCATGCCGCCGCCCGTCGAGCCCGACATGGGGCCGGTTATCATCAGCACCGTCAGCAGCGACCACACAAACGGCGACCAGAACGATGCGTTGATAGAAACGTAGCAGGTCGTGCTGATGATGGATATGACCTGAAACAGCGTGTGGTGCACGCCCTGCGCGGCGGAGTCGAACTGCGAGGCGGTGTCGATGCCCATCAGCAGCGCAACGCCCAGCACCACGAGCACGAACACGCGCAGCTCGCGGCTGCGGCGGATGCGGAAAAATTCACGCGCAAGCGCACAGTAGAACAGGCTGAAGCTCACGCTGCACAGCGTCATGAACACCAGCGTCACGTTCTGCGCATACGCGCCGTAGGACGCCATACTGTCATTGCGCACGGAAAAGCCGCCCGTGGACACCGTGCTCAGCGAGATGTTCACCGAGTCGAACAGCGGTATGCCCCCGATGTACAGCAGCAGTATCTGCGCGAGGGTCATTACTATATACATCTCGTACAGCAGCTTTGCCGACTTCTGCATCCTCGGCACGAGCTTCGCCGCCATGGGGCCGGGGAACTCGGCGCGGAGCAGGAACATCGAGCCGCCCTCACGCGCCACCGGCGCTATCGCCAGCAGGAACACCAGCACACCCATGCCGCCGATCCAGTTGGTGATGCTGCGCCAGAGCAGTATCGCCCTCGGCGCGGACTCAACGTCGTCGATGATCGTGGCTCCCGTCGTCGAGAAGCCGGACACCGTCTCGAACACCGCGTCGGATATGCTCGGTATCACGCCGGAGGCGTAAAAGGGCAGCGCTCCGAACAGCGATATGATTATCCACGCCAGCGCGACCGTCACAAAGCCGTCACGCGCTCCCAGCGGGCGGTCACGGCTGCGCAGCACCCCGCAGGGGATGCCGATCATCAGCAGCACCGTCATCGCCGAGGCAAAGCCGCGCATGATATTCTCGTCGCCGTCAAAAACCGCAAGCACGAAGGGCGGCAGCATGAAGGCCGCCTCGATGCACAGTATGACGCTTATCGTTTTTCTTATCGTTCCTGTATTCATTACGCAAATATGTCGTTGAGGTCGAGGATCTCGCGTCCCGCGGTCGTGACTATAACGACCGTGTCGCCGGACATGAGCTTGTCGCGGCCTCCCGGGATGATGATCTTGCCCATGTGGTTTATGCAGACTATCAGTATGCCGGGCTTGAGCCTGATATCCTTCAGCTGTTCGCGCAGGTGCCTTGTCGCGTCGGTCACGGCAAACTCCAGCGCCTCGGCCTGACCGTCGGCTAAGCGGTGGATGGTCAGCACCTCGCTGCCGCCGGTGTTCTCCATTGCGCGGACGTAGCGGATGATGGCGTAGGTGGACAGGCTCTTGGGGCTTATCAGACTGTCCGCGCCGCGGTCGCCGAGGATCTCGCCGTATTCGAGGCGGTTTATCTTCGTCAGCAGCTGCGGAACTCCCATCTTGCGCGCAAACATGCCGATGATGATGTTCTCCTCGTCCATGTTCGTCAGCGGCAGCACCGCGTCCATCTGGCGGATATTGTGCGTTTTCAGCACCGCCTGACTCGAGCCGTCCGAGCAGATGACGCTCATCTCCGGATACTTCTGCGCAAGGTACTCGCAGCGGGCGCGGTTCATCTCGATGAGCTTGATGCTCGTGCCGGATTTTATCAGCATCGGCGCAAGATACTCGGCGATCCTGCCGCCGCCGACGATGAGCACGTTCTTGCTCTTCTTGCTGCGGAGCTTCAGCTCATGCGTGAGCTCCACGAGCGAGGACGCGGGCGCGGTGACGTAGATCTTGTCTCCGCTGTGCAGCGCAAAGCTGCCGTCGGGGATGAACACCCTTTCGCCGCGCAGCACCGCGCAGACGAGGACGTGTACCCTGATCTTCTTTTGCAGGTCGGCAAGGCACAGCCCGTCGAGGGGGCTGCCCTCGGATATGAACAGCTCCACTATCTCGGCCTTGCCCTCGGCAAAGGTATCGCGCTTTATAAACGCCGGTATCTGGAGCAGCCTGTATATCTCCTTGGCAGCCAGAAGTTCGGGGTTTATGGTCATGGACAGACCGAGCTCCGCCCTGAGGACGTAAAGCTGCTCGGAGTATTCAAGATTGCGCACACGCGCAATGGTGTTCTTGCAGCCGAGCTTGCGAGCAACGATGCAGGCGAGCATATTAAGCTCATCCTGCGCCGTGACCGCGATCAGCAGGTCGCTCTCGTCCACGTTCGCCTCGCGCTGGACAGACAGCGCCGCGCCGTTTCCGCACAGGGTCATGACATCCAGCGTGTCGGATATCAGCTTCACCTTGTCCTTATTTATATCGACGACCGTTATATCGTGATTTTCGTTCGCCAGCTCCTCGGCAAGCGAGTAGCCTATCTTGCCCGCGCCGACTATTACGATCTTCATTTTCCTGTCCTCTCTAAAAATATTTATTTTCAGAAAAAATTACGCATTCTTTATATTAACACTATATTAATTATTTAGCAATAGCCGACGAGCGCACCCACTCGACCGTATAGTCGGCAAATTTGCGCGTTGCGGGGCTTTGACGGCTCGTTTCGGTGATGGCAAGGCCGATAACGCGCTTTGAGGGTGGAACGAGCTCCTTGATGACGATATCGTCGTGCCGCCCCTTGAGCAGCAGCTCCGGCATGATGGATATGCCCAGACCCTTTTCGACCATTGCGATGATGGCGTAGTCGTCCTTTGTCGAAAAGCGGATATTCGGCTTTATTCCCGCTGCGGCGAGGGCGCGGTTCGCGTCATGGTTGGACTCCTCCAGCAGCGTTATGAACGCCTCCGTCTCGCACTCGACGAGCGGGAACTTGGGATACGACTCGAACTTGTGCCCGTGCGGGAGTATGGCCAGCAGTCTGTCCTCCATGAGCGGTATGCACTCGCAGCGGAGCTTGGCCGGCACGCTCACGAAGCCGAGGTCGATGCTCCCCTCCTCTATCCACTGCTCAACGTCGTAGTAGTCGCCGTTTAAGAGCTTGATATCGACGTTGGGATAATCGTCCTGAAACTCCTTTATAACGCCGGGCAGCCAGTGGACGGCGACGGAGGTGAACGCGCCGATGCGCACCGTGCCGGAATCGAGCCCGCGAATGGCCGAGGCGGTCTGACGAAGCTGCTCCTCATAGTTGAGCAGGCCGCGCACCGACGGCATTATCCTCTCGCCGTCGTCCGTTAGCTTCACTCCGGCACGCGAGCGCGTTATCACGGCAAAGCCGAGCTCCGCCTCTAAATTATTGATAGTATGGCTCACCGCCGACTGCGTACAGCCGAGCGCCTCGGCGGCGCGTGTAAGGCTGCCGAGCTCCACGACCTTCGCCAGCGTTTCGTATTTTGAAATGCTCATTATTTGCTCCCGTCCGCTTCATACATGAATTTTATTCATGTTAACATGAATATTATTAGGTACGATAATAGTATAGCCGATTTTTTGATCAAATCAAGTGATTTCCGCATTTTTCTGCTTGCAATGCATTTTTTGTGCGCCTATAATGCAAACATCGTCAAAAAATGATTGGAGAGAGAAGCATGTCAGCTAATATCATCTGTATTCTGATCGCCATTGTCGTCTATCTCGTCGGCATGGTCGCAATAGGCATTTACTATTCCAAGGGTCAGTCCGACGCCAATGAGTTCTACCTCGGCGGACGCAAGCTCGGCCCTATCGTCACGGCGCTTTCCACCGAGGCCTCGGACATGAGCGCGTACCTGCTCATGGGCGTCCCCGGACTTGCGTTTTTCTGCGGTGTCGCGGAGGCAAGCTGGACGGCCATCGGTCTTGCGATAGGCACCTATCTCAACTGGCTCTTCGTTGCAAAGCGTCTGCGCCGCTACTCGGTTCGCCTGAACGCGCTCACGCTGCCTGAGTACATATCGCGCCGCTTCCGCGACGACACGAGGCTCATCGAGCTTCTGGGCGCTGTAACGATCATCGTTTTCTACGTCCCCTACACCGCCTCCGGCTTCTCGGCCTGCGGCAAGCTCTTCGGCACTCTGTTCGGCTATGATTACGTCCCCACGATGATAATCAGCGCGATCGTCATCGTTGCCTACACCGCCGGCGGCGGCTTCAAGGCAGCGTCGGTCACGAGCCTTGTGCAGAGCCTCATCATGGTCTTTGCTCTGGCTGTCGTGCTCATCTTCGGCATCCACTCCGCCGGCGGCTGGGATCAGGTCATCGCTAACGCCAAGGCCATCCCCGGATATCTCAGCCTCACCGCATCCACCAACATCATGGCTGCCGAGGCCGGTGAGTTCGGCGCGTTCAAGATCGTATCCACGCTTGCGTGGGCTCTCGGCTACTTCGGTATGCCTCACGTTATCCTGCACTTTATGGCCATCGAGGACGAGAAGAAGCTCACCCTCAGCCGCCGCGTAGCCACCATCTGGGTCGTCATTTCCCTGTCCATCGCGGTCATCATCGGCATTGTCGGCTACTCCATGGCCAAGGCCGAGCTCATCACCATGTTCGGCGACGCATCCTCCGCCGAGGCGCTTATCGTCTCCATTGCGGCGCTCCTGTCCGAGTACGGCGCATTCTTTGCGATCCTCGCCGGCCTCGTGCTTGCAGGCATCCTCGCAGCTACAATGTCCACCGCCGACGTTCAGCTTCTGGCCGCCGCAAGCGCCATTGCGCACAACATCATCCACGGCGTGTTCGGCATCGAGCTGAGCGATAAGAAGAGCATGATCGTTGCCCGCGTGACCGTTATCTGCGTAGCTATCTGCGGCATCCTGTTCGCGCTCGATCCTACGAGCTCCATCTTCCGTGTCGTATCGTTTGCATGGGCAGGCTTCGGCGCGACCTTCGGACCTATCGTACTGTTCTCGCTGTACTGGAAGCGCTGCAACAAGTGGGGCGCTATCGCAGGCATGTTCTCCGGCGCTGCAATGGTGTTCATCTGGAAATACGCGATCGCACCTCTCGGCGGCGTTCTGGAAATATACGAGCTGCTGCCCGCATTCGTCACCTCCTGCATCTTCATCGTCGTCGTGTCCCTGCTGACCAAGGCTCCCGAAAAGGATATCGTTGAGGACTTCGAGGCCGTCACCGCAATGAAGTAAAGCTTAAATTAAGATCCAAAAAACGAGGCTCGACCGAGCCTCGTTTTTTCAGTTCTTCAGTCTATATTCACATGCTTTCGGACTACTCTGTCGGTCAGAAAGGCAAGCGCCAGCTTTGCGGCATCGGGGATAATAAACGGCAGGACGCATATGCCGAGCGCCGAGGCGTAGCTCACGGTCTTTGTCACGGAATAGACCTTGACAAACCACACCGTTCCGAAGGCGTAGCACACGGCAAGCCCCGCGATGAGTGAGAATATCCTGACCCATAGTCTCTTTCCGAAAAGGCGCTCGCAGAGCAGATAGCACAGGCCGGTGAATATAAAGCCGATGATATAGCCCCCGCTCGGTCCCATGAGCTTGCCGACCCCGCCGGTAAAGCCGGAGAACACCGGAAGCCCGACCGCGCCGAGCGCTATGTACACCGCGACGGCTATGCTGCCGCGCCTGCCGCCCAGAAGCAGCAGCGCCGTGAATACGGCATAGGTCTGCATGGTAAAAGGAATGGCTGCCGGAACCGACAGCCATGAGCAGACCGATATGAGCACCGCCAGCAGGGCGATGTAGGTCATATCCTTAGTCTTCAAGTATGAACACCTCAGAATGTCAGAATGCTGCGGCGCTTATGCTCGCTTCTGGCGTGCATACGCTGAATTTTCTCCAGCACCGCATCATCTATTTTACCACCCTCGAGGTAAGTGTCAAGCTCTTTATAGGTAAAGCCCATCTCGCTCTCATCGGTCTGTCCGTCGAACAGGCCGGCAGAGGGCGCTTTTTTAATGACGCACTCGGGAGCCTTGAGCCAGCGGAGAAATTCGTATATCTCCGTGACGGTCAGGTCGTCGATGGGGTTGAAGTCGCATGCGCCGTCGCCCCACTTGGTGAAGTAGCCGACGTAGCCCTCGCTGCGGTTGCCCGTTCCAGAAACGAGGCGGTTTTCCGAGGCTGCAACGGCGTACAGCGTCGCCATTCTCAGGCGCGGCGCGATATTCGCCTCGGCAGCGTCGGTGAGCTCTGTGACGCCGCTTGCCAGCATCGCCTTCTCCGCGTCCTTGACGGGGGTAAGATCGGCATAGCGCGTTTCGATGCCGTACTGCGCGGCAACGGTCTCGCCGTCACGCTTATCCATGTCGTAGTTGCGCGCAGTGCCGCAGGGCATGATAATGCCGACGGTGTTGTCGCAGGCGGCCTTGCACAGAATGCCGACGAGCGCGGAGTCCTTGCCGCCGGAGTTGCCGTAGACTATGCCGTCGGCTCCGCTCTCGCGCACGGCGTAGCGGATAAATTGGATTCGCTGATTGTATTCCTTTTCGTAGTCTCTCATTTTACATCACCTTTCGATAATGCAGCCTGCACAAAGCCGTCGAACAGCGGATGCGGCTTGTTGGGTCTGCTTTTGAATTCGGGGTGGAACTGCGCCGCGACGAACCAGCGGCATGCCGGATTTTCCACCATCTCGACGAGCCTTCCGTCGGGGCTCAGGCCGACGGGCAGAAGTCCGCGTACCGTGATCTCCTCGCGGAAGTCGTTGTTGACCTCGTATCTGTGGCGGTGGCGCTCGTGTATGAGCCCCTCGCCGTAATATTTATACGCCCTGCTTTCGGGCGAGAGAACACAGGGATATTTGCCAAGACGCATCGTGCCGCCCTTTGCGGTTATGCCCTGCTGCTCGGGCATGAGGTCGATGACCGGATGCTGCGAGGAGGCCGTGAACTCCGAAGAGCTTGCGTCTCTCCAGCCGAGGACATTGCGGGCAAATTCTATGACGGCTATCTGAAGGCCGAGGCATATGCCCAGATACGGCACGTCGTTTTCACGCGCGTATTTTGCGGCGAGTATCATGCCCTCGATGCCGCGGTCGCCAAAGCCGCCTGGTACGAGTATGCCGTCGCAGCCGGACAGCTCAGAGGCAATATTGTCCTCGTTGAGCTCCTCGGAATCGACCCACTTTATATCCATCACCGCGTCGCTTGCAGCCGCCGCGTGGTTTAAGGACTCGGCCACCGACAGGTATGCGTCGTGGAGCTGAACGTATTTGCCGACAAGGGCTATCCTCACCTTACGGTGAGCTCCCTTTATCCTTTCGACCATCGCCCTCCACTCGTCAAGCTCGGGCTCGGGGCATTCAAGGCCGAGCCTGCGGCAGACGGCGGCGGACAGACCCTCATGCTCCAGAAGCAGCGGCGCTTCATAGAGCGTTGAGGCCGTCGCGTTCTGGATGACGCACTCCGGCTCGACGTTGCAGAAAAGAGCTATCTTCCTGCGGATATCGTCGCTTATCGGCGCGTCTGTGCGGCACACGAGGATATCCGGCTGGATGCCGACCGACAGCAGCTCCTTTACCGAGTGCTGCGTGGGCTTGCTCTTGAGCTCGCCCGTGCCGGGGATCTGAACGATCAGCGGAACGTGGATAAACAGCACGTTCTGCCTGCCCTTTTCGACGGCGACCTGACGGATGGCCTCCAGAAACGGCTGGCTTTCGATATCGCCGACCGTGCCGCCGATCTCGCAGATGAGAACGTCTATGTTCTCGTCCTCCATTGCGTAAACGCTCTGCTTTATCTCGTCGGTGACATGGGGTATTATCTGCACCGTGCCGCCGAGATATCCGCCCTGACGCTCGCGGTTGAGCACATTCCAGTATATGCGGCCTGCGGAGACCGATGAGTTCCCGCTCAGGCTCTCGTCAACAAATCTTTCATAGTGGCCGAGGTCGAGGTCGGTCTCCGCGCCGTCATCGGTGACGAAGACCTCGCCGTGCTGATACGGGCTCATAGTGCCCGGGTCAACGTTGAGATAGGGGTCGAATTTCTGGTTTTTAACGCGCAGTCCGCGCTGCTTCAAAAGTCTGCCGAGCGAGGCCGCGCAGATTCCCTTGCCCAGCCCCGACACAACTCCGCCTGTTACGAATACATACTTCATTGTCATTTACTCTCTTATGTTCAAAAAATATTTTTCATCTGTAAGCTGCCGCGGGATTTTGAGTCGGAAAAGGGCTTTCCTTCGACAGAATATTTTCTATATTCCGAGAAGGAGCAACGCATTTCCGGCTCAAAAGAACCGGCAGCTTCTCACACCGAGAAGAGCATGTCGTAGTAGCTCGGGTACGGCCAGTACTCGGTCGCCGTGAGCGTTTCGAGCTTGTCGATGACGGTGCGCATATCCTCCATCTTGAGGAACACCTCGTCGTGGTAGTACTTCATGAGCTCTTCGCTGCCGACGCTCGGCGCGGTCTCCAGCGCGGACTTCAGCGACACCATCTTGTCGAGCAGGCTCTCGTTCAAGCTGCTGATCGTTCCGATGAGCGCGCTTTCGACGCGGCAGGGAGCCTCGGGCAGAGCCGTGCGCTTTTTGATGAGCGTGTCGCTCAGCGCGGCGCTGTACTCGGAAACGGCGTTGAGTATGCCGTGCTGCACCATATCCACAAGCGTCTCGCCCTCTATCGCGATGACCTTGCAGTACTGCTCCATGTGTATCTCGTTGCGTGCCGCGATCTCGGACTGCGTGTAAACGCCGTACTTGGTCAGAAGCTCGACGTTTTTCGGCAGCATATACTCGGGCAGCGCCACAGCGGAGTTCTTGAGGTTTTTAAGTCCGCGCTTTTCGGCCTCGGCGACCCAGCTGTCGTCATAGCCGTTGCCGCCGAAGATGATGCGTCCGTGCTCGATGAAGGTGCTCTTTATCAGCTCGTGCAGAGCGGCGGTGAAGTCCGGCGCTTTTTCCAGCTCATCGGCAAAAACGCACAGGGAGTCGGCGATGATGGTGTTGAGCACCGTCGTCGGACCGGCTATCGACTGGCTCGAGCCCGCCATACGGAACTCGAACTTGTTGCCGGTGAAGGCGACAGGCGAGGTGCGGTTGCGGTCGGTGGTATCCTTGGGGATCGGCGGCAGCACGTCAACGCCGATGCGCAGCGTGCTCTTGCTCTTTTCGGTGTAGCCGGTGTCGTTTACGATGGAATCGACGATGGCCTCGAGCTCCTCGCCGAGGAAGACAGAGATTATTGCCGGAGGTGCCTCCTGCGCGCCGAGGCGGTGGTCGTTGCCCGCGAAGGCGACAGAGCATCTCAGCAGCTCCTGATACTTATCCACGCCGCGCACGAAGGCCGCGAGGAACAGCAGGAACTGTGCGTTCTGGCTCGGGGTCTTGCCCGGGGAGAAGAGGTTCTTGCCGGTATCCGTGCCGAGCGACCAGTTGTTGTGCTTGCCCGAGCCGTTTACTCCGGCAAAGGGCTTTTCGTGCAGCAGGCATACAAGACCGTGGCGGTCGGCGACCTTCTGCATGATCTCCATTGCGATCTGGTTCTGATCGTTTGCGGTGTTCGCGTCGGAGTACACCGGTGCCATCTCATGCTGCGCCGGTGCGACCTCGTTATGGCGAGTTTTCGACAGAACGCCGAGCTTCCACAGCTCCTCGTCGAGATCCTGCATGTACTCGGCGACTCTCGGACGGATAGTGCCGAAGTAATGATCCTCCAGCTCCTGACCCTTGGGCGGCTTCGAGCCGAACAGCGTTCTGCCGCACAGCCTCAGATCCTCGCGCTCGAGAAACAGCTCTTTATCTATAAGGAAGTACTCCTGCTCGGGGCCGACCTGCGCGACGACCTTCTGCGTATCGGTATCTCCGAACAGACGCAGTATCCTCAGCGCCTGACGGCTGACCGCGTCGCAGGAGCGCAGCAGCGGCGTTTTCTTATCCAGCGCCTCGCCGGAGTAGGAGCAGAACACGGTCGGGATGCACAGCGTCCCGTCCTTTATGAATGCAAACGCGGTGGGGTCCCACGCGCTGTAGCCGCGTGCCTCAAAGGTCGCACGCAGGCCGCCGGAGGGGAAGCTCGATGCGTCGGGCTCGCCGCGCACGAGTTCCTTGCCGGAGAACTCCATCGTTATGGCACCGCCGCCGGCAGGTGAAATGAAGCTGTCGTGCTTCTCTGCGGTGATGCCGGTCAGGGGCTGGAACCAGTGAGTGAAGTGCGTCGCACCGTTCTCGAGCGCCCACTGCTTCATGCCCTCGGCAATGCCGTCGGCGACTTCGAGAGTCAGGGGCTTACCGTCGGAAAGGCACTTTTTCCATTCCTGGAAGTACTTCTCCTTGACGTATTTGCGCATGGTACGTTCGTTGAACACGCAGCTGCCGAACAGCTCGGGTATCTTCTTTGCTTCTCTGCTCATGGTTTTTCCTCCTTTTATTTTCCGCTCGCGCCGTAGTTTTTGAGAACTCGTGCGGAGGGGTCGTCAACGTCACAGCCCGGCCATGTCTTGTTGGGCATCCAGAAATCCTTGACCATCTTCGCCTGACCGGGATAATATTTCTCGAAGATGTCTCTGTAAAGAAGGCTCTCCTTGGTGAAGGGAACCGCAAAATCGTATTTTTTGCAGCCTGCTGCAA
Source organism: Hallerella sp. (assembly GCA_963620985.1). GTDB lineage: Bacteria > Bacillota > Clostridia > Oscillospirales > Oscillospiraceae > F23-B02. The sequence continues at coordinate 16,951 of CAVFCI010000020.1, read as the reverse complement.
ATGCCTCGTCGCTGTAAACGCTCTCGGCATAGGCCTTGAGGTCATCGACCATCGAGTGGCCGACTGCATCGGAAAACGCCGCCTTCTGCCGCCAGAGTATCTCGTCGGGCAGGATGCCGTCCTTTTCAAAGGCGCGGCGCAGCAGGTATTTGCCCATGTCGTAGCTGTTCATCTTCATTTTCGGATCAACGCTCATGACATAGCGGACAAAGTCGAGGTCGCCGAAGGGCACACGCGCTTCAAGCGAGTTTACCGATATGCAGCGGTCGGCGCGCAGAACGTCGTACATGTGCAGCTCGTCCACTCTCTTCTTCGCCTCGCGCTGGAACTCCTCCGGCGTGGGGGCAAAGTCGGTGTATTTATAGCCGAACAGCTCGTCGGATATCTCGCCCGTGAGCAGCACGCGCACATCGGTCTTTTCATGTATCGCCTTGCAGCACAGGTACATGCCCATGCTGGCGCGGATGGTGGTTATATCATAGGTGCCCAGCATTGCGATGACCTCCTCGAGCGAGGAGATGACCTCGTCGCGGGTCATGGTGACCTCCATATGCTCCGAGCCTATGAATTCGGCTACCTTGCGGGCATATTTAAGATCGATGGGGTCCTGATCCATGCCTATCGCAAAGGTGCGGATCTTCTTGCCCAGCAGCTTTGCCGATATCGCGCACACGAGGCTGGAGTCCAGTCCGCCGGACAGCAGGAAGCCGAGCGGCGCGTCCGCGTCAAGGCGTTTTTCAACGCCCGCGATGAGCTTTTCGCGGATCTTGCTGCATACGGTGTCGATATCGTCGCCGGAATATTCCGAAACGCTCGTGAGGTCTGCGTAGCGCGTGAACCTTCCGTCCGCGTAATAGTGTCCGGGCGGGAAGGGCATGATCTCATCGCACAGACCCACGAGGTTTTTCGCCTCGCTTGCAAACATTATGCTGCCGTCGGAGTAATATCCGTAGTACAGCGGGCGTATGCCGATGGGGTCGCGTGCCGCGATGAGCTCCTGCTTTTCGCCATCATAGATTATCATCGCAAACTCCGCGTCGAGCTTTTTGAACATCTCCAGCCCGTATTCGCGGTACAGCGGCAGGATTATCTCGCAGTCGGACTCGCTTTTGAAGCTGTATTTTTTCTTCAGCTCCTCGCGGAGCGGCCGGAAGCCGTACAGCTCGCCGTTGCAGACGACAGCATCGCTGTCGAGGTAAAACGGCTGCATGCCGCGCTCGTCCAGACCCATGATGGACAGCCTGTGGAAGCCCAGCACCGCGCCCGAGAGCGTCGCCATGCGCGTTGCGTCCGGTCCGCGTGAGACCGTGCGGTCAAAATACTTTCTGACTGACTGAGCACTGAGCTCCTTGCTTGTGAAGCCGATGATTGAACACATAAAAAATGCACCTCCGAATTTTTTGGGGCAGCTATCCCTAAACTTTAGGACGAATAGCTGCAAATCCGCGGTGCCACCTAACTTACTGCCGAAGCAATCACTTTTACGGGCTCAAGCAAGCCCTCGTGCCTTAACGCCGCACTCCGCGTCTCACCTACTTGGGTCGTCCCGTTCAGCTTGCTGCTGATAAAGTGTTATTCACTCATCCTCCGGCATCGGGCTTGCACTGTCCCCGACTCGCTGCGGCCAAGCATATGAGCTACTTGTCTCCGTCATTGCATTTGCAGTATTAAATTAAAAAATCACTGCCCTATATAAAACTAAACTCTGCCGCATAGAGGAATGCGGCAGACTTCAGTTTTACAGATGAGAGAGCAAATGATTACAACGAATAAGGATCGAAGGAGGTTCAAGGAATTCCCTTGCTTCGACCTTATGGCGGTATATTAGCACAAGAAGATTGATAAATAAAATACATATACCATTGCGGTTGCCATATCTAAAAAATATGATATAATATTTCTCATGCAAAAATGAAGAGGTAAGCAGATGGATCTTAGAACACTCAGATACTTCACGGTCGTGGCCGAGGAGCTGAATATAACTCACGCCGCCGAGAGGCTGTGCATGAGCCAGCCGCCGCTGAGCAATCAGATGAAGGCTCTCGAGGAGGAACTCGGGACAGCGCTGTTCATACGCGGCAAGCGGCAGCTGCAGCTGACCGAGGCCGGCAGGCTGCTTCTGCTGCGCGCAACGCAGATACTGGACATGACCGAAAAGGCGCAGCACGAGATCATGAGCCTCGGTGGCGGCATGAGCGGGACGATAAACCTCGGCATCGTCGAGGGACGCGCCCCGTTTCTGACCGCGCGCTGGATCTCCGGCTTCAAGGAGGAGTTCCCGAACGTCAAATACAGCATGTGGAACGGCAGCAGCGACGACGTGCTCGACAGGCTGCGGCAGGGGCTGGTTGACCTTGCGGTCATAGCCGCGCCCTACGACACGGAGCATCTCGAGGGCATCACCGTGGGGCGCGGACCGTGGGTAGCGATAATGTCGCGCTCAAATGAGCTGGCAAAGCTCCCTGGCGACAGTATCCCGCTCAAAAGCCTCGCCGGAAAGCCTCTGATAGCGCCGAGCCGTCCCTCGCGCATCGACGCGATACGCGCATGGTTTGCCGAGGCCGGCATCGAGCCGAACATAATATGCACCCTGTCGCACTATATCGACGCTGTCGCGCTCTCGGAGCTCGATGTCGGCATAACGATATTCCCCCGCACGACCTACACGCCGAATGATCTGCTGGTGACCAAGATAATAACCGACTCTGCGCGGCAGCTTGAATATGTGCTCGTTCGCATGAAAAACCGCGAGCCCTCGGAGCTCATGACTGAGTTTATAAACTTCGTGCGCGACACGGAGGACACCTTTGCCGACGAGCCCTGCTTCAGCGAGATACTCAAAAACGAATACGTCCCTCCCGAGGACACCCCGTATCTGTAGGGTGCTGCCGAAAAAGGATTTACAAGGCTTGCGGCTTAGTATATAATATTACAGCTATTTTTATTGAGGAATGATCGTATGATAGAATTTGAAGAATACAAGGGAAAACTCAACGGCCTGAAGCCGACGCTCGACTCGCTGCGCGAGGCGCTGCATCTTGAAGCAGCCGAGAAGGAGATCGAGGAGCTGGAGGGTCAGAGCGCACGCGACGGCTTCTGGAACGATGTCGAGAACTCGCAGCGCGTACAGAAGCGCTTGAAGCAGCTAAAGAGCAAGGTCGAGAATTATCAGAAGCTCTGCTCCGGCTGGGACGATCTGATGACGCTGTGCGAAATGGCAATCGAGGAGGACGACGACTCGCTGCTGCCGGAGCTCCAGAGCGAGTACACGAGCTTTGAAAAGAAGCTTGAAGAAACTCGCCTTGGCACGCTGCTCACGGGCGAGTACGATGCGAACAACGCCATCCTCACCTTCCACGCGGGCGCGGGCGGCACCGAGGCTCAGGACTGGACGCAGATGCTCTACCGCATGTACAACATGTGGGCAGACCGCCACGGCTACACCGTAAAGCTCATGGATTATCTCGACGGCGACGAGGCCGGCATAAAAAGCGCGACCATCATGATCGAGGGCGAGAACGCCTACGGCTTCTTAAAAAGCGAGCACGGCATACACCGCCTCGTGCGCATATCGCCCTTTGACTCCTCAGGCCGCCGCCACACCTCCTTCTCCGCCGTTGAGGTCATGCCCGAGATCAGCGACGACAGCGAGATAGAGCTGCGCGACGAGGACATCAAAATGGACGTTTACCGCTCCTCCGGCGCGGGCGGCCAGAAGGTCAACAAGACCTCCTCCGCAGTTCGCCTGACCCACATCCCGACCGGCATCGTCGTGTCCTCGCAGGTCGAGCGCAGCCACTTCCAGAACTTGGAGAACTGCCGCAATATGCTGCGCGCCCGTCTTGCCGAGATAAAGGAGCGCGAGCACCTTGAAAAGATCAGCGACATCAAGGGCGTTCAGCAGAAGATCGAGTGGGGCAGCCAGATCCGCTCCTATGTTTTCATGCCGTACACCCTCGCCAAGGATCACCGCACGGGCTTTGAAAACGGCAACATCCAAAACGTCATGGACGGCGACATAGACGGATTTATTAACGCCTTCCTCGCCATGCGCGCCGCCACCTGACAGGCTAAAACACTCTCATACTGCATTGAACGGAGCCGGACATACGCAAAGTATGCCTCGGCTCCGTCCCACCTGAGTTTTTTCACTGGCGCTTTTTCACTGGCGCTTTGACGCACCTACTTATACGTTTATTGCGGCGGCACGGTATCGAAACACTGGAATAAACCGTAACGTTTCGCCTCCCGCAAGTGCGATGCAAACTTTGGTCAGCACCGAAATCGACACACCAAGCCTTCCCCTTACTACGAGGGGAAGGTGTCGCGCTTGCGCGACGGATGAGGTGTTCATCAAATCATTTGCCGTCAGGCAAACACAAATTTATATAAAATGTCTTAATTTAATCGGAAGAAAAAATGAGAGCACAGATTTTAAAGTCTGCGCTCTCGTTTTGCGTCTGATATTGAATTTTAGTGCCAACGTGACGGAAAATTTAAAATGAAGCGTTGCTTTTAGCTGCGTCAAAAACCGCCACATAGATCCCATAATAAGGATGCGGCTATCGCCGCGATTTAATAGACACCTCATCCGTCAGCCTTGCGGCTGACACCTTCCCCTCGAACTTCGTAAGGGGAAGGCATGAGACTGGCGCAATTTTTAAGATGCTGCAACAAACATTGCACTGCACTCGCGTTACGCGGCAGTGCTTTTATTTTGTCGGAAACTTCCAGTCGGGCAACCGCAATCACCGTATAGGTGCAGCCTCAATGCGCCACTAAAACATTGTGTTGGAGTCCGGTTTGGGCGTTGACGAGGACGAGGAGCGGCTCGCCGTCGGAGCCGGTGCAGTCAAAGGCGTAGCACAGGACTGCGCTGCCGCCGGCCTCGGCATAGCACAGCTGCGCACTCTCCGCGCACAGCGTCGGGGGCAGCGCTTCGCGTGCCGTGCTCTCGCTCACTGTGGCTGCCGCCGCGGGATATGAGCCGTGGCGCTTTAAATGCTCCGCCGCGTCGTAGGCATAGATGCTGCCGTCGTCACCGGCGACGGAGATGCGCACGCTGTCGCCCATGCACCTCACGCCGTTCTGCACGCAGTCGAACACCATCGTCTGCACGCTGCCGGTGCGCTCACTCGAGGCAAGATACAGGTCGCCGAAGCCGTGCGCGGCAAGAAATTCACGCGCCGTGCGCTCGAGCTCGTCCGAGCCCATGTCGCCAGCGACGCTGCGCCCTGAACTGAGCGAGAGCACGTTCCCCTCCGCGTCGAGACACACGCTGCCGCCGTCGAAGCTGAAGCAGACCGTGCCGTCCTCCGCCGTGTATTCGGCCTCCAGCTTCTCCGCGTCAAGGCCGAAAAATTCCGCGGCGGCGGCCTTGGCCTTCTCCTGCGGAACGGGCACTTTGGCCTGATAGTCCGCAGCTTCCGCGTACCGCCCGCCGTATGCGCCGAGCTCGACTGCGCCGATGCCGTCCTCCATGCCGAGCATGCGCTCGCTCAGCCGCTCGCCGGAGGAGGCAAACACATTCTCCGGCTCATCGAGCAGCACAGTGCCGTCATTGACCGCCTCCCGCAGATCGCGCAGCTGCTCCGCGAGCTCCGCTGCCGTCCTGCGAAGATATGCAAAGCGCTCCCGCGCCTCGTCGTCAAAGCCCGACTGCGCCGAGGCTCTGAGCCTGCTGCGTGCATAGTCGCCCGCAAGCCCGATAAAGGCCGCCGTCTGCTCCAGCTCCTGCGTGGAAAACGGCAGGGCAGCCATGCTCATCTCGGCGGCAAGGCAGCTTGCGTAAATATCCGCGCACAGCTCACCGGAGAGCTCCGCGCCTGTCGCGTAGGACGCACGGTGCAGCGTGCTCTCCAACCCCGATGCCGCGTACACCAGCTCCTCAAACGAGTGCGCATAGCCATACTCAGCCGTGCGGCGATAGCTGCGCTCCGTGCCGAGGTGTACCGCCGTGTACGCGCCCAGCGCGGCAACAGCTGCGGCAAGATATGTGATGATGAGTATAAAGGTCTTTTTTCTTATAAGCATGGGAAACACCTCGGCTACAGTGTTCCCGAAATTTTGATCAATATTCGTGTCTGCGGCTTTGCAGCGCGTACAGCAGCGCAACGAGCATGAGCGAGAGCACGTCCGCAGCCGGCTGCGCCCAGACAAGGCCGTTTATCCCGAAGGCCGCGCCGAGAATGAACAGCGCGGGGATATAAATGATCCCCTGACGCGAGAGGTTCACGATCAGCGAGGAGAGCGCCGCGCCTCCGGCCTGCAAAGCGTTGAGCAGGACGTAGTACACGCCGAACAGCGCGCCCGTGCTCAGCAGTATGCGCGAAAAGCGCAGGCCGTAGTCAAAGGCTGTGCTGTCGGTGAGGAAGGCGCTGACGATCGGGGACGCGAAAACGTAGCACAGGCCGGTCATTGCGGCGCTCAGCACGAAGGCGAACACGAGCGAAAAGCGCAGAACGCCGCGGTACCTGTCCCATTTTTCCGCGCCGACGCAGTAGCCCAGCAGCGGCTGCACGCCCTGACCGAGGCCGATGCAGACCATGCCGGTGAACATCGTGACCTTCATCGCAACGCCGATGCCGGCCAGCGCCATGTCGCCGTAGGCGGCCATCCGGCTGTTCATGATGATGTTGGAAACGCTCATCAGCAGCGAGCCGAGCGAGGCGGGTATGCCGATCGACAGCACACCCGAGGCTATGCCGCCGCGTGTGGAAAAATCGCGCGGGCTTATGCTCAGACGCGAGCGTCCGCGCAGGAAATACACGACGTAGTACACAGCGCCGAACACGTTGCCGATGACCGTTGCAATGGCCGCGCCCGCGATATCCCAGCCGAAGGTGAGGATCATGATCGGGTCGAGCACGACGTTGAGCAGATTGCCCAGCACCTGCCCGAGCATGGCCTGAAGCGACTCGCCCTCGGCGCGGATTATGTTGGAATAGCAGCTTGCCACGAGCACGAAGGGACCCGAGCAGCTCACGATAGTGAGGTAGGTCTTGGCATAGTCCCAGGTGTCCTCGCTCGCACCGATCAGGCGGAGGATGCCGTCCGTGAAAATGAGAAACAGCGCCGACAGAACGATGCCGGCGGCCACGCAGCACCACATACAGAACGAGCAGGTCTTTCTTGCCATATCCACGTTCTTCGCGCCGAGCGCACGCGATATGACCGACGTTCCGCCCATACCGAACACCGAGCCGGCGGCCATGAATATCAGAAACACCGGCGTTGCCAGCGACACCGCCGCGACCTGAAGATCGTCGCCGGTCTGACCGATGAAAAAGGTGTCGGCCAGATTATACACCAGCACCATCAGCATAGCGGCAATGGCCGGCAGAGCGCTGCCTATGACCGCCTTCGGCACGGGCGCGCTCTCAAAAAGAAAGGTGGAGTCTTTTTTCAATTTTATTACCTCCGTTTGACAGCTTGCTGTCAACAGCAAGCTGTTGAATTGGTCAAAAACAAATGCCCGAGGGGGCATTTGAGAATTATTCGATCGAGCAGTATACCTTATCGAGCAGGCGGAATAGCTCCGTGCGCTCGGCCTCGCTCAGGCAGGAGAACAGTCCGTCCTCGACGGCGGCAAGGCGTGCATTGCCGAGGCAGCAGTATTCCTCGCCGGTTTTGGTCAGGTGCACGAGCTTTATTCTGCGGTCGGCCGGGTCGCCGAGGCATTCGACAAAGCCCTTCTGCTCGAGCCGGACGACGATGCCCGCGGCGGTGGACTGCGCGACGTGCAGCCGCCGTTCGAGCTCCTTGAGCGTCATTTGGCCGTCGCTCTCGTTGAAAACGATCATAAGCGCCGTGCCCTGCGCGGCTGTCAGCCCCTGCGGGCGCAGCGAGTTGTTCGCCTCGCGCTCGAAGCTGTCGTGGATTATCTTCAGCAGTGATCCGCAGGTCTTGTATTTCATGTCACACCCTCCTGACGTATAGAATAATAGCACGCTATCAATCTCCTGTCAAGTTTTTTTACTGGCGTTTTTTTAGAGGCGCACGGACGCACCTACGGATACGTTTATTGCGGTATCCCGACCGGAAATATTGGCATAAACCATAGTATTTCGCGCCCCGCGAGTACGGCGCAATGTTGTTGCAGCATCTCAAAAGCTGCGCCGCACCAAGCCTTCCCCTTACTACGAGGGGAAGATGTCAGCCGCAAGGCTGACGGATGAGGTGTTATGAAATTGCGGCGCAAGCCGCAACATTGTTACTGCGGCGTAAGCCGCACAATCAAATATCATTCGCTCTTTGAGCGAATCCCCGCAGGTAAAAAGAGATGGTCAAACGACCGTCTTTTTTACTGGTGCTCCAGCGGGGATTTTGCTGCTTTTGCAGGCAAAATCAGCCGTGCTTGAAGCATAGCTTCTGCGCACCTCGGAGCTAAAAAGCTGTCACCGGCAGCTTTCCTTAACGCTCCGACCCTTTCGGGTTCGAATCCCCGCATCGTATACATATGAAAACAACTCCCACGCCAAATGGCGCGAGAGTTGTTTTGGTGCTCCAGCGGGGATTCGAACCCCGGACACCCTGCTTAAAAGGCAGGTGCTCTGCCTACTGAGCTACTGGGGCTTATGTGGCTGGGATGGCGGGACTCGAACCCACTATATCAGAGTCAAAGTCTGAGGTGTTACCATTACACTACATCCCACCATCTATTTTTATTCTATTGCACACAGAGACCGGGCTTTAGTCCGGCCTCTGTGACTTGTGGGGTGGGTAAAGGGACTCGAACCCTCGACACCCGGAACCACAATCCGGTGCTCTAACCAACTGAGCTATACCCACCATATTTTTATTTTGGCACGCCAAGAGGGATTCGAACCCCCGACCTACTGCTTAGAAGGCAGTTGCTCTATCCTGCTGAGCTATTGGCGCATGTTTCCGCTTCGTTTGGAGCGGGCGATGGGAATCGAACCCACGTATCCAGCTTGGAAGGCTGGTGTTCTACCATTGAACTACGCCCGCATGGCCGTTCCCACTAATGTTCAGCCTAAAGATAATAACAACATTTTCGCCGCTTGTCAATATTTTTATCGCAAAAACTTTCAAAAGTCAAAAAAATATTTACTGTTGCTATTTTCACTGCTTTTTTGTATAATGCTCCTGTTATATATAAGTCTGCCAAAGGAGGTTTACAATGATCGAATTAACAATGCAGGTCAGCGAGTTTGACTATACCGAAACGCTTGATACGTTCCTGCCCGATTTGATAAAGATCCTGTCCGAGAGCGAAGGAGTCAATCCCCTCATTCGAAAGTGCGTCGGCGCGTCGCCGGCGTTTTCCAAGAAGGTCGTCAAGGGCATCCTCGCCGCAATGACGCCCAAGCAGAAGGAGGCGCTCACGGTCAAGTTCCTGAACGTCTACGCTTCCAAGCTCATCGCTCAGGTCAATGAGGTCGCCGCCAAAAACGGCATCGTTATCACCCTCGATAACGCCCGCGCCTCCATCAAGTAGTTTTAATGGCGCATTGACGCAGCTACGGATACATGTATTGCGGTGTCCCGACCGGAAATATTGGCATAAACCGTAGCGTTTCGCGTCCCGCAAGTGCGGTGCAAACTTTGCCCGCACTGAAATCGGCGCACCCTGCCTTCCCCTTACTACGAGGGGAAGGTGTCGGCGATAGCCGACGGATGAGGTGTTTATCAAATTATTTGCCGTCAGGCAAACACAAATTTATCTGAAACACAATAGTTTAATCGGCAGAAAAAACGAGAGCACAGATTTTAAGGTCTGCGCTCTCGTTTTGCGTTTGATATTAAGTTTTAGTTCCGAAGCGGCGGAAAATTTAAAATAAAGCGTTGATTTTAGCCGCGTCAAAAGCCGCCACACGGATCCCATAATAAGGATGCGGCTAACGCCGCGATTTCATAACACCTCATTCGTCAGCCTTACGGCTGACACCTTCCCCTCGAATCGTAAGGGGAAGGCATGGTGCGGAGCAGTTTTTGAGATGCTGCAACAACATTGCGCCGCGCTCGCGGGAGGCGAAACGTTACGGTTTATTCCATTGTTTCCGGTCGGGACACCGCAGTATGCGTATAGGTGCAGACTGAATGCGCCAGTAAAAAAGAGCGAAACGTTACGGTTTATTCCAGCGCTTCGACACCGTGCACCTGTAATATGCGTATAGGTAAGTGCGTCAAAGCGCCAGTGAAAAAACCTAAAAATACGATTTGTGTACGCCGGTGACGGAGAACTCGACCCACTCGGCGACATTCGTTGCGTGGTCGCCGATGCGCTCGAAGTACTTTGCGATCATGAGAAGGTCGAGGGCGTACTCCGCGTCGCCGTGCTCGTTGCGGATCATGTCGATAAGCGCGGTCTTGACGCTCAGGAAGCAGTCGTCCACAACGTCGTCGTGCTCAATGACGCTTTTGGCAAGGGCTATATCGCGCCTGTTGTACGCCTCGATGCTGTCGGTGACCATGCCGATGGCGGCCTCGGCCATGGGGCGCATGGCCTGACACTCGCTGCCGGTCCTGCCGTCCAGATGCGGGATTATCTCGGCGATATCCGTGGCCTGATCGCCGATGCGCTCAAGGTCGGTTATCATTTTAAGCGCAGCGGATATCTGCCGCAGGTCGCGGGCGACCGGCTGCTGCTGCAACAAAAGCCGCAGGCACAGCGCCTCGATATCGCGCTCGTACTGGTCTATTTCGAGGTCGAGCGGCGCGAGCCTTTTTGCAAGCTCGCAGTCGCCGGACAGCAGCGCCTTTGCCGAGTTTGCTATCGCCTCCTCGCACATCGCTCCCATGAGCGTGAGCTTTTCGCCGAGCTCCTTGAGCTGGGCATCGAATTTGCTTCTCATCAGCCGAACCTCCCTGTTATATAGTCCTCGGTGCGCTTATCCGACGGCACGGAGAACAGCCTTTCGGTGCTGTCGTATTCCACGAGCTCGCCGAGCAGGAAAAACGCGGTGCTGTCGGAAATGCGCAGCGCCTGCTGCATGTTGTGCGTCACGATGACGATGGTGTAGTTCTTCTTCAGCTCCGTTGCAAGCTCCTCTATCTTCGAGGTCGATATCGGGTCGAGCGCGCTCGTCGGCTCATCCATGAGCAGCACATCCGGCTCGACGGCGAGGGCGCGGGCTATGCACAGGCGCTGCTGCTGGCCGCCGGAGAGACCGAGGGCGGAGGTCTTCAGCCTGTCCTTTACCTCGTCCCAGATGGCAGCGCCCCGCAGCGAGCGCTCGACTATCGCGTCGAGCTCTGCCTTTTTGCGTATGCCGTGGGTGCGCGGACCGTAGGCGACGTTGTCGTAAATGCTCATAGGGAAGGGGTTGGGCTTCTGGAAGACCATGCCCACGCAGCGCCGCAGCTCGTTCACATCCGTGCCCGCAGCGTAGATATTCTGATCCTTATACTTCACCTCGCCCGTGATCTTCACACCGGGCACGAGGTCGTTCATGCGGTCGAGCGTCTTTAAAAACGTCGATTTGCCGCAGCCGGAGGGTCCGATGAGCGCCGTTATGCTCCTTTCGGGTATCTCCATGCTTATATTTTTAAGCGCCTGCGTCTGCCCGTACCACAGGCACAGGTCGTTTACGCTTATGATGCTCATATGCTTCTCCTCTTCTGATAATGTTTGCCGATAAGCGTCGCGGCAAGGTTGATGATGACCGTCAGCGCCATGAGTATGGCGGCGATGGCAAAGGCTATGCCGAACTCGCCCCGTTCCTTGGCGTAGACGTAAAGTGCGACCGTGAGAGTCGCGCCCGCGTGCGACAGACCGTCGGGGAACAGACTGTAGATATTATGCGCAAAGCCCGCCGTGAACAGCAGCGCCGCCGACTCGCCGAGGATGCGTCCAACGGCGAGGATGCAGCCGGTTATAACGCCGTCGATGCAGCCGGGGAAAACGACTGTGCGTATGACGCGCCACTTGCCCGCTCCGAGGCCGAACGCGCCCTCGCGCAGGCTCTGCGGAACGGTCTTGAGGCTCTCCTGAGTCGTGCGCATGACCGTCGGCAGGTTCATGATGACAAGCGTCATTGCGCCTGCGCGAAGCGAGGTCTGGTAGCCGAGAAATTCGCAGAAGAACAGCATGCCGACAAGACCGTAGATGATGCTCGGAATACCCGAAAGCGTTTCGGCGGCGTATTCTATCGCGGCGACGATGCGATGATTTTTCGCATACTCCGTGAGGTATATCGCCGCGCCCACGCCCAGCGGCAGCACCCACACGAGCGTGCCGAGGACTATGTACAGCGTGTTGAGTATATCCGGCAGTATGCCGATCGTACCGTTAAGGTAGCTCGGCTTGGTGGAGAGAAACTCCCACGATATATTCGGTATGCCTCTTATGAGCACATAGGCTATCAAAAACAGCACCAGCGCCGAGGTCAAAAGGGCACACAGTCCGGCAAGAGAGCGCATAACTATCCCGTAGGCTCTGCGCTTTGCCTTTACGTTTTTCTTATCCATTCGACTTATCCCTCTTCAAAAGGAAATTGAGCGTCGCGTTTATGAGCATGATAAACAGGAACAGCACCAGCGCGATGGAGAAAAGCGCCTGACGCTGGAGTCCCGAGGAATAGCCCATCTCGCTTGCGACCGCGGTGGTCAGAAACCTTACGCTCTGGAAAAGTTCCGGCATGTTCGCCGCGTTGCCGGACACCATCATGACGGCCATCGCCTCGCCTATCGCTCTGCCCACGCCGAGCACGACCGCCGCCGCAATGCCGCTCTTTGCAGCCGGAACGGAGACGCGGAAGTAGGTCTCCGTCGGCGTTGCGCCGAGGGCGAGGGATGCGTCCTCGTACTCCTTGGGAACTGCCTCCAGCGAGGTCATCGAGACCTTGATTATAGACGGCAGGATCATGATCGCAAGCACGATTATTGCGGCAAGCAGGCTCGCGCCGTCGGGTACGTTAAAGAGCTTGCGTATGCCGGGTACGAGCACCATCATGCCCACAAGGCCGTACACGACCGAGGGGATGCCCGCCAGCAGCGACACCGCCTCGACGACGACCGCACGCACGCGGGGACGCGCCATTTTTGCCAGATACACCGAGGCCATGAAGCCCACCGGAACGCCGAGGCAGATAGCGCCCGCCGTGCCGTAAATGCTCGTGAGGATAAAGGGCAGGATTCCGTAGCTCGGCTCGGCGGCGGTCGAGGCCCATTTTTTCCCGAACAGGAAGTCTCCGAGCCCGATCTCGCGTATGGCCGGTATGCCGGAGACGATGAGGTAGACCGTTATCATCAGCACCGCAGCCACCGTCACGAGTCCGAGGATGAGGAACACGGCGTGGACGATTATTTCTATCAGATTTTTTATTTTCTTTTTTGTTTTCGTCTTCATAAATTCTAATATGGCGGTCTCCGGAGAGACCGCCGTTTAATTTGTCTGTTTTGCTTACTTTGCTATGGGGACTGCGCCTGCTGCGGTGATGACCTCAGCTGCGTCCTTGCTGGTTGCGTAGTCGAAGAAGGCCTGCGCCGCTGCGGAGAGCTCGGTGCCGTCCTTGGTGACGAGGACGAAGGGGCGCTGTACCTCGTAGCTGCCGTCGGACACGGTAGCTTCGGAGGGTGCCACACCGCCGACGGAGAGCGCCTTGACGGTGTCCTTGACGGAGGCCAGGGATGCGTAGCCGATGGCGTTGGGGTTGCCTGCAACGGTGGTGATAACGTCGCCGGTGGAGGTGAGCTCCTGACGGTACTTGCAGCTGTCTGCCGTGCCGGTGATGCTCTCGAAGCCGTCGCGTGTGCCGCTTCCTGCCTCGCGGCCTATGAGGACGATCTCTGCGTCGTCGCCGCCGACATCCTTCCAGTTGGTGATCTCGCCGGTGTAGATCTTTGCGAGCTGCTCAAGCGTGAGGTCGGTGACCTTGTTTTCGGGGTTTACGATGATGGCGATGCCGTCGAGCGCGAGGACGGTCTCTTTAAGACCGGCTGCCTTCTCGTCGTCCTTGAGTGCGCGGGAGGAAAGGCCGATGTCGCAGCGGCCTTCGCTCACGGCGGTGATGCCGGAGCCCGAGCCGGTGGGGTTGTAGCCTACGGTAACGCCGGAGTTTTCGTTCTGGAACGACTCTGCCAGAGACATGATGACCTCTTCCATCGAGGTCGAGCCGTCGGTGCTGACGGTGCCGCTGATTTCGGCGGAGTCGGTGGTTTCGGGCGTGTCGGTGCTGTCGTTTGTCTTGCCGCAGGCTGCAAACAGCGAAAGCGCCATCAGCGCCGCGAGGACAATGCTTATAAGCTTTTTCATTTAAAAAGCTCCTTTCTTTTTCTTTTGATTTCTGAGTACATTCTTAGCTTATGCCCCGTTTATCAAATCCGAAAGCAGCCTTTTGTAAAAACCTCTTAAAGTATTTTCGCTGGCGCATTCAGTCTGCACCTATACATATATTGCGGCATCCCGACCGGAAGTTTCCGACAAAACAAAAACACTGCCGCGTAACGCGAGTGCAGTGCAATGTTTGTTGCAGCATCTCAAAAACTGCTGCGCACCAAGCCTTCCCCTTGCGGAGCTTGAGGGGAAGGCTTGGTGCGTCAAAACGCCTCCAAAAAGATGCAAAAAAACTATTGAAGCATTGTTTTTGCTTATGTATAGACATCAGGGCTTCTCGCTTTGAGACAGAACGAAGCTCTTGAATGCCTCCGCTGCCGGAGACAGCGTCATCGTCGGATCGGTCACGAGATAGAACATGCGGTTCGGGACGGGGCGCGATATCTGGAGTATCTTCACGTTCAGCCGCAGCAGCATTTCCATGTACGGCACGACCGCTACGCCGAAGCCCTGCGCGACGAGCCCCGCGATCACCTGATCCTCCTGTATCTCATAGGCGATGTTGGGAACGGCGTTTATCTGCTCAAACATATCGCTTATCACATGCCGCAGCCCCGAGCCGTGCGAATACTGGATAAACGGATCGTCCAGCACCTCCGACAGCTCCGCCGTGTGCCGTGCGGCAAGGCGGTGATCCGGCGGGACGATGAGGACAAGATCCTGCTTCTTGACGGGGATAGACTCGAATTTATACTCCGCCGGCGCTCTGGAGCTCAGCACAATATCCAATTCATGCCGCTGCAATTTGTGCATAATATCCGAAGTTATGCCGGTAAAGAAGGTGAAGTCCACATCCTTGTCCGCGTTCCGGCGCTTGAACTGCGCCGCGAGCGACGGGACGTATTCGACCCCCAGCGTGCGCAGCAGACCGAGCCGCACCACGCCGTTTCCGGCAGCGATACGGTGCAGGTAGTCGATGCTGTCGTCGAGTATCTCCAGCGACTGGCGCACCTGCTTGAGGAACTCCTCGCCGAAGCGCGTGAGCTCAACATTGCGCCCGTTTTTCTCGAACAGCGGCACGCCGAGCTCCTGCTCGAGCTGAGCGATCGCATGGCTCAGGCTCGGCTGCGATATGTACATCTGCTCCGCGGCTCTGGTGTAGTGCCGCGTCTCCGCCAAGCGGACAAAATATCTCAGATGCGATAGATTCATCTTTCTGCGCCTCCTCTTCCTACAGATATATTATTACACAAACGATAGAAAAAATCTATCATTTTATTTATTTTAACGATTTGTTAAATAATGAACGACATGCTATGCTTCAGACAACGAAGCGCTCGGAGCAGCGCTGAAGCACGGAAAATAAACTGTGAAGGAGAGATGATGAGATGAGCCGAAAACGCTACTACCCGACAGCCCTTGCGCTGTACATAACCTACTTTGTGCTCGGCATATCCTCGTCGGTCATGGGGCACTACAAGCAGGAGTTCGCTGCCCTCTGGGGCGCTGTACCGGGAGCGGACGGCCTGTACGACATTTCCGCCGTTGTCGCGGTCATCGCGGCGCTCGGCCTTGGTCGGCTCATAGCCTTCCCCATCGCGGGACCGCTTTCGGACAAGCTCGGCAGGCGGCTGTCGGCGCTGATAGGCTGTGCGCTGTACGCCGTGTTCTTTACCGGCATCACATTTACGAAAAACCTGTATTGGGGCTACGCCTTTGCCATCATCAGCGGCATGGGAAACTCCTTCCTCGATACGAGCATCACGCCCTCCTGCATGGAGATATTCAAGGAAAAGGGCACAATAGCGAACATCTTTACGAAGCTCGCCGTATCCCTGTCGCAGTTTCTGCTGCCCTTTGCGATACTCGCCGTTGACGGCAGCGGCCTTCCCTTCAACACGGTGTTCCTCGCCGCGGCGGCAATAATCATCATCGACGGCATCGCCCTCGTGTTCCTGCCCTTCCCCCCGCGTGAGCAGCCTGCCGTCAGCGAGTCCGGCAAGAAGGAGAAAATGCACTTTACGCCCTCGGCGGTGATCCTCGTTGCCCTCGGCTTTACGAGCTCCACGACCTTCATGATCTGGATGAACTGCAATCAGGAGCTCGGCGCGCTCTACGGGCTGGCAAACCCCAGCATGATCCAGACCTGGTACTCCGTCGGCATAGTCGCCGCCCTGTTCATAAACGCGGCGCTGCTGAGCCGCGGCGTAAAGCCCGCCAAGATACTTATAATATACCCTGCCTGCGCGTTCATAACCCTCGGCATCGTTTTCCTTGTTCAGGTACCGGCAGTCTGCCTGATCGGAGGCTTCTTCGTAGGCTTCTTCGCGGCGGGCGGAGTTTTGCAGCTCGTGACCTCGGTCGCAAACGAGATGTTTCCCAAGAACCGCGGCGTTATCACCTCGATAGTGATGATCTCCTCATCTGTCGCAAACTACGCCGTTCTCAACGCCGCGAGCCTTATAACCCGCGTCGGCGGCACAGAAGGTCCGCGATACGTCCTGCTTTTCAACATGTCCGTAACGCTCATCGGCGTTATCCTCGCAGTAATTTTCAACCGTCGCATAAGCTGACGGGAGTTGAACCCTACCGGTTTTGACAGGCTGATTTTCACCCATGCTTCGTTAAAGCCCTTGAAAATACGGCAGTATTCCCTGCGGGCTTTGCCTTGCCTGAGCAAAAATCAGCTCTGTCAAAACTGCTTGCACCTGT
>CAVFCI010000019.1:0-29874 GCA_963620985.1 Hallerella sp. | reverse complement strand
TTCCGGTGCTTATTTAGCATAAGCTGTTCTTACATTATCTAATTTTCAAGGTACACTCGCTCAGCCGCCACACGGTGAGCTTTTATATATTAGCAGATTCGGGTTGACTTGTCAAGAACTTTTTTCAAAACTTTTTAAGTTTTTCTTTTCGCTCTTTCCGGTCATTTTCCGAAGTGCTTAGATAGAATAGCACTGCAAAAGACAAATGTCAAGGTATTTTTGAAACATTTTCGCATCTTTTTTTAATCGTTTTGAAAGCTCTAAATCTTGTGTTTTTCCCCTGCCTTGGGCGCAAAATGTGCCGGTAAAAAAGAAACGCCGGAGCATAAAGGCCGGTTGAGATAAGAAAGCATACGACCGAAACGGCACAGCAGGCACGAATATCTGCGTTGCGGCGGCTCGGTATACACTAACTCCGGCATTCTTTGTCTATTATGCTATTGTGTTTTCCAAAGCTCCGATCCCGTCTATCTCGCAGCGGACGACATCGCCGGACTTGAGGTACTTCTGAACGGAGGGAGCCATGCCGAGGGCTACGCCGCTGGGTGTGCCCGTGGCAATGACGGTGCCGGCCTTGAGCGTCATGCCTGCCGACAGCTCCTCAATTATATACGGTATATCGAAGATCATCATGCGCGTATTGCTGTCCTGCCGCTTTTCGCCGTTGACATAGCAGCGGATGTTCAGCTCCGGCATCGCACCGACCGTATCGGCGGAGAGTATGCAGGGACCCATGGGCGTAAAATCATCGAGGCTCTTGCCGAAGTACCACTGCTTGTGGCGCGTCTGAAGATTTCGCGCGGACACGTCGTTTATTATCGTGTAGCCGAATATATACTCCCCTGCGTCGGCGGCCTTGACGTTTTTCGCGTCCTTACCGATGATAACTCCGAGCTCGACCTCGTAGTCGAGGCTGTCGCAGATATCAAAATGTCCGTCGATCTTATCGCCGGGTGCGACTGCGCGCTGAATGCGCTTTGCAAAGTACACGGCATCGCCGCGCTGCACGTCAAAGGCCTTGTCTGCGCGGGTAGCCTCCTCGGCATGGTCACGGTAGTTGAGCCCCAGACAAATAACGTCCTGCCTCGGCTCGGGGATGGGAGCTTCTATCTTCACCTCGCCGAGAGTCATCGCCCTCGCGCCCTCCGGCACCGTGGGGAGCTTACCGCCGAGCTCCTGTATGAGCTCCGTCATGCTTCGAGCCCCGAGTCCCAGCTCGGAGGCCGGAACGATCGCGCTCTCGTCGGCGGTCAGGACACCGGCGTACTCTGTTCCATTATAAGAATATGTAACGAATTTCATATCACAGCGCCTCCATTATCGAAGATATTATCTGACCCGCAAGTGGCACGGGCTCTTTTTTGCCGAAGTAGGCGTTGCGCGCACCGAGGAAGGCGAGGATAACCAGCAGCGCGGTGTTGAGCTTCTTGACCGGCTTGCCGATATAGGGCACCGCGCCGACGACGGAGTTGAGCATATGCAGCGCAAGGAGCATCGCCGACTGCTTTGCGTGATAGCGCACGAGCTCAGAGCCGCTGTTTTTTATGAGCGAGTACAGGAACACCGGCCCGATATAGCCGACCGCCGCGAGGTCACGCTCCTTGAATTCATCGGGGATCGCATCGTTTTCGGTCATTTCGGGGCTTGCCGCATCGAAGGCCTCCTGCATGTATTTAAGTATCGGATTATCCATAAAGCTATCCCCTGCGTCGGGCTTCCAGCCGCAGGCGAGGCAGACCTTTCCGCCGTCGGGGATATATGTTCCGCATCTTGGGCATTTGTTCATAGCGTTCACCTTTCCATGTACGGCGCTGCTGCGCCGATTGTTTATATTTTATTATCATCCCCATTTTAAGTCAAGCGCAAAATATATGGCTGCCTATGGTCAGCAGCTGCGGGCGCGACCATATCCATTTGCTCGTCGCCGTTGCTGGATTGAAATAGTATATCGCGCCGCCGGTCGGGTCGGAGCCGGCCAGAGCCTCGCGGGCGGCGCGGTAGGCGCTGTCGGCGATCGGCTGATCAAACTGCCCGTCGTCAAGGCAGGAAAACGCGCCGCTCTGGTATATCACGCCCGAGAGCGAGTTCGGGAACGATGGGTGGTCGATGCGGTTGAGCACGACCGCTCCGACCGCGACCTGCCCAATATACGGCTCGCCGCGAGCCTCGGCGGATATCAGCCGTGCAAGGAGATACACATCACCCGAGGAAGCCGGGGACGAGCCGGACTGCTCGTAAATGCCGAGGGCAGCGAGGGTCTTGTCCCCTGCCTGACCGTCAGGCGTAAGGCCGTTCGTGCGCTGAAAATATTTGACCGCCCGCTCGGTCGCGCTGCCGTAGATACCGTCCACGCTGCCGCTGTAGTAGCCCCAGCTTTTAAGGCGCGTCTGTATCTGCGTGACCGTCGCGCCGGACGAGCCTCGCTTATATAATGACGCCTCGGCAGACTGCGCAAGCGCTATGATGAGGATGTTCACGGCAAATATCAGTGCGGCTGCAAGGATCAGCTTCTTTTGCTTGACGCTCATTTTATCACTCCATGGCTTTTTTCGTATTTTGCCTCGTTCGGTGATTTTTATGCAAAAAACCTCCGTTCGGTCGAACGGAGGTTTTGAGTTTTTGGGGATATCAGTTCTGCACCTTAATGATGTGGCGCGGGCAGATGTCGGAGCAGTGTCCGCACTGTACGCACTTGGAAACATCTATGCGAGCCAGATTGTCCTTGATGACGATCGCGTCGGCGGGGCACTCGCGCTGGCACTTCATGCAGCCGATGCAGCCTTCGTCGCAGATCTTCATGACGGCAGCGCCCTTATCGCAGCTGGAGCAGGCGACGAGAACGTGCTGGTCGTAGGGAACGAGCTTGACTATCTTCTTCGGGCAGGCATCGACACATGCGCCGCAGCCGACGCACTTCTCACGATCGACCTTGGCTACGCCGTCAACGATGCTCATTGCACCGAACTGGCAGGCGTTTGCGCAGTTGCCGAGACCGATGCAGGCGAAGCGGCAGTCCATATTGCTCTTGCCGCCGAACAGCATTGCTGCCTGACAGTTCTGAGGTCCCTTGTAGTTAAAGCGCTTGGAGGCATGACCCTCGGTGCCCGAGCAGGGCACGAACGCCACCTTTTTCTCCATATCGCCGGCAGAAACGCCCATGATCTCCGCGATCTTGGCAGCAGCCTCTGCGCCGCCGGCAACGCACTTGTTGACGGGTGCTTCGCCCTTGGCGACAGCGGCGGCATAGCCGTCACAGCCGGGGTATCCGCAGCCGCCGCAGTTTGCGCCGGCCAGACACTCTCTGACTTCTTCCTGCTTGGGGTCTACCTCAACGTAGAATATCTTCGATGCGAATGCAAGGATAGCGCCGAAAACGCCGCCCAGTATGCCCAGAACCAAAAGGGACTTGATAATAACCATAAAATCCATATCTGAGCCCTCCTTAAAGCGGGATGTTCATGCCGCTGAAGCCCATGAAGGCCAGAGCGAGCAGAGCCGCGGACACGAGGCAGATCGGGAAGCCCTCGAAGCTTTCGGGATAATCCGCAAGGTCGATGCGCTCACGCACGGACGCAAACAGAACGATAGCAAGGAGGAAGCCGAGACCGCCGAACACACCGTAAAGCGTGGACTGGATGAAGTTGAACTTGTACTGAACGTTCAGCAGAACAACGCCGAGAACCGCGCAGTTGGTGGTGATAAGGGGCAGGTAGATGCCCAGTGCCGAGTACAGCGAGGGGATGGACTTTTTAAGGAACATCTCGACGAACTGAACGAGACCCGCAATGATGAGGATGAATGCCAGCGTCTCAAGGAAGCCGAGACTCAGCGGGATCAGGATATAGGTATCGACGACCCAGCAGATAGCGGATGCAAGACCCATAACGAAGGTGACCGCAAGACCCATGCCGATAGCGGTATCGACCTTGCTCGAGCAGCCGAGGAAGGGGCAGCAGCCGAGGAACTGCGAGAAGATGAAGTTGTTTATCAGGATCGCACTCAGGGCGATGGTGATAATGGAAGCTGTACTTGTCATTTGTCCTCAGCCTCCTTCTTTGCTTTCTTTTCAGCCGACTTGCGCAGAGCATACTGCATGAGCGCGATCAGGCAGCCGAGGGTAAGGAAGCCGCCGAAGGGCATGGTCAGAACCATTGCGCCCTGGAAGTTTTCGCCGAACACGGCAAAGCCCGCGCCCGTGCCGTCGAGGGTCAGACCCTTGACGGGGTCGAGGAGTCCGCCGCCGATGGTGCCGAAGCCGAGAAGCTCGCGGACAAGGCACATGACGATCAGAACGATGGTGTAGCCCAGACCCTGAAATACGCCGTCGAAGAAGGATGCGCCGATGCTGTTCTTCTGGCAAAAGGCCTCTGCACGGCCTATGATGATGCAGTTAACAACGATAAGCGGGATAAATACACCCAGCGCCTCGCTCAGTGCGGGGACAAAGGCCTGCAGCAGCAGATCGACTATCGTAACGAAGCCCGCGATGACAACGACGAATATGGCAAGGCGGATCTCGTTGGGGATTATCTTTCTGATCGCGGAAACGACGACGTTGCAGCAGGTCAGGATGATAAGAACGGACAGACCCATGCCGACACCGTTGAAGAGGCTCGTCGTGATGGCCATGGTTGCGCACATACCGATGAGCTGTACGAGAACGGGGTTGTTGGTGATAAGGCCTTCCTTAAACTGTTTCTTAATGTTCATTTAAGTCTACCTCCTTAACCCAGACTCTCGCAGGCTGCCGTAGCGGAGGCTACCGCGCCGGTAACTGCGTTGGATGTGATGGTCGCGCCGGTGAGCGCGTTTATCTCGCCGCCCTTTTTGCTCAGCGCAACGTCAGAGCCCTGACCGACAAACTGCTCGCGGAAGGCGACGCCCTTGTCGCTGGGGCTGGAAGCAACGGCACCGAGGCCGGAGGTCTCACTCGACGAAGTGATGGATATGCCGGTGCACTTTTTGTCAGCGTCAACACCGATGATGATGGTGATGCTGCCCTGGCTGCCGGTAACGGTGGTCTCTACGACATAGCCGGAGAGGCTTCCGTCCTCGGCATAAGCCTCGGAGATCTTATCAATGGCGGTGTCTTCGCCGGTGTACTGGACTTCCTTGTATTCCTTTGCACTGAGGACCTCGGCGTATGCGTCGGCGGTCTTCTGCTCCGAGATCGCTGTTATTCTGTCGATGGTGAGCTCGTAAACAACGCCGAGCACGCCTGCAACGATAGCGGAGATGAGGAAAAGGATGGCTGTGAGCTTGAGTATCTTTTTCATTACGCCTTCGCCTCCTTTGCTGCCTTCTTGGCTGCCTTGAGGTCTTCCTTGGTCACGCCGAACTGACGGCCACGGGTGCCCTTATCGATCGCCCATGCGCACAGGTTCATGATGAGGATGGCGTAGGAAACGCCCTCGGGGAAGCCGCCGAAATAGCGGATGAGAACGGTCAGAGCGCCGCAGCCGAAGCCGTACAGGAGCTGGCCGTTGAGGGTAACGGGGCTGGAGGAGTAGTCGGTCGCCATGAAGATGGCGCCGAGCAGCAGGCCGCCGGACAGGACATTCGAAAGCATCCAGTCGAAATGTGCGGCACCGTTCATCGGGAAAATGAAGGTGATGACCGCGACGGTTCCGATAAATGCAACGGGGATGCGCCAGCTTATGACCTTGCGGACGAGCAGGTACGCGCCGCCGATGAGCAGTGCTACAGCGCTTATCTCGCCGATACAGCCGGGCACGTTGCCGATGAGCATGTTCGCGTAGCTGAAGGTGTCGGGCAGAGCCTCGCCGGCCTTCATGTAGCTGAGCGGGGTCGCCATGGTGGTAGCGTCAATGCTGCCTGCAAGCGCCTTGGGAACGGCCCAGGTCGTCATGATGACGGGCCAGGAGGCCATAAGGAAGGCACGGGATGCGAGCGCGGGGTTGAGGAAGTTCTTGCCGATGCCGCCGTAAAGCTGCTTTACGACAACGATGGAGAACGCAGCGCCCACGACCGGCATCCACAGGGGTGCCGAGGAGGGGATGACCATTGCGATGAGAATGCCGGTAACGCAGGCGGAAAGATCGCCGATGGAATCGGGCTTCTTCATGAGCTTGCGGTAGCCCCACTCGAAGAACACGCAGGAGACAACGCTCACAGCGATCAGCGCCAGGACTCTGAAGCCGAACTGATACACCGCGACGGCCATTGCCGGCACGAGTGCGATTATGACATCCAGCATTATGCGGGAGGTGTCGGTCCTTGTCCTTACCTGAGGCTGATAGGAGGCATCAAATGTATATTCCTTTGCTTTCACTTTTTCTCGGCCTCCTTTGCAGCAGCTTCCGCTCTTGCCTTCTCTTCTGCCGCCTTTGCGGCAAAGAGTATCTTAGCGGTTTTGAACGAGTGGGTCAGCGGCATTCTGCCGGGGCAGTTGTACGAGCAGCTGCCGCACTCGAAGCAGTCAAGAATGTGGTACTTCTTCATGTTCTCGAAGTCGCCCTTCTTGAAGTATGCGTACATGTAGACGGGCTCAAGTCCCATGGGGCACACGGTGATGCACTTGCCGCAGCGTATGCATGTGGGATTTTCGACCGTTCTGTCCTCTTCCTCGGTGAAGAACAGGATGCCGGCCGTGCCCTTGATGTTGACAGCGTCGATATCGGTCGCGATAAGACCCATCATAGGTCCGCCGAGAACGATCTTCTTGGGGGTCTTGACAAAGCCGCCGCACTGCTCGACGATGTAACGGAAGGAAGTGCCTACGCGGCACTGGAGGTTGTAGGGCTTGTTGATGGCCGAGCCGCCGACGGTGAGGATACGCTCATAGCAGGGGATGCCGAGATAGCATGCCTTGTATATGGCGTATGCAGTCTGGGTGCTGATAACGTTGCAGCCCACGCCTGCGGGCAGTCCGCCGGGCTTGACCTCGCGGTTGGTTATCGCCTTGATCTGCATTTTCTCTGCGCCCTGAGGATACTTGACCTCCTCGGGCACGATCTCAACGCCGTACTGAGCCGGATTCTTGGAATTGAGAAGCTCGATCGCATCCATCTTGTTCTTCTCAATGCCGTAATACGCCTTGTCCAGACCGCTGGCCACGCGCGCAAGCTCGATGCCCTTGAGGAGCTCCTCGGGATGCAGCTTCATCGTCCAGTGGTCGCCGTTGAGGTAAGGCTCGCATTCCGCGCCGTTGATGATGAGAGTATCGACCTTACCGAGGCCGCCTCTGATCTTGAAGGCGGTGGGGAACATTGCGCCGCCCATACCGACGATGCCTGCCTCGCGCAGACGGGTAAGGATGGCTTCCGGATCCTTCATTTCCTCTTCGGTAAGAGGAGCCAGATCCGTGCAGGGGGTGTCCTGGTAATCGTTTTCGATAACGATCGCCATTATCATATCGCCCAGCGGATGGGGTCTGGGCTCGATCGCTATGACCTTGCCGGAGACGGGAGAATGCACGGGGGCGGAAACAGGCGCAGGATTCTCGCCTATTTTCTGACCCATCGTTACATAATCGCCGACCTTCACTATAGGCTGGCAAGGTGCGCCGATGTGCTGTGCCATCGGAATAACGACCTGGGGCGGCGGGGTCACTACCACGACAGGCTCCTGAGGAGCCTTCATGTAATCAGGATGTACGCCGCCGCGGAACTTATAGGGCATTTACATCACCTCTCTAATTTATGCAACCTTAAATATAGCACAAACTATGTTTTGTGTCTACAATCAATGACTCGATTTTCGTGTGATTTTTGTGGTTTTTAGCACTTTATCATGTCAAATGATTAACAATTGCACATATTTTAACGCAAAATTTGCTTATTGTAGTTAATTTATCAATGTCCGGCGATTGTTAAAAACGGGGCTTATCAAAACCGCGCGCATGCTGTATAATTATACATTATAATATATGGAGGGATCACCATGCTTACACGATGGGGCGAAAAGCTCGACAGCGGCAATGTACTGCCGGAATATCCGCGTCCGCAGATGCGGCGCGAGTCGTACATAAACCTCAACGGCCTGTGGGACTACGCCTTCACCGCTGCGGGCGAAAAGCAGCCGGACAAGTGGGAGGGCAGGATACTCGTCCCCTTCTCGCCCGAGTGCGAGCTGTCCGGCGTGGGGCGCATACTGAGTCCAGACGAATATCTGTGGTACAGGCGCGACTGGGCAAGGCCGAAGCTTTCCGAGGGGCAGCGCGTCATTCTGCACTTCGGCGCCGTGGATCAGAGCTGCACGGTGTACATAAACGGTCTGCGCGCATACAGGCACAAGGGCGGCTATCTGCCCTTTGAGTTCGACGCGACGGGCTTCCTTTCAAGGGACGTAAACGAAATATCGCTGAGCGTACGCGATGTGAGCGACACGTCGTATCACTCACGCGGCAAGCAGCGCACGAAGCGCGGCGGCATATGGTACACTCCGCAGAGCGGCATATGGCAGACCGTGTGGGCAGAGTGCATCCCGCACGACTGCATAAGAGCGCTGCACATAACGCCCGACTTCGACAATGCCTGCGTGCGTGTGCGCGCCGACACCGTCGGCGACAGCAGAGCCTATGCCCTGTTCGGCAGCCGGCAGTATCAGCTTCCGGCAGTGATACCCGTTCCCGATTTTGAGCCGTGGTCGCCGGAGAACCCGAAGCTCTATGACTTTTCCGTCGTCTGCGGCGAGGACAGGGTCGAAAGCTACTTTGCCATGCGCAAATTCTCCGTTGAGGCAGACTCCAAGGGCGTAAAGCGCCTGTTTTTGAACGGCAGGCCGTATTTCCACAACGGACTGCTCGATCAGGGCTACTGGTCCGACGGCATGTACACCGCTCCCTCGGACGAGGCGCTCGTTTTCGATATCCAGACCGCCAAGGACATGGGCTTCAACATGCTGCGCAAGCACATAAAGATAGAGCCGCTGCGCTGGTACTATCACTGCGACAGGCTGGGCATGCTCGTCTGGCAGGACATGATAAACGGCGGCGGCAGCTATAATCCCGCCGTCATCTCCGCGCCGCTCGTCACGGGCGTACACATAAGCGACAAGAGCTACAGGCTCTTTGCCCGCGAGGAGCTCGAGGGCAGGGTCGAATACGAAACCGAGCTCAACGAAATGATAGGGCTTCTGTATAACTGCCCCTGCATCGCCATGTGGGTGCCCTTCAATGAGGGCTGGGGTCAGTTTGACGCGGCTCGCATCGCGGAAAAGATAGCCGGCATCGACCCCACGCGCACGGTAGACCACGCCTCCGGCTGGCACGACCAGAAGATAGGCCAGACCAAGAGCCTGCACGTCTATTTCAAAAAATACAGCTTCAAGCCCGATAAATTAGGCCGCGCCGTCATGCTCACGGAGTTCGGCGGCTATAATCTCCGCTGCGAGCCTCACAGCTTCGGCAGCGCCGACTTCGGCTACAAAAGGCTCAAAAGCGAAAAGGCGCTGCAAAGGGCGCTCGAAAAGCTCTACTCTGAGCAGATAAAGCCCGCCTATGAGCAGGGTCTTGCCGCCGCCGTGTACACGCAGCTGAGCGATGTGGAGGAGGAGGTCAACGGTCTTATGACATATGACCGCAAAGTGGTGAAGCTGCCTCCCGAAACTCTGCGTAAGATCGTAAATGTGGAGTAATGATGCCATATACAAAAATGACGGACCGCAATTCGGTTCGTCATTTTTTATCATCATAGGTTTACATAACGCGAAATCGTGCCTATTGTAATGCAGGACACGCTGTGGTAAAATGGTGAAAAATTATCGCTGACGGAGGTCAGATACATGGAAAAAATAAAGGGCGAGAGCGAGCTCACCTTCATGGAGGCCGCGAGCATAATCGTCGGGCACGGCGTGGGCGCGGGCATACTGTCCGTTCCGTACCTCGCGGCGCACAACAGCTTCCGCGAGACCCTGCTCATTCTGCTTATCGGCTACGCGGTGGCGCTCATTCTGCATTTTCTCATCGCGGAGCTGAGCCTTAACAACAGCGGCGCACAGTTTGTCAAATGCTTTGATGCGGAGCTTTTCTCCGGCAGGGTCAAGACCTTTTTCACATGGACGGCCTTTATTCTGCTGGGCGTTTCGGTCATTGTGAACGTCAGCGCGTTCCTGACCGGCGCGGCGGCGGTGTTCAGAAGCTGGTTCGGCCTGCCGGATATCGCCGGTATGCTGATATTCTACGCGCTGGGTGCGGGCGTTGTGTTCGTCGGCATGAAGCTCGTGGGCATATGCGAAAAGATATCCGTGCTTCTCATGGTCGGCGTTGTCGGCATTCTGCTTGCGGCAACGCTTCTGCGCGATTTAAGCCCCCTCCCCGAAGGCTGGCAGGGCTTTAACAACGCGCTGGCGCTGTTCGGCATGGTGTCGTTCTCGCTGTCGGCTGTCATGAGCACGCCGCAGGTCGTTAAGGGTCTGGGCGGCGACGCTGGGCGCATCCGCGCTGCCATTGCTACGGGGCTCGGCATAAATCTTGCGCTCATCTTCATCATAACGCTCATGACGCTGCTCGGCGCGGGCTCGGACATCTCCGAGGACGGTGCGCTGGTCGATCTTTCGCGTCATCTCGGCGGCTGGGTCGCAATAATCGGCTATATATTCACGCTGCTGGCGCTTGCTACCTCGTTCTGGGCGAATACCCTTAACCTGCGCGATATCGTCGGCGAGCAGACCGGCTGGAGCAAAAACCTCTGCTGGCTTCTGGCCTCCCTGCCCTGTCTGGTGCTGGCGCTGTTCGGCGTGAGCAGCTTTGTCGGCTTCACGCGCTTTGCGAGCATCATTCAGGTAGTGACCGGCATCGGCATAATCATTGCCTACAACCGCTCGCGCAGGCGCACAGGCGCGTCTCCGATCTGCGGGAGGTTCGGCACGCTGCCGTTCCAGATACTCGTTATAGCCTTTTCGCTGCTGTCGAGCGTAGGCGCAGTGCTGCCGGTGAACTGACATGAAGAAAAAATATCTGCTTGCGGCCATACCGCCGCTTGCCCTGTGGGATGTTTACAGATACATCTTCGCGCGCCGCCGTCCTCCGCTGATGGCAGCGCTGCTGGATAAGAAAATGCACGGGGCGGAATACTACCTTTGGCGCGACGGGAGAGCGCTGGAGCTTGAAAGCAGCGTACACCTTTGCTACACGATACGCTCCGAGCGCGGCGAGAGCCTGCAGGGCTTTTACTTCCCCTGCGGCAAAAAATTCAGCAAAAGGATAGCCTTCATCGTCCACGGCTATCACTCCGAGCACGCGGAGACCGCCGGAATGGTGCGCGAATATTATTTCAGCCGCGGCTTTGATATCTTCTGCCCAGACAACACCGCCTCCGGCCTCTCCGGCGGCAGCTGGTTCGGCTACGGCGTTTTTGAAAGTCGCGACTGCCTGAGCTGGCTCAGCTTTCTGGAGGATAGGTTCGGCAGCGACATTCAGGTTGTGCTGCACGGCTTCTCGCTCGGCGGGGCTGCGGTCATGAAAATGAGCTCCTCCGTCCCCGACACGGTGAGGTTTATCGTCGAGGACAGCGGCTTTGTCGATGCCCGTCCGATACTGCGCTCGCAGCTTGGGGCGGCATACGGGCTCATCGAAGGGCTCAACAGGCACATCGCGGGCTATGAGCTTTGCGATACAAACGTTCTGCCGGAGCTTACCGAGGCCGCGTGTCCCATGCTGTTCGTGCACGGCACGGACGATCCTACCGTCCCCTTTGAAAACGCACCGCAGGCATACGCGGCCTGCTCCGGCGATAAGGACTATCTCTTCACGGGAGAGGCGCGGCACATAGAGACGATGTTTAAAAACGGCGCTGCATACGCGGCAAAGCTTGACGCTTTTATTGCAAAATATATTATTGGATGAAGGTCTGAACATGGATTACAAACAGGCATTGGAGTATATAAACGGCACCTCGTGGAGAGGCTCGCGCCTCGGACTTGAGCGCATATCGGAGCTTCTTGCGCGGATGGGAAACCCGCAGTCGGAGCTCAAATTTGTCCACGTCGCCGGAACCAACGGCAAGGGCAGCATCTGCGCTATGCTCGCCTCCGTCATGCGCAGAGCGGGCTTCAAAACAGGGCTTTACACCTCGCCGTACCTGCGCCGCTTCAACGAGCGCATGCAGATAAACGGCAGGGAGATCGAGGATGCGATGCTTGCAGGCATCGTGACGGAGCTGCAGCGTCATGCCGACGCGATGGACGATCACCCGACGGAGTTTGAGATGATGACCGCCGCCGCTCTGCGCTGGTTTGCCGACTCCGGCTGCGATATCGTCATTCTGGAGGTCGGCCTCGGCGGAAGATACGATGCGACCAACGTCATACCCTGCCCCGAGTGCTGCGTCATCGCCAACATCGGCCTTGACCACACGGCAGTGCTCGGCGGCACTGTGTCGGAGATAGCATACGAAAAGGCCGGTATAATAAAATACGGTGCGGCGGTCGTCATGTATCAGCAGTACGGCGAGACGATGGAGCTCGTGCGCGAGGTCTGCCGTGAGATGAGCGCCGAGCTGTATGTCCCCGATTTTGAGGATATCCGCCTTGAATTTGACTCTATAGACGGACAGGTGTTCTCCTACGGCGGCGCAAGCTACGCGATACCGCTTCTGGGCGAGCATCAGCGACGCAACGCGGCGACCGTGCTGGAGACCGTATCCGTTCTGCGCAGACAGGGCTGGGATATCGGCGATGACGCGGTCGAGGCGGGGCTCTACTCCGTCGCCTGGCCCGCAAGATTTGAGGTACTGCATGCCGAGGAGCCGTGGTTCGTGCTCGACGGAGGGCACAATCCGCAGTGCGCGGCTGCTCTGCGCGACTGTCTTGAGCACTATTTCCCCGACTCAAAGCGCGTCGCTCTCGTCGGAGTCCTGAGAGATAAGGATTACAAGGCGATAGCCGAGACGCTCAAGCCGCTGTTTGACGCCTGCGTGTGCGTGACGCCGGAGTCCGAGCGCGCGCTCCCTGCGGCGGAGCTTGCCGCCCTCTTCGAGGACAGCGGGCGCGAGGTCTGCACTGCCGGCAGCATCGAGGACGGCGTTTCTCTTGCACGCGACATCGCGCAGGAGCGGGGCGCGATGGTCTGCGCCTTCGGCTCGCTTTACATCTGCGGGCAGATACGCGCCTGCTTCGGCTTGAAATGAGGTGAGGATATGCGGATAATGGGCATAGATTACGGCGATGCGCGCACGGGGCTGGCAGTCTCGGATGCGATGAATATCCTCGTCGGCGAGGCGTGGACGGTCAATCAGTGGGATACCGGCGCGCTGGCTGACGAGATAGTCCGCGAGGCCAAGGCGCGCGGAGTTGAGCGCTTCGTGCTGGGGCTTCCGAAGAACATGGACGGCTCTGAGGGTGCGCGGGCGGAAAAATGCCGCGAGTTTGCCGCGCTCCTTGCTGGCAGGACCGATATCCCCGTCGTCATGTGGGACGAGCGCCGCAGCAGCGTCGAGGCGCACGCGATACTCCACGCAAACGGCAAAAAAGAAAAAAAGCACCGCGGGACCGTTGACGCGGTCGCGGCAAGCCTCATCCTCGAGGGCTACCTCGGGACGTTATGAATAGAAAAAAGCTCCGCAGAACACACTGCGGAGCTTTGATTCATATATTCTATCGGTCTTCCCTGAAATATGCCAGGCCCAGGGACGCGGGGGGCTCGTTCTCGCGCTTTTTGCGCATGGACACGATCACGAGCACGATGATGGTGACAAGGTACGGAAGCATCTTGTACAGCTCCATCATGTAAAGCTGCGTTCCGGCCGGAATGTAGAGATAAACGATATACAGGCCGCCGAAGAGTATCGACGCGATGATCGCAAGATTCGGCCTCCACACGGAGAAGATGACCAGCGCTATGGCAAGCCAGCCGCGGTCGCCGAAGGCATCGTTTGACCACACGCCGCAGGCGTAGTCCATGACGTAGTACAGGCCGCCGAGACCGGCGATCATGCTGCCGACGCAGGTGGCGATATACTTATAGCGGTTGACGTTTATGCCGGCGGCATCCGCAGTCGCGGGGCTCTCGCCGACGGCGCGCAGATTAAGGCCGACGCGGGTCTTTTTGATGACGTAGGCCGTTATGACGGCGATGATGACCGCCGCGTATGCAAGAAAGCCGTAGCTTAAAAACATCTTGCCGAACCAGCCGAGATCATCTGCGAAGGGCAGCGAGCGGCTGAAAACCTTGCTCGTTGCCGACAGCGCGATCGACGGGACCTCGGCGCTTGTGAGCTTTATCAGCGAGCCGCCGAAGAAGTTGCCGATGCCGATGCCGAAGGTTGTCATTGCAAGGCCGGTGACGTTCTGATTGGCTCTGAGCGTAACTGTCAGGAAGCAGTACAGAAGTCCCATCAGCAGCGAGCCGAGCAGGCAGGACATGACGGGGATGAATATCGCAAGAAAGCTGTTGAGCTCGGCAGCCGACTGCTCGTACAGGAACGCGCCGATAACGCCGCAGATGCCGCCGACATACATGATGCCCGGGATGCCGAGGTTGAGGTTGCCGGATTTTTCGGTTATGATCTCGCCCGTGCCGCCGAAGAGAAGAGGCACACCCTGCATTACCGCACGGGGGAAGAAGGATACTATATCAAACATTTTCCGCACTCTCCTTTCCTGCCGCCCTGCGGAAGCTTATCCTGTAGCTTATGAAGAACTCGCAGCCGATGATGAAGAACAGTATTATGCCGGTGAGGATATCCGAGAACGAGTGGTTCAGACCGAAGTTCGTGGATATCGCGCTCGCGCCCTTGTCGAGGAAGGCCAGCAGCATGCTGGCAAAGATCATGACGATGGGATTGAACTTTGCAAGCCACGAGACCATGACCGCCGTGAAGCCGCGTCCGCCGGAGAGGGTGGTTGACAGCGTGTGATCCGTGCCGCACACGAGCAGGAAGCCGACGACACCGCAGATAGCACCCGACAGCAGCATCGTGCGGATGATGACTCTATCGACCTTGATGCCAACGTAGCGGGCGGTGCGCTCGCTCTCGCCGACAACGGTGAGCTCATAACCGTGCTTGGAGTAGCTGAGATAAATGTGTACGAGAACGGTCAGCACGAGGATCACTATAACGTTGAGCATGTACTTATTGCCGCCGATCTGTGGGAGCCAGCCGAGCTGGGTGCTCTGGTTGATGATGCCTATCTGACCTGCGCCCTTGGGAACCTCCCAGATGATGACGAAGAACGCAACGAGCTGAGTTGCAACGTAGTTCATCATCAGGGTGAACAGCGTCTCGTTGGTGTTCCACTTTGCCTTGAAAAATGCAGGTATGCCGCCCCAGACCGCGCCGGCGGCTATGCTCGCCGCGGCGCTCACCGCGATGAGCGCGCCGTTCGGGAGCTTGTCGGCAAGGCATATCATGCATGCAGCCGCCGCAAGGCAGCCTGCGAGTATCTGACCCTCGCCGCCGATGTTCCAGAACTTCATTTTAAACGCCGGAGTGACCGCGAGCGATACGCCCAGCAGCATTGCCGTGTTCTGCGCGAGTATCCAAACCTTGCGCTCACTGCCGAAGGAGCTGTTTATCATGGTCGCGTAGACCTGAATGGGATCCTCGCCGGTCACGGTCATGGTGACTATCGCGCAGACGATGAGCGCAGCAGCTATCGCCAGAAGGCGTATGCACCAGGCCTTCCAGCCGGGCAGCGCACCGCGCTTTACTATATGCAGCAGCGGCTCTCTGTTATTATTCTTCATCAGCCTTCTCGCCTCCCAGCTTAGTCATCATCATGCCGACCTCGCGCTTCTTAGCGCCCCTGCCCGGAACTATACCGCTGACCTTGCCGCCGCACAGCACCAGTATCCTGTCGCACAGCTCAAGCAGCACGTCAAGATCCTCGCCGACGTAAATGACGGCGACGCCCTTCTGCTTCTGGCGGTTTATAAGGTCGTATATCGTATAGGACGAATTGATGTCCAGTCCGCGCACGGCATAGGCCGTGAGCAGCACCGTCGGCGCGGAGGCTATCTCACGTCCGACGAGCACTTTCTGGACATTGCCGCCGGAGAGCCTGCGCACGGGGGTGCTTATGCCGGGAGTTACTACCTCGAGCTCGTCAACAACAGTTTCCGCGAGCTTGCGGGGACTTTTTCTGTCGGTGAATATGCCCCTGCCCTTTCTGAAGGAGCGGAGCATCATGTTGTCGCCCAGATCCATGTTGGCAA
Source organism: Hallerella sp. (assembly GCA_963620985.1). Lineage (GTDB taxonomy): Bacteria > Bacillota > Clostridia > Oscillospirales > Oscillospiraceae > F23-B02. The sequence continues at coordinate 13,760 of CAVFCI010000019.1, read as the reverse complement.
CAAGACCCATGCCGAGCCTGTCCTCGGGCACGAAGGAGAGGACAACGCCGAGCTCTGCTATCGACAGCGGATCCTTGCCGAGGAGCTCCTCGTGCTCTCCGTCGTCCTTTATATAGCTTACGCTTCCGCTCTCGGTCGGCTGAAGTCCCGCAATGGCCTCGAGCAGCTCCTTCTGGCCGCAGCCGGAGATGCCGGCAATGCCGAGTATCTCGCCGCTGTTTGCGGTGAAGGACACATCGTCGAGCTTGACGATGCCGTCGATGCTGCGCACGGTGAGGTTTTTGACCTCGATCCTCGGCTTGGGATCGACGGGCTCGGGACGGTCTATATTGAGCTCAACGGGATGGCCGACCATCATGTTGGTCATCTCCTGAGCATTCGTGCTTTTCGTGGGCATATCGCCGATGAACTGGCCGTGGCGCAGGACTGCGACGCGGTCGGACAGCTCCTCGACCTCATGCATCTTATGGGTTATTATAACGATCGCCTTGCCCGCGTCGCGCATATTGCGCAGAACGGCAAAGAGCTTATCGGTCTCCTGCGGGGTGAGCACCGCCGTCGGCTCGTCGAGGATGAGGATATCAGCGCCGCGATAGAGCACCTTTACGATCTCGACGGTCTGCTTCTGGGAAACGCTCATCTCGTAGATGTGCTGATCGGGATCGACATCGAAGCCGTAGGCATCGCAGATCTCGCGTATCCTGCTGGCCGCGGCCTTGAGATCGAGCCTGCCCTTGCCCTCGAGACCGAGGATGATGTTCTCGGTCGCCGTGAGCACGTCAACGAGCTTGAAGTGCTGGTGGATCATGCCGACGCCGAGATCCAGCGCGTCCTTGGGTGAACGTATGACGACCTCCTTGTCGTCAACGAATATCTCGCCCTCATCGGGAAAATAAATGCCGGAGAGCATGTTCATGAGGGTCGTCTTGCCCGAGCCGTTCTCGCCCAGAAGTGCAAGTATCTCGCCTCTGTATATATCGAGCCAAATCTTGTCGTTAGCTTTTACCGTGCCGAAGGATTTAGATATGTTTCTCATCTTCACGGCGGCGTTCTTGTTATCCATCTCTTCACTCCCGTTGTGTAATAGTGGCAGCGCAGGAAAAAGCGCGAAGCGCTTCATGCCCTTTCCTGTGCAGCCAAATAAGAGGCTAAAGGAAGCTCCGTGAAATGCGGAGCTTCCTTTTAATTTAATGTTGCTTATTCGGTATATCAGCCGCCGAAGTTGGTGTCGAGCAGGTTGATGCCGTCGATCTGAATATCGAAGTAAGGAGCGGAGCGGTAGGTGGACTCGAGGAATGCGCCGTCCTTTATAGCCTCGGTGTCTGCGGTGTAGTCTGCATCGGTGTCAACGTCGGCCATGTAGCTGCTGAGCTTCTCGCCCTTGACGGTGAAGGTGCTGGTGTCGAAGACCTTCAGGCTGCCGTCCTCGAGCTTTGCCTTTGCCTCAGCGATAGCGTCTGCGGTGCCTTCTGCTGCGGCTGCCTCGTTAACGTCGGTGAGAACAACGGAGCCGGTTGCGAGGGTGCCGGTCCAGTCGGTGTCGATGGTCTCGCCGTTCATGACTGCCTTGATGGCGTACTCATAGTAGGGAGCCCAGTCGATGCGGGAGGAAACGATAAAGGTGTTCGGGCAGGCGGAAATGGTGCTGCCGTTGTAGGAGACGTTGGGAACGCCTGCGGTCTCGCATGCGGTGGGAGCGCCCATGGAGTCGGCGTGCTGGCTGATGAGGTTGCAGCCGTTCTTGATAAGGGTGTTGGCGGCTTCCTTCTCTGCGGTCTCATCGTACCAGGAGCCGGTGAAGGTCACGTCCATGGTGACGGTGGGGCATACAGAGCGTGCGCCGAGGAAGAAAGAGGTGTAACCGGAGATGACTTCCGCGTAGGTGAATGCGCCGACATAGCCGATCTTTGCGTTGTCTGCGGTGACGACGGTGCCGTTGATCTCGGTGCCGTTTGCGATCATCTCGTTGAGCTTGAGGCCGGCTGCGATGCCTGCGAGATAGCGGCCTTCATAGATGGAAGCGAAGGCATTGTGATAGTTGGAAAGACCTTCGGTGTGAGCAAGGGTGCCGGTGGCGTGGCAGAACTGAACATCGGGGAATTCCTTTGCGGCCTCGATCATGAAGGACTCATGGCCAAAGCTGTCTGCGAAAATGATGTTGCAGCCTTCCTCGGCGAGCTCGGCAGCTGCATCGTAGCATTCCTGACCCTCGGGGATGTTCTTCTTGAAAACATACTGGCTCTCGCTCAGGCCGAGTGCCTTGCATGCTGCCTCTGCTGCGTTCATGAAGTTAAGGTCATAGGTGGAGTTCTCGTCGTGCAGGAATATGAATCCGACTTTGATCTCGGATGCGGTCTGCTCGCCGTCATCGGTCTTCGTGTCGTCGTTGTTGCCGCAGGCGCACAGTGCAAACACCATGACCATAGCAAGAAGCAGTGCTGTAATCTTCTTCATCATCTTTCGGTTACCCTCCAAAATTTTTATATTATCAAACCCGTCAGGGCTTTGATACAAAAAAACAGAAAGCGCCGGACACATGGATATGTGACCGGCGTTAAAAATACCAAAGCCAAGGGAAAAGCAGCTGCTTATCCCTTTATATAAAACTTCGATAGTCCGGTCATTTACGGCGTCCGGGTAGAGACTTCAAATCCATATCATTTGCTATATATCGAAAATATTCGGTTTTGCGCGTTCCGCATCGGGAACACTTTTAGGATAACAAGTGCAGCGGCAAAAGTCAAGACTGGGTTTTAGCCAAGTTTCACATTTTTTCGCCGCGTTTTTTGTGCATGTTTATTCCTGACAGAAAACTATGCTGTCGTCGCCCATCGACTCGATACGGGCAAGCGCCTCGATGCGCAGACCTCTTGCGCGCAGCTTTTCGCCGCCGGGCTGGAAGGCCTTCTCTATCGCAATGGCAGCGCCGACAGCCTCGGCTCCGGCCTGCTCGACGATATCGCACAGGCCCTCGAGGGCTGCGCCGTTTGCGAGGAAGTCGTCAACTATCAGCACCCTGTCGCCGGGCTGAAGATAGCGCTTTGAAACGAGCACCTGCTTTGAGACCTGATGCGTGAAGGAATACACCGTCGTTGAATACACGTCGTCCGAGAGGTTTATGGTCTTGCTCTTTTTTGCAAACACGACGGGGCAGCCGAACGCAAGTCCCGTCAGCACCGCCATGCCGATGCCGGAGGCCTCGATGGTGAGTATCTTGTTGACACCGTCGTTTCCGAACAGCCTGTGTATCTCCTGCGCCATATTGTAGCTCAGCATCGGGTCGATCTGGTGATTTAAAAAGCTGTCCACCTTCAAAACTCCGCCGGGCTTGACTACGCCGTCGCGCTTTATGCGTTCGATAAGCTCCTGCAATTTGACCACCTCGTAAATTTATTGAATGAATAACACACATTCTATCCGATTCCGACGCATTTCGCAAGACGGAATTTTGACCGTTTTCACAAAGCTCTTTGTGAAAATGCAACAATTTTGAGCCGCAAAGTTCATCATGTGCGCGGCTTGCTATTATCTCCGGCGGCTGTTAAAATAAAGGATACATTAAGTTTGTATAGGAGTTTGTCATGGAAGACCTCAAACAGAGAAAGAAAAATCTTATCATGTTCCCGCTCGGCACGGTCGGCAGGGATATGATATATTACCTTTTCACGAGCTGTATCATAACCTTCGTGCTGTTCACACGGAACCTCACGAACACGCAGTTCGGCGCGATAACGGCAATCGTCGTCGCGGCGCGGATATTCGATGCGCTCAACGACCCGATCATGGGCAATATCATCGAGCGCACACGCACGCGCTGGGGCAAGTTCAAGCCATGGCTCGTCATCGGCATACTCACGACCTCGGTCGTCGTGTACCTCGCCTTCAACACCGAGCTTCAGGGCTGGAGCTTCGTCTGGTTCTTCGGTGTCATCTACTTCATGTACTCGATAACCTTCACGATGCATGACATCTCCTACTGGGGCATGGTACCCGCGCTCTCGACCGACGCGAACGCGAGAAACCAGTTTGCCTCGCGCGCGACGCTGTTTGCCGGCATCGGCGGAACGCTGGCGAGCGTTCTCATCCCCATATTCACCGTCGGCGACAAGGCCATCGGCGGCAGCACGACGATCGCCTACGGCAGGATAGCGCTCATCATCTGCGTGCTCGCGCCGCTGTTCCTGTGCTTTACCATCTTCGGCGTGCGCGAAAACCGTGAATACACCGAGGCTCCCCCCATAAGCTTCAAGAAGATATGGACGACCATCACCGGCAACGACCAGCTGCTGTGGATAAGCCTCATTTTCCTTCTCCAGCAGGTCGGCAACGGCCTCATCGTAGGCGGCATCGGTGCAACGTACATTTATTTTGACTTCGGCTACGAGGGCGGCCTGTTTTCGCTGTTTTCCATCGTCGGCATGTCCGTCACAGCCTTCCTCATGATCTTCTACCCCGCTATCTCGCGCCATATAAAGCGCAAGAAGCTCATGACGATACTCGCCTGCATCTCTATGAGCGGCTACGCGCTCATGCTCGTTGCCGGTCTCGCTCTGCCTTCGACGATGCTCAAGTTCTGGCTGATAACCGTCGGCTACGCGCTTTCAAACTTCGGCCAGTACGGCTACTATCTCATCATGATGATCTCCATTATAAACACGGTCGAGTACAACGAATACCGCACGGGCTCACGCGACGAGGCGATAATCACCTCCCTGCGCCCGTTTTTGACCAAGATGTCCTCGGCGCTGATCGTTCTCGTAACGAATCTCAGCTACATCATCTTCGGCGTGACGCAGTACACCAACCGCATCTCCGACTTTGAAAACGAGTGTGCGCGCAATCTCATCTCCGAGCAGGACAAGATCCTTGCCATCGACAATGTCATTGCGGGCATCGAGCCGGGCAAGACGCTGGCACTGCTGCTGTGCATGATCCTCATCCCCTGCGTGCTCATGCTTCTGAGCTATTTCCTGTACAAAAAGCACTATAAGCTCGACGAGGACGAGTATGACCGCATCTGCGGCGAGATAGCCGCCCGCAAGGGAGAAACGGCATGAGCATAACAGGGCTTGCGATAAGCCTCGCCTCTCCCCTGCCGCGTATTGAGAGCTTCGAGCGGTATCTTTTCATCGGACCGCACCCCGACGATATAGAGATCGGCGCGGGAGCAACGGCGGCAAAGCTCGCAGGCATGGGTAAAAAGCTCGCGTTTTTGTGCTGCATCGACGGACGATACGGCTCGGGCACCGTGCCGCCGGAGGAGCTTATCCCCATCCGGCAGGCCGAGGCAAGAGCCTCGGCGGAAAAGCTGGGCGTTGAGGAGCTATCCTTCCTCCCGTTCTGCGACGGCGGCTTTTACGATACCCGCGAGCTGCTGTCTGCCATTGCAAAGGCCGTGGGCGATTTTAAGCCCGATATCATATTCTGCCCCGACCCGCAGGTCAAAAGCGAGTGCCACCCCGATCATTTAAACGTCGGCAGGGCAGCCTCCGAGATCGCGTATTTTGCGCCCTACGAGGGCATAATGCAGCGCCACGGCGCGTCAGCCGCACCCGTGAAGGCGATAGCGTATTACTTGACCGCCTCGCCGAACCGCTATGTCAAAGCATCAAAGGAGCTGCTGAAGCGGCAGCTTTCCGCCATATTCGACTGCCACAAGAGCCAGTTTCCCGACGGCAGCGCCGAGGGCAGGGCGATAGCTCTGTACCTGCGCATCCGCTCGCTCGACTTCGGCCTGCGCAGCGGCTCTCTCCACGCCGAGGGCTTTCGCATGCTTGACACGCTGCGCATGCACTGCCTGCCCGAGGCAGGGAAATAAAGATTCGGAACACAAAGCTCCAGCTGCCGCGGCAGCTGGAGCTTTCAGACTGTCAAAAAACCGATGCTGCTGAGGAAAAACATCCGCGCAGCGGGGGAGCGCGAGGGGGTAAGACCCCGCTCGCAATTGGATTATAGCCATCAAAAACGCCTGAGCTATCAGGCTTTTTGACGAGCGTAGCGAGATTTTTCGTGAAGCGAAAGCTTCACAAAAAATGTGGCGTATTTTCAGCGTGCAAAAAAGTCACAGACTTTTTTGACACGCTGAAAGCTCCAGCTGCCGCGGCAGCTGGAGCTTTGTTTGTTTGCCGGTCTTACAGCTCGGCTATTTCCTTTGTTATGAGGAGATATTTCTCGATATCCTCCTCGGTGTGGCAGTGCAGCGGCGATACGCGGATCGCACCGGTCGTACCGATAGCCTCGACAGCGCGCTTGGAGTACGGGCTGGAGTTGAGACGCTCAAATACGATAACGCCTCTCTTGCGGTATTCGAGCACCGCGTCGGAATACGACAGGTTCTTGAAGCCTATGCCGACTATGAGGTCGCGCCTTGACAGATCGGGATCGTCGGCATACACCTCAACGCCCGAGATGCTGCGCAGTCCGGCGGCGTTTGCCGTGCCGTTGAGCATGAGTTCGAGCAGCGACTGCTCGTGCATGTGGATACGCTTCATGCCCTCAACGTACTGCTCACGGCGATCCTCCGAGTCGGAAAACTGCTGTCCTATCCAGCACACATAGTCCACGACGGCGGTCATTGCGGCAAAGTTGCCGGGCGTGGGCGAGCCGAGCTCCCATATCTTCGGGTCTCTTGCAAGCACCTTCCTGTGCGGGAGCAGCGCAACTCTGTCGGAAACATAGCCGTAGCCCATGCCGCGTGTGCCGAAGAACTTGTAGGGGCCGAAGTTTACACCGTCGAGCTTGAGCGCGTCAACGTCAACGGCTGCATGGGGGATATGCTGCACCGCATCGGCGACGATGTAAATATCGGGATTTATCTCTCTTGCCGCCTTTACGATGCCCTCCATGTCCATTATAGCGCCGGTGATGTTGGACGCCCACATGACGCTTAAAAGCGTCGTGGTCGGAGTTACGGCCTTTTTGATATCCTCGACCTCTATCCTGCCGCTTGCGGGGTTTGCGCCGACAACTCTGAACTCCTTGCCGGTCTTGCCGCAGTAGTATTTCACCGCGTCAAAGGCCGAGGGATGCTCCATGACCGAGGTCACCGCATTGTCGCCGGGGCAGTTTTCCAGTATTGCTCCGACCGTCTGGAACATGACCTGAGATGCGGTCATTTCGCTCACGAGCGCACCGTCCTTTGCACCGAATACGACCTTCATTATGTCGTCGATGCCCTGAAGCTGGACCTTCTTCAGGTCAAGGGAGCGGTTGTGCGTTCTTTCGGGACAATCGGGGTAAGCCTGATACTCCGCCTGCTTGAGCACGGACTCCTTCAGCCTGAGCGAGCCGCCGGAGTTTTCAAAGAACAGGCGCTCGCCGAATTCGGGATCGGCATCCACATAGTAGAATCTGTTCTTTATCTCTTCGGACAGGCTTTTGCTGAACATGAATTTTTCACAACTGTCAGACATGACATTTCTCCTTAATTTTATAAATACTTACGGCTTCATCGCACGTTACCGGCGGTCAGTTTTTTTCAAACCTTCTGCCGATGCCGGTGATAATGCTGAGTGTGAACAGGATTATGAGCATATAGCTCTGGTACAGATACGGGAGGTAATCGAGGAAGGAGAAGCCCTCCGCCACCACGCCGCTGGCTATGGCAAGGCTCACCGCGTTGAGGCCGACGGGGTTATAGGGCACTATACCGGCAAAGGCCGTGCCGAAGCCGTCGATTATGTTCGAACCTCTTGTTTTCTCGATGTTGTGCTGTCCGAGTATCTTCTTGATGATGGGACCTACGAAGAGTATCGAAACGCTCGCCGCGCCGATAGCAAAGCTCGCAACGATCTCGATAATCGCGGCAAGACCCTCCGCCTTGCGCGGGGTCGTCGCTTTCTTGGCTATTCCCTCCATGAGCTTGTCCAGCTCGCCGCTGCGGCTGAGGAGCTCAAGCAGGGCAAACATGAAGAACGAGAAGCATATGACGTTCAGCATGCTGGTAAGACCGGCTCCGATCGGGCCGTCGGCTGCGACCAGCGCCGCGGGCTCAACAAAGCGGAAGATCAGAAGCAGCGCAAAGCCCACCATGTCGCAGACAAGCAGCGTTCCGACGAGGTTCCAGCCTCTGAGCATGAGAATGACCATGATAACGGGAACGAGCAGCATCAGAAGCGTCAGCGAGCTGTCAGCCGTCGCAAGGTCGGGAAGAGCCGCCGTGGAGGAGGTCTTGAAGCCCATTATCACAAACAGCACCGCGGAAACGCCGGCTGCAATAAGCGAATACGGAAGTCTCGTGCGGACGACATCTCTGACCTCCGCCTCCTGAGTGATCGCGGAGGCTATGGTCGTGTCGGATATGGGCGCAAGGTTATCGCCGAACACCGCGCCGCTGACTATCGCGCCCGCGATGAGCGCCGGTGATGCGCCTACTGCCGCCGAAGCGGGAAGCAGGACGGGCATTACGGCGATTATGGCTCCGTTGGAGGTGCCGGTCGAAACGGAAATAAGGCAGCTGGCCAGAAATCCGATCAGCGGCAGGAACGCCGCGTTGAGTCCGAGGCTCGTCATTGCCCAGATAAGGCCGTTTATAAGGCCGCTCTGTCTGAGCTCCTGAGAGAGCACACCGGCCAGCAGGAAGGCAAAAATTATTACGCAGAGCGTCTTGTTCCTTATGCCCTCTACCACTGCTTCCTCAAACGCCTTTTTGTCCTTCGCAAGCAGGAACGCTACGCACAGTCCCGCGAAGCCCGCCATGCAGAAAAGCACCAGCGATACCTTCTGCATTGCCGCGATCAGTATCATGCATGCCATGAAGACAAGCAGCGGAACAAACGCGCCGAAGCTTCCTCCGTAGAATTTTAACTTGCTTTCATTCATTGTTTCTAGCTCCTTTCTTGGCCATATGGCCGTCTCTGTTTAAATTAACGCACGAAAATCGTTGATTTTCAATAGATTTTTCGCTTTTCGTCATCAGGTATTGCATTTTCAGCAATATGTGTAATATAATGTTGTTGCTGCAACAACATATGTTGCGGCCTTGTCGTCACCGGCATCAAAACAGGCGCGAAAGGAGCCGTATCATGGATAAAGCATCTAATTTGAGAGACCGTATAAAATCTGTACGTCTGTCGAAAACCGAGACCCGAATAGCCGACCGTTTTCTCGATCTGGGCGCGTCGCTGTGCTTTATGACCTCCAAGGACATTGCCCTTGAGCTCGACGTGAGCGACACGTCCGTTATACGCACCTGCCGCAAGCTCGGCTACAGCGGCTTCAGGGAGCTTCAGAGCAATCAGCAGGCGCTCGTTTCATCATATATGGACGGCGGCAGATACGTTATCCCCCGTGAGCAGGTCGAGAGCAAATTCATAGAGTACCGCGGCAGCGATCTGTCCATATGCCGTGAATTTGCAATGGAAAACATAGCGGGCGTTCTCCGCAAAAACGAGCCGGACAACTTCCGTGCAGCAGCCGAGCTCATTTACAAAAGCGAGCATATTTTCGTTGCAGGCTTCCGCGGCATGGCCGGCATGGCCGAGTCTCTGGGCATCCTGCTGCATCAGTATATCCCGTTTGTCGATTTCTATGACAGGGTCGATACCGGCTGTGTCGAGAAGGCGATAGACCTCGGAGAAAACGACTGCATGATCCTGCTGAGCGTGGAGCGCTATTCAAAAATGAGCCGCACTCTGGCCGAGATAGCGCGGGAGCAGGGCTGCTGCCTGATCTCCATCGTGGATAAGATAAGCGCTCCCGTGGCCTATAAGGCGGATCTTGTACTGCTCTCGGAATTTTCGAGCCCCACCGCAATGAATTCGTTTATCGCAACGCAGTTCATAATCGAGCTCATTATATTCGAGATCGCCCGTCTGAGGGGCACGGCTCAGCAGGCACGGCTGACGTACCTCGATCAGAGCCTCGACAAGCTTGAGCTTTATTAGCCTGATTAAACGATTAAAGCTCCGCTCTCCGGTTTTTCCGGAAAGCGGAGCTTTCGTTTTTCTTTTAAATCACTTAAATCACTCTGCGCAGTGCTCGCAGTCATGCAGCTTTTTGCTGAACAGCTCGGGGTCGTATGCTATGCCGTTGCGGTCGTAGTAGTCCTTGACTGCCGCCGCTACTGCTTCCTCGGCGAGGACCGAGCAGTGGATCTTATGCGCGGGCAGACCGTCGAGAGCCTCGACAACGGCCTTGTTCGACAGCTCGAGCGCATCCTCGACCTTCTTGCCCTTGATGAGCTCGGTGGCCATGGAGCTGGTGGCTATCGCGCTGCCGCAGCCGAAGGTGTTGAACTTGCAGTCGGTGATGACGTCGTCCTTGACCTTGATATACATTTTCATGATATCTCCGCATTTTGCGTTGCCGACTTCGCCTACGCCGTCGGCATCGTCCATCTTGCCGACATTGCGGGGATTCTGAAAATGATCCATTACCTTATCACTATAAAGTGCCATAACAAAGTTCCTCCTATTATATCACGGTGTGTTGTTTATTAAATGAGATGCTTCTTCGTGCCGTTTTCAAGCTCCTCCCACACGGGGGAGATATCACGCAGGTAGGACACGACCTCGGGGACGACCTTGATGATGTGGTCGATCTCCTCCATGCTGTTGTACTCGCCTATCGACAGGCGCAGCGAGCCGTGCGCGACCTCGTGAGGCAGGCCGAGGGAGAGCAGAACGTGGCTGGGGTCGAGTGAGCCGGAGGTGCATGCCGAGCCGGACGAGGCACATACGCCCTTGGCATCCAGCAGAAGCAGCAGGCTTTCGCCCTCGATGCCCTCAAAGCACATATTCACCGTGCCGGGAACGTGGTGCTCAAGCGAGCCGTTTATCTTGGAATGAGGGATCTTGCTGAGCTCGGCAAAGAGCTTATCGCGCATGGGGATGATCTTCGCGGTGTTTTCCTCCATATTATCAACGCTCTCCTTGAGAGCCGCCGCCAGCGCGACGATACCCGGGATATTCTCTGTACCGGCGCGCTTGCCGCGCTCCTGAGCGCCGCCCTCGATGATGTTGAACAGCGGCATGCCTGCCTTTGCGTACAGAACGCCTACGCCCTTGGGAGCGTGGAACTTGTGGCCGGACATGCTAAGCAGGTCAATGTTCATCTCCTGAACGTTTATCGGCATATGGCCGGCTGCCTGCACTGCGTCGGTGTGGAAGGGTATCTTTCTTGCGCGGCAGAACTCGCCGATCTCCTTAATGGGCTGAACCGTGCCGATCTCGTTGTTTGCGAACATGATGGTCACGAGCGCCGTGTCCTCACGGACTGCGGCCTCGAGATCCTCGAGGCGGACAACGCCGTCCTCGTGGACATCCAGCAGCGTTACCTCAAAGCCCTCTTTTTCGAGCTTCTTGAGCGTATGCAGGACTGCATGGTGCTCAAACTTCGTGGATATGAGATGCTTCTTGCCCTTGAGAGCGCCGACCTTGGCCATGGAAACTATGGCCTGATTGTCCGCCTCGGAGCCGCCGGAGGTGAAGTATATCTCCTTGGGCTGTGCGCCGATTATGTCGGCGACGGTCTTTCTTGCGTTCTCAAGCGCCTCCTTTGCCTCCTGAGCAAAGGCGTACAGGCTCGAGGGGTTGCCGTACTGCTCGGTCAGGTAGGGCATCATCGCGTCAAGCGCGGTCTTGCTGACACATGTGGTTGCAGCGTTATCTGCGTATACAAACATTTTTATCTTCCTTTCACTTATATACACTTATATATCCTATTAATTCTGTAGGGATTGTAGCACCATGCTTTAACTTAGTCAAGTCTTTTTTCGCCATTTTTCGCCGGTGAGAAGATCCTCAAGGCTCACGGTGTCAAGATAGGCGTTTGTTATGTCGTCAAGCTCCTTCCACATCGGCACCGTCAGGCAGCCGCCGGAGTGGTCACACTGTATCTCGCCCTCTCTGATGCAGGCGACCGGCGCGAGGTTGTCCTCCATGCATCTGAGTATCTCGCCGATGGTGTAGTCCTTCGGGGCTTTGACGAGCCTGTAGCCGCCCTCCTTGCCGCGTGAGCTCTGCACGAGCTCGGCCTTTTTGAGGTTTCCGACTATCATTTCGAGATATTTCATGGAAAGCTCCGTGCGCTCGGACACCGTCTTCAGCGATATGAAGCCGTCGTCTCCGTGCTGGGCAAGGTCGATCATAATGCGCAGGGCATAGCGCCCCTTGCTGGTCACGTTCATCGTATCACCTCCGTAATTCCTATATCTATAATGTGATATTAATATACCACTTTTATTGTAGGAATTGAAGTACAAATGCAACAGTTTGTCTGTTTTTCGTTGTGCAACTTTCGCACAGCGGCAGAGGTATGCGTCAAATTTATAACCGCATAAATAATGTTCATCTCCCCAGTGGAAAATTAACTTGCAATTTAGGGGAAAAGCGCGTACAATCCGCTTTGCCGTTTGAGGCAATGTGTCTCAAGATTGTGTTTTTTTTAATTATCTTTTGTGCAATTTGGGGGAAATTTAACATGGATTACAGCTTTCTCATCGTAATCGCGATCATTATGCTCTCGACCAAGGTTCTCGGTCTTGTGAGCGAAAAGGTCAATATGCCGCAGGTCGTCGGCGCACTGATCGCCGGTCTTCTGCTCGGGCCGAGCTGCTTCGGCCTCATAGGCGAGTCGGACTTTCTTATCAAAACAGCTGAGATCGGCGTTATCATCCTGATGTTCACCGCCGGACTTGACACCGACGTGCAGGAGCTCAAGCACACCGGTCTTTCGGCCTTCATCATTGCGTCCATCGGCGTTATCGTCCCGTTTCTGGGCGGTGCCGGCTGCTATCTGCTCTTTAACAGCGAGCCGGACAGCCTGCGTATGCTCAAGGCGGCGTTCATCGGCGTTGTTCTGACGGCGACCTCCGTTTCCATCACCGTTGAGACCCTGCGCGAGATGGGCAAGCTCAAAAGCCGCGTCGGTACCGCTATCATGGCCGCCGCAGTCATCGACGACGTGCTCGGCATCATCGTTCTGACCGTGCTCACCGGCTTTACCGACTCCACCGTTCAGCCGATGACCATCTTCATCCGCATCATCGCTTACTTCATCTGCCTTGCCATCGTCGCGGTCGTCATCCGCAAGGCCTTTGCGCATCTGCGCGCAAGGATCTGGGGCAACCACAGGCGTATCGCCATCTACGCGCTGGCCTTCTGCTTTATCCTCAGCTTCGTTTCCGAGCACTTCTTCGGCATTGCCGACATCACCGGCGCATACTTTGCCGGTCTCATGCTCAGCGACCACGGCGAGACGCGCACCTACGTCGTCAAGCGTATAAACACCATGAGCTACATGCTCTTCTCCCCAATATTCTTCGCCTCCATAGGTATAAAGACCGAGCTTGCCGGACTTGACGGCAACCTCATCCTCTTTGCGATAACCCTCACCCTTGTCGCAATCATCACCAAGATCATAGGCTGCGGCATCGGCGCAAGGGTCACGGGCTTCAAGACCTACGACTCTATATCCATAGGTCTCGGCATGGTATCCCGCGGCGAGGTCGCGCTGATCGTTGCGCAGAAGGGCAGCATGGCCGGACTAATCTCCGGAACGATGTTCCCCGCGGTCGTTCTGATGGTCATCGTGACCACCCTCGTGACCCCGCTGCTGCTGAAGGTCGGCATGAAGCGCCCGACAGCGGACAACACCGAGCCCGGCGAGCTTACAAACGCAGGCGCGGCAGAGCCGAGCGGCGCTCCGGCTCACGCCTGAAACACAGCCACAGTCTGAAACAGCGTACCGAAAACGGCACGCTGTTTCAGTTTGTCAAAAAAGTCCCTCGCGGGACTTTTTTGACTGCACTTTTCCGCCGA
>CAVFCI010000018.1:0-30603 GCA_963620985.1 Hallerella sp. | reverse complement strand
AATGCTTTTACCGAAATCCTTGAAATTTCAAGGATTTCGACGGCGGTTTATCTAATTCGAGGCGGGTCTTTTCTCGCTGCGGCTCGGTCACGGCGCGGCTCTGACATGCCACCGGCATGTCATTCACTCCCGCGCCGACGCTTCGCTACCCCTCGAGCTCCCCCGCTGCGCGGATGTTTTTCCTCAGCAGCATAGTTTTTTTGACAGTCTCAATGAAAAATGCACCGTCAAAGCAGACGGTGCATTTTTCATGCCTTTATTAATTATTCGCCGAAGTCGAGGACACGCAGCATGCGCACGAGGGTGAGCCTGTTGCGGATGGCGGCCGAGATGGGCAGCATCTCCTGCTCGAGCGCGGGGTCTATGCCGATGTGCTCGGGCAGATATTTTGCGTTGCAGCCCTTGTAGAGCGCCTCCATTTCCTCGACGGAGGGGATCTTGTCTATCATGGCGAGTATCTCGTCCCAGTGATCGACGATGTTCTGCGCCTCGAAGGTCGAAAGAACGTCGTTTGAGTTTTCCTTGATGATGCCCGGCGCGAGCCTGTCGCCGAATTTTTCTCTTATCCACTGCTCGCTGAGCGGCTCGAAGGGCTTGGCCTTGGGCGTGGGCAGGGAGGCGAGGCGGTGATATTCCTTTATGCAGGCGAAGGTGCCGACACCGACGCACTCACCGTGGATGCCCTCGGCCTTTTCAAAGCGCGGCGGCTGCATCTCGACAAGATGAGCCATGAGATGCTCTGCGCCCGAGGCCGCGCGCGAGTGGTTTAACAGCTGCATGGTAAGGCCGCTCTTCATCTGCGCCATGGTCATTGCCTCGTGGTCGGCAACGCCGGTCGCCGCGTATTTATCGGCGGCTTCGCGCATGATATCGAGCGCCTCCTGAGCAAGCTCGGCTACCATCGGGCAGTAGTACTCATCCGCGACGAGCTTGGAGACCTTCCAGTCAAAAAGGGAGATGTACTTTGAGAGAATGTCGTTTATGCCGCTTGCGACGAGACGTGCCGGTGCGCCCTTTATTATGTCGAGGTCGGCAACGACGAGGACGGGAGCGCACATCGGCGTGGACTTCTTCTGACCGTTCAAAATGGCCGAGCAGATATTCGCCGTAAAGCCGTCGGAGGAGGCGAGGGTCGGAACGGCGACAAAGGGGATGCCGAGCTTATACGCGGGGTAGCGGCCAAAGTCCATGATCGTGCCCGCGCCGTAGGCGACGATGACCTCGGGGGAGTCGAGCCCCGCCATCATCTCCTCAATGACGGTGTCCTCCGCGCGCAGACCGTTTGCCTCGAGCACGATCTCCTGATCGGCGGCGACGTGCTTGCCCTCGGTGAGCTTGTATATGACCGTATCGTAGATGACGGCACGCTTTTTGCCGGCAAGGCCGACCTCGGCCATGTATTGCTCGAAGTTGTTTATAGCGCCGTATTCGACGACGACCTTTTTCGTTTCAAGCTCATGCTCTCTGCCGCAGACGCATTTGCCGACGTATTTTTCGCAATCCATGATCATGGTAAAAACACCTCAATTTTTAAATTCTGATTCAATATTAACGAAGCCTCATCTTTAAGTCAAGGGCGAAAAATGACGAAAAAACGGGCAAAGCTACGAGAGCCTGCCCGATTTTTGGTCAAATCATATATTTTTTGATAGCCTCGCCGACCGTTTCGGGGTCAATGCTGACGCTGATAACAAACTCAATGCTTTCTCTCTCGGAGAAGCCCTCAAGCCAATCGAGAAATTCGCCGAACATGACGGGATCCTTGTTGCTTACGATCTTGTAGAAATTATCGACAAAAACGTGGGTGATGTCATAGTTGCCGGAATGCAGACCGCAGATGAAGCCCTTGATGAACTCGTAAGAGCCGATGTCGTAAGAGCCGGCTTCGATAAGACGGGCCTGATAGGGGATGTCGAATGTGAGCTTCTTTTCCTTTTCAATGCAGACAACGTCGCCGTTTTCCATGGCGACGGCCTCGCGGACGAGATCGACCAGACGCTTGGTCTTGCCGCTGCCCTTCAGACCCATGATCAACTTAACCATTTTGACCACTCTCCTTTTCATTTGTTAAGTTTAAGTTTTGTTGTTGGCTTTAGATTAACATTTTTCCGCATGTAAAGCAAGAGCAAAAGTGTTAATAAAGAATAAAAGCACGAACGCGGCGATTCTGCGCTCGTGCTTTCTTGCGTTATACGCCCGGCTTGCCGAGCATTCTGAACATATTCTTTTTATACGCCTCGACGCCGGGCTGGTCGAAGGGGTTAACGCCCGACATGTAGCCGGAGATGGCGCAGGCAAGCTCGAAGAAGCACACGAGCTCTGCAAAGCCCGCCTCGTCACGCGCCGGAACGCTTATGCCGATGTTCGGAACGCCGCCGGATATGTGCGCTGCCTTCACCGCATCCGAGGCCGTGCGGCAGATATCCGCATAGTCCTTGCCGGCGAGGTAGTTGAGCCCGTCGGGATCGCCCATCTCAAAGGGCACGGAGATGCTGCTGCGCGTTTTCTCGAAGCTCACGACGGTTTCCATCAGTGTGCGCGGCCCGTCCTGTATGTACTGACCCATCGAATGCAGGTCGGCGGTGAATTCGACCGAGGCGGGGAAGATGCCTATGCCGTTTTTGCCCTCGCTCTCGCCGTAGAGCTGCTTCCACCACTCGGCCATGAAGCGGAACGAGGGCTCGTAGCAGCCGAGTATCTCGATGCTGCGCCCGTGACCGTAGAGGTACTGCCTTGCCGCCGCGTACCGCCAGGCCGGATTTTCCGGCGAGCGCAGGTCAAGCTCCTTGAACGCGGCAATGGCGGAGTTTATGACCGTCTTTATGTCGATGCCCGCGACCGCCATCGGGAGCAGGCCGACCGCCGACAGGACGCTGTACCTGCCGCCGACATCGTCGGGGACGACGAAGCACTCCCAGCCCTCTGCGTCGGCAAGGGCTTTGAGTGCGCCGCGATGCGCGTCGGTCGTTGCGAAAATGTGCTTTTTCGCAGCCGTGCCGTACTTCTCGCGCAGCAGCCTTCTGAAAACGCGGAAGGCCAGCGCGGGCTCTAAGGTAGTGCCGGATTTGGATATGACGTTTATGTCGAAGTCCATATCGCCGAGTGCGGCGACCGTATCGCTCAGCGCGTCGGGCGAGAGGCCGTTTCCGACAAAGAATATCTTCGGATCGCCCTCTGCGGGTACGGGGCGCAGAAGCTCTATCGCGCCGCGCGCGCCGAGATACGAGCCGCCTATGCCGATAACGACGAGCGCCTTCGAGCGGCCCCGTATGCGCTGCGCAGCGGCGAGTATGGCCTTGAGCTCGCCGTCGCGTATGCGCTGCGGAAGCTCAAGCCAGCCGGTGAATTCGCTGCCCGCGCCGCTTTTGTCGCTGAGCGTCCTGTGTGCCGCCGCAGCAGATGCAAAGTCAAGCTCCGCAGGGTCAAAAAAGGCGGAAGTTCCCGATAGATCGACCTTGACCATGATTATCCCTCCGTATCATTTTCATTTATTCAATGTATCGTTTCATGATCCTATATTATACACCCGATGTATAAAAAAGCAAGGACAACATGTCAAGGTGGTGAATAATAGACGGTTTTGCTGCGTAATTTACGCAAAAGTGGAGCTACTATCCCTGAACGACGTAGCTTTTGAGCAGCTCCAGCAGCGTTGAGGCAAAGCCCGCACGGGCGACGGCGCAGTCGGAAACGAGCGGCACGGAAAAAAGAGTTCTCCCGCCGGAGGAAACGTTGAGTGTTCCTATCCGCTGCCCCTCAGCTACGGGCGCTGTCAGCAGCTCCGGCAGGTCGAGCTCATAGCTGACATCTCCCATGCCGCTTTTGGGAACAAGCGCAGCCTGCGCACCGTCATATACAGGCTGGACGCTGTCGGCCTCACCGAGGCTGACGCGCACCGGCGGCAGCACGTCGGGAGCTCTGAGCGGCAGCAGACGGCAGCTTGCAAAGCCGTAGCTTAAAAGAGTCATCGCATCGGAGTTTCTCGCATCGGAGGAACCCGCGTGCATGACGACGGCGATGTACTCCACTCCGTCGCGCTCGGCGGTGGCCGACAGGCAGTACATGGCCTTTTCCGTAAAGCCGGTCTTCAGCCCCGTGCAGCCGTCATAGCAATATACGAGCCTGTTGGTGCTTGAAAGGCCGAACTCGCCGTTTCGGATGCTGTCCGTCCAGATGGTGCTGTACTGCTTTATCAGCTCGTGGCGTATGAGCTCGCGGCTCATGACGGCGACGTCGTATGCGCTCGTATAGTGCCCGTCGTCGTCAAAAAGCCCCGTGCAGTTTTTGAAAACCGTATCCTCCATGCCGAGCTCGCGCGCTCGTTCGTTCATGCGCGAAACGAAGGCCTGCTCCGAGCCGCACAGCTGCTCTGCCATGGCCACGGCGCAGTCGTTTGCCGAGACGACGCAGATGCATTTGAGCATCTCGCCGACGCTCATTTTCTCGCCCTGCTCCAGATACACGCAGCTCCCGCCGAAGGAGGCCGCACGCTCGGAGGCCACGACCGTGTCCTCAAGGCTTATATCGCCGCGCTCGATCGCCTCGACGATGAGCAGCATCGTCATGATCTTCGTAACGCTTGCCGGCGGCAGCCTCTCGTGAGAATTTTTCTCGTATATCACCTCGCCCGTCACCTTTTCCGTGAGTATCGCCGAGGGCGCGGATATCTCGATATCGTCATCGGTCAGAGTGTCTATCGCGTACACCGGACTTGTCAGCACGGCAAGGCACAGCGCCGTGCAGATGAGCTTTTTCACGGGTCATCCACCTCCGATAAAGCCTATGCCCGCCGCCGGAAATGATGCACAGGTTGCGCAATTATGCTTTATTCGACAAAAAATGAATTTCCGTCTGCCGGCGGATGCGGAAAAACATATTGAATATCAATGGGTTTTGAACATTTTCAACAGAGTTTTCAACACAGAGCGGCGGATAATATTCAGCAGCGCGGTTTACATAACAACTTTTGCGGCGATCAAGTAAGAGCTGACAGCCATATTTGGTCAGCCTTTACTTTATTATTGACGATGAACACAGGAGATAGTAATATTAAAAACAAGGGGTGAGGACTATGGAAAAAAAGCATAAGTATTCACAGTATATCGGCTGGGGCGTGACGGCCTTTGCCGTCATAGCCTGCGGAGTGCTGTTTTATTTCGGCATCGACTACATGGGCAGCGTTATAAATGCGCTCAGCAAGCTCATGGGCATACTCAGTCCCTTCATATGGGGTCTTGTAATATCGTATCTGCTCATTCCGTCGATGATGCTGTACGAGCGCAAGCTCTTCAAGCCCCTTGCCGCGCGGCTGAGCAAAACAAGGCTGCGCATAAAAAAAGACAGCAGGCTGCCGCGGGTGCTCTCGCTGATCCTCGCCGAGATCGTTATGCTGCTTATAATCGCCGCGCTGTTTTATCTCATCGTCCCGCAGGTCTACGACAGCATATCGGCCATCATAACCAACAGTCCGTCGTATTTCGACTCGGCTTATTCGGCGATAGACAATCTGCTCAAGGACTACCCGGAGATAGAGCAGTACGCAACGAAGATATTCGGAAACCTCACCGATGCGCTGACGAAGTGGGGCACGAACACCCTCCTGCCGAGCATGGAGAACATCGTTGCGAATATTACAAACGGCGTGGTCTATGTCCTCAAGGGGCTTTATAACGTCGTCATCGGCATGATCGTTTCGGTGTACATACTTTACAACAAGGAGCCCTTCATCGCGCACTACAGGAAGATACTCTACAGCATCTTTTCTCCTGCCCGCGCAAAGCATATAATCTCGGCGCTGCGCTTTGCGGACAAGACCTTCATGGGCTTTATAAGCGGAAAGCTGCTTGACAGCGCGATAATAGGCGTGCTGTGCTACCTCGGCTGCGTGACGCTCAAAATGCCGTATGCGCTGCTCATATCCGTTATCGTCGGCGTGACGAACGTCATACCCTTCTTCGGCCCGTTTATCGGAGCTGTCCCCTCGGCGCTGCTGGTGCTGCTGGTAGACCCGAAAATGTGCCTGTGGTTTATCATCTTCGTGTTCGTCCTCCAGCAGCTTGACGGCAACGTCATAGGCCCCAAGATCCTCGGCACGTCGATAGGCATAAACGGCTTCTGGGTGCTGTTTTCCATCGTCCTGTTCGGCGGCATCTTCGGCTTCTGGGGAATGCTGCTGGGCGTTCCGGTCTTCGTCATAATCTACACCGCGCTCGAAATGCTCATCGACCGCAAGCTGAAGCGGCAAAAGCTCCCGACCGACGCGAACGAATATATGAACCTCGACTATATAGACCCCGAAACGCTTGAACTTATACCCAAGCGCAAAACAAAAAAGGACACGGACGGGGAAGAGCAGAAATAAAGAATAAAGGCTGTACCGAGCGGTACAGCCTTGAAATTTGCAAGCTATCTGTGTGCCAGCGTATCGTGCGCGCGCTTCAGAGCCGAGCACAGGGCGAGGACCTCGTCCTCGGTGCTGTAGCGCGAAAAGCTTATCCTCACAGCGCCGTCAATGACCTGCGCGGGAAGCTGCATCGCTTCGAGCACATGACTGCGCCCGCCCTTCTTGCAGGCAGAGGAACGCGAAACGTAAATGCCCTCGGCCTCAAGGAAGTTCATAAGCACCTCGCTGCGCCAGCCAGGGAGCGATACGCTCAGTATATGCGGCGCACCGCCGCCGATGATGAGCGCCTCGGGGATACCGGCGCAGATCGTATCCGCCGCGAGAGTGCGCAGGGCGGCCATTTTTCTGCAATTATCCTCCATGCCCGCAAGGGCGAGCTCGGCAGCTCTGCCGAAGGCCGCTATCTGCGGCATGGCCTCTGTTCCGGCGCGAAGTCCGCTCTCCTGAGCGCCGCCGCGAATCAGGGGCTTGATTTTGACCCCCGTTTTGATATACAATGCGCCTATGCCCTTCGGCGCATGGATCTTGTGGCCGCTTATGCTGATCATGTCCGCGCCGAGCTTTTTTGCGGAAAAGGGCACTTTCATGAAGCCCTGAACGGCATCGGTGTGCAAAAGCGCCTTCGAGCCCTCGGCTCGGAGCATTTTCGCGACAGAGGCAATGTCCGTCACGCCGCCGGTCTCGTTGTTTACCATCATGAGCGTGACGAGTACCGTGTCCTCGCGCAAAGCGGCTCTTACCGCCTCGACGGAGACCGAGCCGTCCCTTTCGGGGGCAAGATACGTCACCTCAAAGCCGCGGCCTTCAAGCTCCGCGAGCGTTCTGCGCACAGCGTCGTGCTCGACGGCGGAGGATATGATGTGCCTGCCGCGTCTTGCGGCGCTCTCCGCGCCCTTTGTTATCGCCCACACGTCGCTCTCCGAGCCGCAGGAGGTGAAATAGACCTCCTGTGCCGTGCAGCCGAGCGCCGCCGCTATCTGAGAGCGCGCCGTGTCCAGATACGCCTTTGCCTCGCGCCCCTTGGTGTGCGTCGAGCTCGGGTTTCCGTAGCACTCGGTCATGACCCTGTACGCAAGGTCTGCCGCCTCGGTGCAGACGCGCGTTGTGGCCGCGTTATCCAAATAAATTTCCATTTATCTTACTCCTTGGGAGATGATTTCGTTGAAGTATATTATATACACTCTCGGCTGCAAGGTCAACCAGTATGAGACGCAGGCGATAGAGGCGCTGCTCGTTTCACGCGGGCACAAGCCCTGCCGCGAGGGCGAGACAGCCGATGCCGTTATCGTAAACACCTGCGCCGTCACCGCAGAGGCCGGGCGCAAGTCGCGTCAGGCCATACACCGGCTGCGCGAGGAAAATCCGGGCGCTGTCGCGGCGGTGCTGGGCTGCTATTCGCAGCTGAGCCCCGATGCCGTGCAGAGGCTCGGCGCGGATATAGTCTACGGCACGGCTGACAGACTGAAGCTCGTCGATGCCGTCGAAAGAGCAGTCAGCACCGGCGAGGGCGACAGAGCGCTCGATAAGCCCTTCGAGCGCCGCGTTTTCGAGGAGCTTCCGGCGGGCGCGGTGTCCGGCCACACGAGGGCGCTGCTGAAGATACAGGACGGCTGTGTAAACTTCTGCTCGTACTGCATAATCCCCTACACACGCGGCAGGGTGCGCAGTCTGCCGCTGGCCTCGGCGGTGCAGCAGGCAGCGGAGCTTGACAAAAAGGGCTACCGCGAGCTTGTCATAACAGGCATCGAGATAGCGTCCTACGGCGTTGACCTTCCCGAAAAGCCCGGCCTTGCCGATGTCGTCTGTGCCGTTGCCGAGGCCGCGCCGCATATGCGCATACGCCTCGGCTCCATCGAGCCGAGCGTCATAACAGAGGAGTTCTGCCGTAAAATAGCCGCCTGCGGCAGCGTGTGCAGGCATTTTCACCTTTCCCTGCAATCGGGCTGCGACGCGACGCTCAGAGCCATGAACCGCAAGTACGACACCGCCCGCTTTTACGAGGCCATGCAGCTGCTGCGCCGCTATTTCCCCGACTGCGGCATGACCTGCGACGTTATCGTGGGCTTCCCGGGCGAGACTGAGGAGCATCAGTCGGAGACGCTTGCCTTTCTTGAAAAGGCGCGGTTTTCCGATGCGCACATCTTTCCGTATTCGCGCCGTCCGGGCACTCCGGCGGATAAAATGGACGGGCAGATAGACAGAGCCGTCAAGGCAAGGCGCTCAAAGCAGGCGCGCGCCGTTGTCACCGAAACGCGCAGAGCCTTTCTGGAGAGCATGATAGGCAAAACGCTGCCGGTCCTGTTTGAAACGCAGGAGGGAGCATACTGGCAGGGACACAGCGACAACTACCTCGAGGTGCGCACCGAGGGTGAGGCGCTGCGCGGAACAGTACATAATGTCAGGATAAATGAGGTTTCGGACGGAATTTTAGTCGGAAATGTCATTTGACAGAGGGCAGAAGAATAGCTATAATTTTAACAATGACAAAAAACCGAACAGGAGGTGCTCATATTGTCAAGAGAAAGGGTCTATAATTTCGCGGCAGGGCCGTCGATGATGCCGGAGAGCGTGCTCGAAAGGGCAGGCAGAGAGATAAGCGATTATAAGGGCAGCGGCATGTCCGTTATGGAGATGAGTCACCGAAGTTCACTGTTCGGCGAAATTTTTGCGGAAACAAAGCAGAAGCTCAGAGCTGCGCTCAATGTGCCCGACAGCCATGAGATACTGCTTTTGCAGGGCGGCGCGACGCTCCAGTTTGCGGCGATACCGCTCAATCTCATGGGCGGGAGCGGCTGCGCCGACTATGCCTTGACTGGCAACTTCTCGTCCCTTGCGGCGAAGGAGGCCGAAAAGTACGGCAGGGTACACATAGCCTGCTCCAGCGCCGACCGAGGCCACAGCTACATCCCCGCGCAGCTGTCCCTCAGCAGCGAGGCAAGCTATTTTTACTACTGCGCAAACAACACCATCTACGGCACGGAGTGGCAGTCGGTGCCCGATACGAAGGGGAAAACGATAGTCTGCGACATGTCCTCGGATATCCTGTCAAAGCCCGTGGAGGTCTCACGCTTCGGGCTCATCTACGCCGGAGCGCAGAAGAACATGGCTCCCGCGGGGCTCACCGTCGTGATCATAGATAAGTCCCTTGCCGGACGGCAGGCGGATATCTGCCCCTCGGTCATGAGCTATGATAC
This sequence comes from Hallerella sp., assembly GCA_963620985.1. GTDB lineage: Bacteria > Bacillota > Clostridia > Oscillospirales > Oscillospiraceae > F23-B02. The sequence goes on along the minus strand of CAVFCI010000018.1, from coordinate 21,006 downwards.
GCTCATCAAAAAAGACTCCATGCTCAACACTCCGCCCTGCTGGTGCATCTACATGCTCGGGCTCATGCTCGACTGGCTCGACGGCATCGGCGGTGTGAGCGCCATGCAGGAGATAAAAAAAGAGCGCGCCGGACTTATCTACGACGTGCTTGATAACAGCAGGCTCTATATCCCCCACGCCGAAAAAGGCTCGCGCAGCGATATGAACGTGACCTTCCGCACGGGCTCGGAGGAGCTGGACGCGGAGTTTGTAAAGGGCGCTGCCGCCGAGGGGCTTTTAAACCTGAAGGGGCACAGGCTCACGGGCGGCATTCGTGCGTCTCTGTACAATGCGATGCCCATGGAGGGCGCACGGGCGCTCGCCGAATATATGAAAAAATTCGAGGTAGAACACAATGTATAACATAAAAACGATAAACAACATTTCTCCCGTCGGTCTTGACAAGCTCCGTGATAAGGGCTGCAATGTCGCGGCGGATATAGCCGAGCCCGACGGCATAATCGTGCGCAGCGCGGACATGCACGAATACGAGGTAAACCCCGAGCTTCTGGCCGTTGCGCGTGCGGGAGCGGGCTACAACAACATTCCCATCGACAGATACGCAGAGCTCGGCATCGTGGTGTTCAACAGCCCCGGCGCGAACGCGGAGGCCGTCAAGGAGCAGACCGTGTGCTCCATGGTCATGGCCTCACGCGATGTTATCGGCAGCATCGAGTGGGTAAAGAGCATCGCCGGTGAGGGCGACAGGATACCTGCGCTCGTCGAAAAGGGCAAGAGCAATTTTGCAGGACCCGAGCTCATGGGCAAGACCGTCGGCGTGCTCGGCCTCGGCGCAACGGGCGCACTGGTCGCAAACGCCTGCCTTGCGCTGGATATGAACGTTATCGGCTACGACCCGTTCATGTCCGTCGATGCCGCGTGGCGGCTCTCGCGTGAGGTCTCCAGAGCCGACGATATCGCCGAGATATTCCGCAGCTGCGACTATATCAGCATAAATATACCCTACAACGATGACACCCACCACATGCTCGACGCGAAGGCCTTTGCCGCCATGCGCGACGGCGTGAGGATAGTAAACGAGTCCCGCGCCGAGGTCGTTGACGACGACGCGATGCTCGCGGCGCTCGAATCCGGCAAGGTCGCAAAGTACGTCACCGACTTCCCCAACGAGAAGATACTCGGCGGCAAGAACGTCATTGCTCTGCCGCATCTGGGCGCGTGTACGCCCGAGAGCGAGGATCGCTGCGCGGAGATGGCCGCAAAGCAGCTGTACGAGTACCTCAGAAACGGCAACATCACAAACTCCGTCAACCTGCCGTCGGCGAAGCTTGAGCGCATGGGCGTGTGCCGCCTGTGCGTCATCCACCACAATGTGCCGGGCATGATAAACCGCATCCTCGACCTGATAACGAAGAAAAACATAAACGTCGAGCACATGATAAACAAGCCCCGCGGCCACTACGCCTACACGATCATCGACCTTAACGACGAGATCTGGGAGGACACCGCAAACACCATCCGCGCCATGGACGATGTGCTCCGTGTCCGCGTGCTTTTTTAGAAGCGCTTTGACGCAGCTACGGATACGTTTTTTTGGAGGCGCATTGACGCAGCTACGGATACGCATATTGCGGTTGCCCGACCGGAAACAATGGAATAAACCGTAACGTTTCGCGCTTTTTTAGAGGCGCATTCGATCAGCACCTATACGGTAATTGCGGTGTCCCGACCGGAAACAACGGAGGAAACAAATATGTTTCGCGTTCCGCAGGTGCGGAGTTGTGTTGTTGCAGCATCTCAAATACTGCGCCAGTCTCATGCCTTCCCCTTACTACGAGGGGAAGGTGTCGGCGACAGCCGACGGATGAGGTGCTTATCAAATCATTTGCCGTCAGGCAAACACATATTTATCTGAAACGTATTAATTTAGTCGGCAGAAAAAATGAGAGCACAGATTTTGAAGTCTGTGCTCTCGTTTTGCATTTAATATTGAATTTAGTTCCGGCGTGGCGGAACAGGCAAGCCTGATTGTTCCGCGCTTGCGTTGCGCGGCAGCGTTTTTATCTTGCCAATGTCTCCGGTCGGGATACCGCGATCAACGTACAGGTGCAGACTTACTGCGCCTTCAAAAGTCCGCGGGCCTTTATGTAGCCGAGGATCGCGTCAACGGTGCCCTCGACACCGAGCTTGGAGCTGTTGATGCACAGGTCATAGTTCTGCGCGTCGCCCCAGAGCTGATCGCTGTAGTATTTGTAGAAGCTGGAGCGGTCCTTGTCGACCTCCTTGATCTTCTTGCGTGCCTGAGCCTCGTCAAGACCCTGACGCTTTTCAAGGCACTTGATGCGCTCGTCCAGATCGCCGAGGATGAAGATGCTGACAAGATCCTCGCGCTCGTTGAGAACATAGTCGGCGCAGCGTCCGACGAAGATGCAGTCCTCCTTCGACGCAATATCGCGTATCGCGTCAAACTGCGCGGAAACGACCTCCATGTTGAGACGGAAATTCTCGTTCAGGCCGTAGCCGCCGGCGTGGAGAAGGAAGGCCGACATGCGCTTCTCGTCGTATGCGTTGATGAGCTCGCGGCTGAAATCGGAGTGCTTTGCTGCCTCGTCAACGATCTCTTTATCGTAGCATTTGATGCCGAGCTTTTCCGCGAGAAGTCTTGCGATCTCCCTGCCGCTTGAACCGTGCTGTCTGCCAATTGTGATGATCATAAATGACGCCTCCAATTCAAATTTTTTATTTTTAATATTTTATATTTATATTATAGCACTCTTTGTGAAAAATTCAACATATATTAAAAATTTTTCTTGCATACATTTTAAGTATGATAAGGAAGAAAAGACTTATAGTGAATACGGCGCTGCTGAGCGGCTCGTCGCTTGTGATGAGCCTCATCTCGATGGCCTTTCAGGTCTGGCTTGCCGGACGCATCGGCTCGGCGGGGATAGGGCTTTACCAGCTCGTTGTCTCGGTGTCGTTTCTGTGCACGACCTTTGCCGTGTCCGGCGTGAGATTTGCGGCGACGCGGCTCGTCTCCGAGGAGATAGGCCGCGAGCGCGCCGAGGGCATAGGCGGAGCCATGCGCCGCTGCCTTGCCTACAGCCTCGTGTTCGGCACGGCGGCGTTTTTCATCCTGCGCACGGGCGCGGAGGCGATAGGCTTTCTGTGGATAGGCGACGCACGCACGGTCAGGGCGCTGCGCATCATGGCGTATGCTATGCCCATGGTCTCGCTCAGCTCCGCCGTGTCCGGCTACTTCACCGCCTGCGGCAGGGTATGGAAGCCGGCGCTCGTGCATCTTTTCGAGCAGCTTCTGACCATTGCGCTCGTAGCGCTTTTCCTTGCGCACTCGCCGGAGGGAGATATCGAGAAAAACTGCTCGGCGGTCATGCTCGGCACGGTCTGCGGCGACGCGGTATCGCTTCTGATGCTGCTGCTGTTTTATATTACCGACAGAGGAAGGCATACGGGCTCCGAGTGCGGGCAGCTGCGGCTCACCTCGCGCATGCTGCGCATTGCCCTGCCGCTTGCATTCTCGGCCTATGCGCGCTCGGCGCTGTCAACGCTCGAGCAGCTTCTTGTGCCGCGCGGCCTGAAGGCGGCGGGCTTTTCTGCCGACCGTGCGCTGTCCGGCTACGGGACGATACAGGGCATGGTCATGCCGGTGATAGCGTTTCCGGCCTGCCTTCTCGTGGCGCTCAGCGAGCTTATGATACCCGAGCTTACCGAGGCGCAGATGCGCGGCGAGCGCGATGAGATACGCCGAACGGTGAGCTCGCTTCTGAAAAAGGGAGCCGGCTATTCGCTCGCCGTCTCCCTTGTGATATTCGTTTTTGCCGACAGGCTCGGCATAGCTGTCTACTCCTCACCCGACGCGGGACACTTCCTGCGCCTGCTCGCGCCGCTTATCCCGATAATGTACACCGATATGCTCTGCGACGGCTGCCTGAAGGGGCTGGGTCAGCAGCTGTGGAGCATGGGGATAAATATCCTCGATGCGCTGCTGGGCGTGCTGCTTGTCTGGCGCGTGCTGCCGGTCTGCGCTCTCACGGGCTATATCTGCATCATTTATTTTAACGAGTGCCTGAACTTTGCACTGAGCATGCTGCGCCTGCGCAGCGTCATTCGGCTGCGTTAGCCGCCCTGCGGTCGGCAAGCTTCTTATCGCCCTTGTGCAGCAGGGGGGATATGCGCTTGTACAGGAGCATGGTCAGCACCGTCACGATAATGCCCTTGAGGAGGTTAAACGGCACGACGCAGAACAGCACGAGCGTAGAAACGCTGTTTATCGCGGAGTTTATGTCGCTGCCCATCTTGATTATCGCCTCGAGCGGCATACCGAAAAGCTCGGCGAAGGTCGGCAGCAGATACACGGCGTTGAACAGGCTTCCGAACACGGTCATGACGAGCGTACCGGCTATCATGCCGATAAGCGCCGTGCGCTTGCCCTTTTTCATGTGGTAGATGCACGAGGCGGGGAGCACGAAGGAGCAGCCGACGACGAAGTTTGCAAAGTCGCCGACGAAGGCGGTGCTCGTTCCCTTGAACACGAGCTTCACGATGATCTTGAGAAGCTCGGCTACCACACCGGCCACGGGGCCGAGGTAGAAGGTGCAGATCATGATGGGGATCTCGCTCAGGTCGATCTCATAAAAGCTCGGCGCGAAGAACAGGGGGATCTCGATGAACATCAGCACACCGGCCATTGCGGAAAAGATCGCGGTGTAGGACAGAAAGTGCGTGCTGCCGAGCTTTTTGCGGTTTTTCATCACGAAGCGCTCGAACAGCAGCGCCAGCACGAACAGCGCCGCGAATATGCCGAGGCATTCGAGCACGAAGGACAGGTTTTCGCCTATCTGAGAGATGAGCTTTGACATGGATATTACCTCCGAAATTAAAAAGTCGCCCGAAAGAAAATATCCTTCAGGCGACGCAAAAAAATCAATGCGTACATCTTCTTCCATCCAGACTATACTGTCGGTACCGGAATCACACCGGTTCATGCCAGAAGGCTCGCGGACTATACCGCCGGTCGGGAAATGCTCCCTGCCCTGAAGATATCCTATTCGGTTGTGCCCTCATTATAGCGCTGCTGCCGTAAATGTCAATAGCCTTTTGACATTTTCCTCAGCATGCCGTACAATAGGAGTCGGTGATGATGTTATGGAACACGGAAAAAGCTGCTGCTTTTCCGGCCACAGGCCGTCAAAGCTGCCATGGGGATATGACGAGTCAGACCCGCGATGCAGGGAGTTCAAGGAAAAGCTCTTTGCGGTCATCGGTGCGGTTTACGACTCGGGGATAAAGCATTTTATCTGCGGTATGGCACTCGGCTGCGATATGTACTGCGCCGAGACCGTCATAAAGCTCAAAAAAATGCACTCGGATATCACGCTTCAGGCCGCCGTGCCCTACAGGGGACAGGCGGATAACTGGAGCGAATACAACCGCCGCCGTTATGAGCGCATCATAGACAGCTGCGACGAGGTGACGGTGCTCTCCGAGAGCTACAGCCCCGCCTGCATGGCGATACGCAACCGCTTCATGGTCGATAGCGCAAGCGTCCTCGTCGCCTGCTACGACGGCATGTCCGGCGGAACGTGGAACACCATCCGCTACGCACAGAAAAAGGATATCGAGGTAATTCAATTACCCGTTGAATAAAAAAGACAGGAACTCCCTGTCTTTTTTTATTTCGTCAGATATTCGTACAGATCGTCCGCGTTCTCGGCGACATATACAGCGCCCTCGGCCTCGAGCTCGCCGGGCTCTGCGTAGCCGAAGCGCACTCCGACGCAGGCAAGGCCGCACTTTTTTGCACCGATAACGTCGTACTTTCGGTCGCCGACCATGATCGCCTCGTCGGGAGAAATGCCGAACTGCGACAGGGCGTGCTGTATGACCTCCCACTTGTGGCCGCGTGTTCCGTCGAACTCCGAGCCGCAGACGAGGTCAAAATCGTCCTGCATATCGTATTTTTCGAGTATCCTCTGCGCAAAGACGCGCGGCTTGCTCGTCGCAACGGCGAGGCGTATGCCCTTTGCGTGGAGCCTTCCCATGAGCTCATGCATCCCGGGGAAGGGGGCGCACTCGGCCCAGCCGGTGGGAGTGTAGCGCTCGCGGTAAAGCTCAACGGCTCTGTGCGCCTGCTCGGGGCTCATGCCGTAGCGCAGCGAGAACATCTCGTCGAGCGGAGGCCCGGCAAAGCACATGAGATCCTTCAGCTCGGCCTCAATGCCCATTTTGCCAAGCGCGTACTGCACGCTTTTGGTTATGCCCTCGGCAGAGTCGAACACCGTGCCGTCAAAGTCAAACAAAATATAATTTTTCATTTTCTCACCTCGATGCTGTAGTTTAACATTGATTTAAGCATTCTGTCAATCGATAGTGTACAATACAGGCGATCATGCGGCATGAGACGGAAATGGGCTGATGCGGCGCGGATTTTTTTCGCGTAAGGAATGTAAAATAACACTCCGTACTTGATAAACGGCTTGGATTTTGTTATTATAAAGTATTATTAAAATAATAAGATTGAAGCAGTGTTTGTTGATGTATTACAGTAAATGGAAAATTGAAGAATGTCCGGCGGATAAGCTGAAAATGTTCGAGGACGCGGGCTATCCCAAGCTGCTGGCAGCGATGCTTGCCGTGCGCGGGCTGGAAAGCGTTCAGGAGGCGAAAAGCTTCCTTGACGGCGGCGCAGAGCTTTTGTGCGATGCGCGGCTGATGAAGGATATGGACAAGGCCGTTGCGAGGATAAAGCGTGCGCTGACGATACGCGAAACGGTGGCCGTCTACGGCGACTACGACGTTGACGGTATAACCTCGACCTGTCTTTTGACCGACTGGCTGCGCTCACGCGGGCTGGAGTGCTATCCGTATATCCCCGACCGCATAAGCGAGGGCTACGGGATAAACAGCGCGGCGATAGACAAGCTGCGGCAGAAGGGCGTGAGCCTCATCATAAGCGTTGATTGCGGCATAACCGCGGCAGCGGAGGCCGAGCACGCAAAAATGGTCGGTGTCGATCTCATCATAACCGACCATCACGAGTGCCGCGAGCAGACGATACCTGACGCTGTCGCGGTCATCGACCCCAAGCAGGACGATTGCCCATATCCCAACAAGGATCTTGCCGGTGTCGGCGTTGCGATGAAGCTCGTGTGCGCGGTCGAGGGCAAAAGCGAGGAGATAGTCGAGCGCTACGCCGATCTTGTGTCGATCGGCACGGTCGCGGATGTCGTCCCGCTCACGGGAGAGAACAGATATATCGTCCGCAGGGGACTTGAAAAGCTGTCAAACCCGTCCCGTCCGGGCATTGCGGCGCTCCTGCGTGAGTCCGGCGCATCGGAGAGGAAGATATCCTCCTCGACCATCGGCTTTTCGCTTGCTCCGCGCCTTAACGCGGCGGGAAGGCTCGGCGAGGTGTCCATTGCCGGAAAGCTGCTCATGACGCACGATAAGCGCGAGGCCGACGCGCTTGCCGGTGAGCTGTGCGAGCTCAACCGCCGCCGCCAGAACCTTGAAACGGAGATATGGGACGATGCCTCCGGCATGATGGACGGCAAAACGCCGCAGACTCCAATAGTTCTGGCAAGCGAGAAATGGCATCAGGGCGTTATCGGCATTGCGGCCTCAAAGCTTGCCGAGCAGTATTCAAGGCCGACCATCATGATCTGCCTTGACGGCGACAAAGGCAAGGGCTCGTGCCGCAGCTACGGCGGCTTCAACCTCTTTGACGCGCTGTCGGCCTGCTCGGAGTACCTCGAGGGCTTCGGCGGCCACGCACTCGCGGCGGGACTTAATATAAAGCGCGATAAGCTCAGGCAGTTCTGCCTTGCTTTCAGCGAATATTATGAGCATAACAAGCCCACGGAGCTTCCGACGCTGTGCTGCGATATCAGGATAAGCGACCCGCATATGCTCGATATGCAGGGCGTTGCCGCGCTCTCGCGGCTCGAGCCCTACGGCAGCGGCAATCCCAAGCCGACGCTGTGCATTCTCGGCGCAAGGCTCGAGAAGGTAACGCCAATCGGCGGCGGGAAGCACCTGCGCCTCAGTATAGGCTACAAGGGCACGGAGTTCGAGTGCGTGTTCTTCTCGCACAGCGAATCAGAGCTCGGCCTCAGAGCCGGTGACAGGGTGGATCTCGCATTCACTCCGCAGATAAACGAGTTCAGGCTGCGGCGCAGCGTGCAGCTTCAGATAACGGAAATACGCAGGCACGACCCCAAGCCGCTGTGCGGCATGATACTTGACGACGAGCTGCCGGAAAATGAGGCTGCGCCCTACTGCCCGGATCGCGGCGCATTTATCAAGGTCTGGCGCAGGCTGCAGGCGCTCGGCGGCGCTGTGGCGACGGATCTTGACGGCATAATAAGCCAGTGCCCGCACGGGGTCGAGCCGGAGCGCTTCTGCATCTGCCTGCGCGTTTTGTGCGAGCTGGGGCTGCTGCGCACCGAGGCCTCCGGCTCGGTGTTCGGCGCGAGGATCGTTTCCGGCAGCGCGAAGGTCAATCTTGAAAGCTCGGAGCTTATAAAACGCCTGAAAGCGAGAAGGTCATAATGTCAGACACAGAAAACAGAAAACTTGATCCCGACGAGATGTTTGCCGCACTGAGCAAAAAGATAGCGGACAGCGGCATGGATATGGACATGGGCAGGATAGACGCGGCCTACCGCATGGCAAGGCTCGCGCACACCGGCCAGCTGCGCAGGGACGGCTCGCCCTACGTCACCCACTGTGTCGCGGCGGCGGACATAGCCGCCGACATGGGGCTTGACGAGGATTCGATAGTCGCAGCGCTCCTGCACGACGTTATAGAGGACACCGATCTTACCCACAGCGACATTGCAAAGCAGTTCGGCGAGCCGGTCGCGAATATCGTCGAGGGCGTTACAAAGCTCACGCGGGTGCAGTACACCAGCAAGGAAGACGAGCAGATGGAGAATCTGCGCAAGATGCTCATGGCAATGGCCAAGGACATCCGCGTCATTCTCATAAAGATAGCCGACCGCCTGCACAATATGCGCACGATGGCATATCAGACCGAGGAAAAGCAGCGGCAGAAGTCGCTGGAGACGATGGAGATATACGCCCCCATCGCGCACAGGCTCGGTATGCAGAGAGCCAAGTGGGAGCTGGAGGATCTGGCGCTGATGTACCTCGACCCGACGGGCTATAAGGAGATAACCGACACCCTGAACGACCGCATGGATACGCTCAGAAGCTTCATGTCCACGGTCGAGGAAAAGATAAAAAAGCGCCTTGAGGACGAGGGACTTCAGGTCACGGTCTACAGCCGTATAAAGCATATTTACAGCATTTACAGAAAAATGTACGCGCAGAAGCTCGATATCAATGGTATATTTGACCTGTGCGCATTCCGCGTCATCGTCGATACGATCCCCGACTGCTATAACGTACTGGGCATCATCCACGATATGTTCAAGCCCGTGCCGGGCAGATTCAAGGACTATATCTCCACTCCCAAGCCGAATATGTACCAGAGCGTCCACACGACGGTCATAGGCTCCGAGGGCATACCCTTCGAGGTGCAGATACGCACATGGGAAATGCACCGCACGGCTGAATACGGCATTGCGGCGCACTGGAAGTACAAGATAGGCTCGGCGGCGGAGGCAGTCGTCAAGGAGGGCGACGAGGAAAAATTCGCATGGGTAAGGCGGCTGCTGGAGAGCCAGCAGGAGTCGGACGCGACGGACTTTTTCCACAACCTCAAGATAGACATGTTCGCCGACGAGGTGTTCGTATTTTCGCCCAAGGGCGATGTTATAAACCTTCCGGCGGGCGCTACGCCCATAGACTTTGCCTACAGCATACACTCGGCCATCGGCAACAGCATGATAGGCGCGTCAGTAAACGGCAGGATCGTAAATTTCGACTATGTTCTGCAAAACGGCGATATCGTCGAGGTCAGAACGTCAAAGAGCGCGGCAGGACCGAGCCGCGACTGGCTCAATATCGCAAAGAGCGGCTCTGCGCGAACGAAGATAAAGCAGTGGTTCAAGAAGGAGCGCCGCGAGGAGAATATCGAGCGCGGCCGCGCAATGTTCGAGTCCGAGCTCAAGAACAAGGGTCTGCGCATGGAGGATATCTGCGATGAGGAGGTGCTGCCGCAGCTTCTCAAGAAGGTAGCCTACACGAGCCTTGACGAGATGTACGCCGCCATCGGCTACGGCGGCATGGCAGCGACGCGGGCGGTTAACCGCATGAAGGACGAGCTTGCGCGTCTGCACCATGCAAGCGGCAAGAAGACCGTGCTCGAAAAGGTGACCGAGGCCGCAGAGCGCCGCGAGCAGCAGGCTCAGAAAAAGACCAAGCCCGTCCACGGCGTTCTGGTCGAGGGGCTGGATAACTGCCTCATAAAATTCTCGCGCTGCTGCACGCCCATCCCGGGCGACGATATAGTCGGCTATATAACGCGCGGTCAGGGCGTGTCCATCCACCGCACCGACTGCGAAAACTATGCCCGCCGCGAGTTCAAGCCCGAGGATATAGGCCGCTGGATAAGCGTGAGCTGGGCAGACGAGATAAAGGAGAGCTACGCGACGGCGATAACGGTCGTCTCGCGTGAGCGCAACGGACTTATTATGGATATCGCTTCGATATTCAACACCCTCAACACCAAGGTGCGCACGATAAACGCGCGCGATACGGGCGACAAGTCGATAGTCAATATAACGCTTGAAACGCGGGGCATCGACGAGCTGCGCACGGTGGTCAACCGCATAAGCGCACTGCCGGGCGTGGTTGAGGTAAACAGAAACGGAGGTAAACGATGAGAGCTGTTTTGACAAGGGTAGACAGCGCCTCGGTCGCAATAGGCGGCGAGGTGAAAAGCAGGATAGGCAAGGGCTTTCTCGTCCTGCTGGGCGTTCACGAGGACGACGAGGAAAAGGAAGCCGTGAAGATAGCCGACAAGATCTGCGGACTGCGGATATTCGAGGACGAGGCGGGGAAGATGAACGTAAATCCCGCCGACGCGGGAGCGCAGCTGCTGATAATAAGCCAGTTTACGCTTTTTGCCGACTGCAAGTCGCGCCGCCCGGGATTTTCAAAGGCAGCGCGTCCCGAGAAGGCTGTGCCGCTGTACGAAAAGGTCATTGCCGAGTGCCGCGAGCGCGGCTTCGAGGTCGGAACGGGCGAGTTCGGCGCGGAAATGAAGGTCGAGTCCGTAAACGACGGCCCCGTCACCATAATTCTTGATACAAAGGAGCTTTGATCAGCATGAATATCAAAACCCTGCCCGTCGGTCAGCTTGAGACCAACTGCTATATAGTCATAAACGAGGAAACTCTCGAATGCGTGGTCATAGACCCGGGCGACGAGAGCAATACCATACTGGATTATATCGAATCGAATAAGCTCAAATGCAGAGCCATTATGATTACCCACGGCCACTTTGACCATGTCGGCGCTGTGAACGCCGTCGCGGAGGAGACCGGCTGCCCCGTCTATATAAACCCGCGTGACGAGGGCTATAAGGTCGGAATGAGCGGCATGCTCTTCAAGCTCCCCGAGGGCGGAAGGTACTATGACGACGGCGACACCGTTACCGAGGCCGGACTCAGCTTCAGGGTCATCGCAACTCCGGGGCATACACCCGGCGGCGTGAGTCTCGTGTGCGCAGACGCGCTGTTTACGGGCGATACGCTGTTTCGCGGAAGCTGCGGCCGGACAGACCTCCCGGGCGGCGATACCGAGACCGAGCTGCGCTCGATAAAAAAGCTCTGCGAGCTTCCGGGCGACTACGAGGTCTATCCCGGACATATGGACAGCTCCACGCTCGAACGTGAGCGCCGCTTCAATCACTATTGCCGCGAGGCGATGGCAAACTTCTGATTTCGGAGAACCTGATGCTTGAAGATATCCTGAAAACGTTCGTTACGGGTATGCTGCCGATACTTGAGATACGCGGCGCGATACCCGTCGGCGTTGCCGCAGGCATGGATCCGTGGACGGCCTTTGCCATAGGCTTTGCCGGCAATATGCTGCCTGTTCCGTTTCTCATCCTGCTGACGCGAAAAATAATAGACTGGATGAAGCATCACCATATCCTCGACTCTGTCACGAATTTTGTCGAAAACAGGGGAAAGGAAAAGGCTCAGGCCGTCCAGACCTACAGCTTCTGGGGGCTTTTCATCCTCGTCGCGATACCGCTGCCGGGAACGGGAGCGTGGACGGGCGCGCTCGTCGCCTCGCTTCTGGACATGCGCCTTAAAAGGGCGCTGCCCTCCATCGGCATGGGCGTTGCCGCCGCGGGACTTATAGTTCTGGCGCTTACATACGGAGTTATCCATATAGGAACAGTCATATAAAAACTGCAAGGTCAGCATGACCTTGCAGTTTGTTCTTTTATGCTGGCTTATTTGAATCTCTGCTTTGCGGAAAATTCGCGCACGACTATCTTCTCGACGCAGGTCGCGTTTATCACGGCCTCCGAGCAGCCTATCTTTTCAAAGCCGCAGTGGGCGCACAGGAGCTCCAGCCCCTTGACGGCCTCCTCGCCGTGTATCTCGCTTATCTCGCCGCAGCCGATGAAGCTCTTGTAGTCTGCCGTCTGCGAGCCGCCCTCGAGTTCGACGTAGCCTAAGCACAGGTCCGCCTCGACGCACACGCGGGAGCTTTTCGCGGCAAGCTCGTGGCGGCGGCCAAGCTTCGCGCCGTGAACGTAGAAGGTAAAAATGCCGTCTCCGGCCTCGTAGCCGAAGGAAAGCGGCACGATGTAGGCCTCATCGCCGTCAACAAAGCCGAGGCGCAGGGTATCGCATTTTTCGATAAGCGCCCTTATCTCGTCAAAATCCGTTATTGCGCGGTTAATTTTTCTCATCAAAATAAATACACCCTCATTTCATACGGCCTTGTGGTGAAGCCGTTGGATATTACAAAGTTGCAGTCGTAGTTGCCGAAGACCTGCTTGGACTCGTCGAGCACGATGCCCTCGGGCGCGTCAAAGCGCACGCATTTTTCCGAGTACGAGCAGATGACCAGCAGCTTTTTCCCCGCGAGGTTTCGCTCGTAAACGTAAAGCTCACGGCTCTTGGGCAGGTGCTCTGCGTAGTCGCCGTAGATGACGATGGGGTTATCGCGCCGAAATTGCAGCGCGGCGCGGTAGAAGCTCAAAAGGCTGTTCGGGTCGTCAAGCTGGCTTTCGACATTTATGTCCTTATAATTGCCGTTTACGACGAACCACGGCTTGCCGCTCGTAAAGCCGGCGTTGGGCGCGTCCGACCACTGCATGCAGGTGCGTGCGTTATCGCGGGAGGCCTTCTGCGCAAGCTTCAGGACACGCTCCTTTGACAGGCCGAGCGAGCGCGCTATGCGGGCGTTGTTTTTGACCATGATGTCCTTGTATTCATCGAGACTGCCCAGCGGCGTGTTGACCATGCCGATCTCCTGCCCCTGATACACAAAGGGCGTGCCGCGCTGGAACAGATAGCTTGCCGCGATGCTCTTGCCGCTTTCGACGCGGTATTTTTCGCTGCCGTAGCGGCTGATGATGCGCGGATGGTCGTGGTTTTCCATGTAAAGTGCGTTCCAGCCCTTGCCGTACATCTGCGTCTGCCATTTCGTGAAGGCCTTTTTGAGCTTGACAAGGTCAAAGGGGCGCTGGAGGAAGTCGGTGATGAAGCAGTCGGCCTCCATGTGGGCGAAGTTTATCATCATGTCCAGCACCTTGTCCCTGCCCTCGCGCACATAGCGCAGCGCGACCTCGGGCTCCATGCGCGGCCCCTCGCCGACGGTGAAGCAGTCGTAGAAATCCAGCACGTCGCGCTTGAACTCGGCAAGGTAATCGTGAACCTTCGGCAGATCGGTGTAATACTGCATGCCCGTTGCCGCGGGGAGCTTTACCCTTGCGTTCGGCAGACCGTCGGCCTTGGCGATATAGGTTATAACGTCCTCGCGGAAGCCGTCAACGCCCATGTCCAGCCAGAAGCGCATGATGTCCTTGACCTCCTCGCGCACCTTGGGGTTTGCCATGTTGAGGTCGGGCTGCTTCTTCGAGAAGATGTGCAGGTACCACTCGTCGGTGGTCTTGTCGTACTCCCACGCTCTGCCCTCAAACAGACTGTCCCAGTTGTTCGGCGGGCGCTTTCTGCCCTTGCCCGGCCTCCAGTAGTAATAGTCGCGGTAGGGGCTGCTTTTGCTTTTGCGGCTTTCCCTGAACCACTCGTGCTCGTCCGAGGTGTGGTTTATGACAAGATCCATGAAAACGCGCAGTCCGCGCTCGTGCGCGGCGTCGAGCACCTGCCTGAACACGTCGAGATCGCCGAAGTCGGGGTGGATGCTTTTATAGTCGGATATGTCGTAGCCGTAGTCGGAGTTGGGGGAGGGGTAGAGCGGCGAGAACCATATGCCGTCAACGTTCAGCGAGGCGATGTAATCGAGCTTCGACAGCACGCCCCACAGGTCGCCTATGCCGTCGCCGTTGCCGTCGCAGAAGCTGCGGCACCATATCTGATACACCGCCATTTCCTTATACCAGCATTTCTTTTCCATAGCATTTCTCCGAATAATATAAGTATTATAATAATTTTATCACATCGCTATTGTCCTTGCAATCGGAATAATTTTTTGCCGTAGGGCGGGGAAGGATAATGATATTGTATTGACAAGGCGGCGTGCGTATTGTACTATTTATGCGGAATAAGCCGGCGGTAATCGAGAAGCTTCCGGCAGCTTATTAAAAACTAAAAGCGCCGCACCCGATACGCTCGGGGCGACAGCAGGAGGTAAAAATGAATAACGGCAAACACAGGGGAGGCACCCGCCGCATGACGGGGCTTGCTATCTTCACCGCGATAATCGTGGTGCTTCAGGTGCTGTGCACATTTGTGCGCTTCGGCCCGTTCTCGATAACGCTGGCGCTTGCGCCGATAATAATCGGAACGGCTATCTACGGAAGGAGCGCGGGTGCGTATCTGGGCGGAGTGTTCGGACTTGTCGTGCTCGTGACAGGACTGCTCGGCTGGGACGGCGGCACGGTCATGCTCCTCATGGGCATAAACCCCGCCGGCTGTATTCTCATCTGCATCGGCAAGGGCGCAGCTGCCGGCTTTGCTGCGGGCGTGTGCTACGAGGCGATAGCAGATAAAAACGGCAGGGCAGCGGTTCTGGTGTCCGGCATAGTTTGCCCCATCGTAAATACCGGATTGTTCATCGTGGGCATGCTGGTATTTTTCTTTGACACACTCAGCGGCTGGGCTGGCGGTCAGAACATGCTTTTGTATATCATCATGGGTCTGACGGGACTGAACTTCCTCGTGGAGCTCGGCGTCAACGTGCTGCTTGCAGCCGGAATAGAGCGCATCATCCGCGCCGGAAAACAAATGCAGTAAGAGACAAGAGGTAATAGCTTTATGATACTGACGATCGATGTCGGAAATACGAATGTGGTGCTCGGCTGTGTCGAAGACGGCAAGGTCGTCAGCCGCAGCCGCCTTGCGACCAATACGAGCGACCTGCCAAACGACTACGCACTGAAAATGCGCCAGAGCTTCGCCTTCGACGGCGTGGACTATAGGAAGTTTGACGGGGCGATAATATCCTCGGTCGTGCCGCAGGTCAACCGTGCGATACGCTCGGCTGTGCGCAAGCTCACGGGGCTTGAGTGCATAATGGTCGGAGCGGGCATAAAAACCGGCATGAACGTCAAGATAGACGACCCGGGTACGCTCGCGGGCGACCTCATAACCGGTGCGGTGGGCGCGATCGCCATGTATGAGCCGCCCATCATCATCGTCGATCTCGGCACGGCCACTACGCTTTTCGCGGTGGACAAGGACGGGGCGTTCATCGGCGGCGCGATAGTCCCGGGCGTAAACCTGTCGTACAACGCCCTCTCGCAGGGCACGAGCCTGCTGCCGAGCATCTCGATAGAAGCGCCGAAAAAGTGCATTGCAACGAACACCGTTGACTGCATGCGCTCGGGCGCTGTGTTCGGAACGGCTGCAATGATCGACGGCATGATAGACCGCATGGAGGAGGAGCTCGGCTGTGAAGCCACGGTCGTTGCGACCGGCGGCCTGTCCGGCGGCGTGATAACCTACTGCCGCCACAAGATAAACCACGAGCCCGACCTGCTGCTCAAGGGGCTTGCGATACTGTATCAGAAAAACGCCAAGCCGAAAAAAACAAGTAAATAAGTCAAAGCTCGGAGCCGTCAAACTCCGAGCTTTTTCGATTCAGTTGCCGCCGTCAAACATACTGGCTATAAATTCAAGGTCTATCACGGCGTAGCCCGTGCCCTTGACCTTGTAATAATAACCGTCGCGGATGACTGTCGAGCCGTCGCCTGAAAGCGCCAGAGCCTCAATAGTGTTGCCGTCCTTGTCGAGCCATTTCAGCGAGTAGCTCCAGCCGTCGCTGTCGTCCTTGCCGCCTTTGGAATAGCTCATGTCACAGATGATGTTCGTTATATGCCCGATATCGCCGGCATCCGTCACCACAATGCTCTCGCCGCTGCTGCCCGATGTTATGACAAGGCTCTCCGCATCCGTTATAAAAAAGGGTTTATCGATCGTTCGGTACACAAACACGGCAAGAGCAGTCATCAGCATCAGAACAATTGGTATCCATTTTTTCATGTCTGCCATCTCTCCCTGATTTTTCTGTTTATTTGACGAAGAGCTTTCAAAAAAGTTCCGCATTGCGTAAAAAAGCGGCATGACCTGAATCATGCCGCTTTCTGCTGTCTTATTCGTCAAGCATTATGTCGAGGATCTCCTCGTCGGTCTCGCGCATGCCCTCGCGGGCGAGCTGGCCGACGGACTCGATGGTCTTTTCAACGTCGCTTTTGAGTATCCCGTCGCCGCCGTGCAGCGCCTTGCCCTTTTCGTACAGGTCAAAGCCGAGAAGTCCGGCCTCGACGGCGGAGGCGATCTTCGTTGCGCACGAGGGCTTTGCTCCGTCGCAGACAGTGCCCGATATCATGCCGAGGGTGTTTGTTATCGTCGCGCATACGGCCTCGTATGTGCCCTCTAAGAGCCATGCAACGCCCGCTGCCGCGCCGCAGCCTGCCGACACCGCGCCGCAGAAGGCGCTGAGCCTGCCGATGGGCGTTTTCTGGTGAATGGTTATGAGGTTTGAAACTACGAGCGCGCGCAGCAGCTGCTCGTGGCTTTTATGCATATCCAGCGCGTAGACTATGACCGGCAGGGAGGCGGTCATGCCCTGATTGCCGCTGCCGGATACGATGACGACGGGCAGCTCGCAGCCGCTCATTCTCGCATCGGAGCCCGCCGCCGCCTGAGCGCGGGCGCGAACACGCACATCGTCGCCGCGTGTTTCCAGAAGCGTCTTACCGATGGACGCGCCGTAGTTTCCGCGCAGACCCTCCTCGCTTATGGCGAGGTTATACTCTATCTGACGCTCAAGCAGGCCGCTCACGTCCTCGAGGCGCACCGACTCGGCAAAGTCGAGGATATCGCGCACGTTGAGCACGCTGCGGTCGGTCTCGCAGCTTTCGCCGCCGTCGGCATCCTTTTCAAACAGCGTCTCTCCGTTTTTCTCGATAAGCACGATGTTCGTGTGATAGTCGCAGATGCGCAGGCGCACGCTGTCCGTGCCCTTGTACATATGCAGGTCTATATCCAGCAGCTTTCCGCTGTCGGCCTTCATGACGGTCATCTGGCAGCTGTCCATGAACTCGGCGATCTTCGGTATGTCCTCGGGTCTGACCTGCGAGAGCACTTCAAGCTGCTTGTCCGCATCGCCTACGACTGCTCCGGCAGCTATTGCCGCCGCAATGCCCTTTAGACCGCCCGTGTTCGGCACGACGACGCTTTTCACGTTCTTTATGATGTTTCCGCTTATGACGATGTCGATCTTATCCGGAAGCTCTCCGAGCGTCCGGCGCGCCTTTGCCGCGGCGTAGGCCATGGCGATAGGCTCGGTGCAGCCCATTGCCGGCAAAAGCTCTTCACGCAATATTTGCAGGTATTGCGAATATTTAACGTCGCTGACTTTCATGTTCATCCCTCCGAATGATATTCTCTCCGCCTACAGTATAGCATCAAAAAGCGAAATTGCATAGTATTTTCGCAGCATTTTCAATGCATTGTGAACATCTTGTCGAAAAAGCTTGAATCAACTGCGGCTGTGTGGTATACTCCTCATACAGTTAAGATGAGCAATTGATACAATGGAGATGTTATTTTGATAGGTTTTTATAATTACACGGTGTGGCTGACCTTTATAGGCATGCTGTCATCCGTCACCGGCATGTCCTTTGCCGTTCAGGGCAGGATAATACCGGCGGTCATATGCCTGATGTTTTCCGGCTTCTGCGATATGTTCGACGGCATCGTTGCGCGCACGAAGAAGGACCGCACGGACGAGGAAAAGCGCTTCGGCATCCAGCTCGATTCGCTCAGCGATATCGTGTGCTTCGGCGTTCTGCCCTTTGTCATAGGCGTTTGCATCGGCGCGAGGGAATGGTGGCAGATAAGCGTAATGGCGCTGTTTGCGCTCGCGGGACTTATAAGGCTTGCGTATTATAACGTGACCGAGGAGACGCGCCAGCAGCAGACCAGCGAAAAGCGCAAGCACTATCTCGGCCTGCCGATAACCTCCTCGGCGCTGACCGTGCCGCTGCTTTTCTGCTTCAGGGGTCTGCTGGGGGAGTCCTTCCCGATAGCGTATACGCTGCTGCTGCTCGTCAACGGGGCGCTGTTCGTCGTTCCCGTTCAGGTGAAAAAGCCGAACAAGGCGGGACTTGCGGCCATGCTCGCCGTGGGCATCGTCTGCACGGCGCTGATATTGATACTCAAATGAAAAAACAGAGTGCGGAGCAAAATTCCGTACTCTGTTTTTGCGTTGATACCGCACACTCTTACGGGCTGCGAAACGCTGCGGTTTGTTGCGGTGTTTACGGTCGGGATACCGCAATAAGCGTATAGGTACAGCCTTGATTCGCCTCTGAAAAATCAGCGGGTCATATCGACGGAGACCACCTCGCCGCTGAGGGCGTTGAGGGTGACAAAATAGCTGGCCGTCAGGCCGTTTCCGATATCGACGTTTGCGATATCCACCTGCCAGAGGATGCCGCCGTCCTTCGCTTCTCTGTAAGCCGTGATGTCCGTATTGCTCACGCTGCCGTCTACCGCGGCAAGGGCAAGCTCTATAGCCTTTTCACGGCCTATTGCCTTTTCCGCGGCGCTCTGCCAGCTGCCGGTGTCCGCGTCTGTGCGCACGAGAGAGAGAAGCTCTCCGCCGTCGCTGAGCGTGACGGCAATTTTGCTGCCGCCGTACAGCCCTTCGGCGAGCCTTTGCCAGAACTCGACCGTCCAGCCGCTGCCGGTATAGCGGCATTGTGAGTCAAAGCTGCCGGCACTCTCGTCCGGAAATGCCGCCGCAAAAATTTTCTCTGCCGTCCCGATGGCTGCACTCTCCGGCACAGGAGCTTCCGACTGAGCCGCCTTGCCCGTGAGCAGCACTGATTTGAGCTCGCCTGTTTTCGCATCGAACAGGTACACATATTTGTCCGACTGCGCCGACGTGAGCTCGGTGCTCAGTGCGCTTTCATACTCCGCGTCGTCGCTCAGTGCGCTTGTCTTTGTGTCGCCGAGCGCCGCAGTGAGCTTTTCCGGCACGAGGGAGGGCGCGCCATTCGCGCTTGCCGCGCCGAGGGCGATGATGCATATCGCCAGCGCAGCTATGACCGCCAGCGCGGTCGGGATATGTTTTTTCATGTTTTCCGCCTCCTGTTTGTATTTGTCTGTAAGACGGCGGTGAGCAAGAAAAGTTCCCGAAAATTCCGCGCTGCCGCAATAAGCGTATAGGTACAGCCTTGATTCGCCTATAAATTACCCGATTCGTACATCAGCGCCGTGAGCGCGACGAGAGGTGCGGTCTCGCAGCGGAGAATGCGCTCGCCCATCGAGCAGATGTGAAAGCCGAGCTTTCGCGCAAGGTCTGCCTCATAGGGCTCAAAGCCGCCCTCAGGTCCGGTTATGACAGCCGCCGAGCCGAGCTTATCGGCTCCCGTGAGCGCTGCGCGAAGGCTCTCGCGCTCGCCGGTCTCGTACATGAAAAAGGCCGCCTCCTGCTGCTTTGCGGCATCGAGCGCCTCGACGTAGGTATCGAGCCATCTGACCTCGGGGATGATGCCGCGCCCTGACTGCTTTGCGGCCTCCTCGCTTATCCTGTTCCAGCGCTCGAGCTTTTTCATTACGCCCTCTGTGCGCTGTACGACGCGCTCGCTGCGGAAAAAGCATATCTCCTGCGCACCGGCCTCGACGCACTTCTGGATGATGTAATCGGTCTTATCGCCCTTGGGCAGACCGCACAGCACGCGCACCGACACCGTCGGCTCGGCGGCGCACTCGACGACCTCGATGATCTCGGCCTCGGCCTCGTCCTTGTCCGAGCGCAGGAGCCTGCACTTATAGTCCGTGCCCTTTCCGTCGCAGATGGTCATCTCCTCGCCCGGTCGCAGGCGAAGCACCTTTATATGCTCTGCATCGCGGCCACGGATGACCGCCCTGCCGCCGAGTCGATTTGTTCCGAACGCAAAAAATCTGGGCATGATAAACACCTCGCAAAAATGTGCTTTTCATTATCTCACACCGGCGGCATTTTTTCAAGAGCGCGCATATAATGCAGCGGTGAAGTCTATGGAATTTGATAACTTTGAAAGCGTGTGGCAGCGCGTGACCGCACGGGACGAGGAGCTGCCCGCACCCGCGCAGCTGCCGGAAAATAAGCACGAGGAAAAGCTGTGCGTCATAAAACGCAGCCAGAAAAGCCGCGCCGTGCGTTTTATCGCCGGGCAGTGAGACATAAAAAAACACCCTCTGACAGGGTGCTCAGACTGTCAAAAAACCTATGCTGCTGCGTAAGCTGACGGGAGCTGAACCCTGCCGCCTGTCAGCGCCCCTTTTCGGCGCTTTTCACCTTTTTCTCTTTGACGGGCGGCAGCCCATCTGCATCGAAGAAAGCCGAAAATCACACGAAAATTGTCAGCTGACAGGTGC
>CAVFCI010000017.1:0-35463 GCA_963620985.1 Hallerella sp. | reverse complement strand
TGGTGTAGCCCTTCTCGGTGCAGGTCGGGGCGGTCACTTCCTCGGTGTAGCTGTGAACATGAGTGGGTCTGGACGGAGTATAGTCGGGGTCTTTTTCACCGCAGACGCTGCACCTGCCGTTTTTGAAGCTGTGGCCGGATGCCGGAGTCTCTTCCTGAGCGGTGAATACCATACCGCAGGCCGAGCAATGGCTGCCCTCGGTAAGGCCTGTCTCTGTGCAGGTGGCCGCAACGGCCTTATCGCTCACGACAGTGCCGGTGTGCATGCAGAAATCGGCATAGCTGCTGCCGTCGGCTGTCCAGCCAAAGAGCGCAGTGCCGTTATAGTAGTTCAGCTGTACCAGATTGCTGCCGGACACGGCAAGCTTTTCGTTTACAAATTCATTTGCTTTCGCAACATTTTCGTCGGTGGCATTTACGGTCAGGAGCTTTGCAAAGTCTGCGCTCTTGAGCTCCGAGACGGTCTTGCCTTCGCAGTTTTCGATCACGGCGTTCGTCGTGACAACGCCGACAGCCATATTGTCCTTTTCCGAGACAATGTCACCCTGCTTGACAAGAGCCTCGCTGTTGAAACAGCAGTAATAGTCAACGTTGATACCGGCATTGCGTCCGCTGAAAGCACCGACATCGCTGGTGGTCTTGTAGGAAATGACCTCGCTGCCTGTCGCGTAGCAGTTATAGTGGGCACCGCCCGCCTGACCGACAAAGCCGCCGATGTGCACCTTGTTGTTATTGGTGGAGTTGCCGTAGACATTGCCGAGTGCGTAGCAGTTATAGGTCGTCACGCGGTTATCCATGCCGTAGAAGCCGCCCGCGTAGGCGTGGTTCGTGTCAGTAGTCGCGGTGATCTTCACGTCAGCGCTGCTGTTTGTCACGCTGCCGCGCATAACACTGCCGCCGAGACCGCCCGCGCGGCTGAAGCTCTCGCTCGTTGCCGAGATGATCTCGCCCGTCACGGTGCAGTTATCGACAAAGATGCCGTACTGACCCGAGCCGACGAGGCCGCCGATATAGGTCTGGTAGCGGGTCTGAACGTTGATGTAAATGTTCCCGAGGTTTACATTCTTTATGGTGACGGTCTGTTCGCTGCCGGTGGGCACGGCGTTTGTGGTGTACTCGCCGGAGGCGAGGCCGAACAGGCCTGCCGTCATCATGTCGGCGGGAGAGCCCTCGCTGCCGATGGTAAGGCCGGAGATGCTGTAGCCGCCGCCGTCATAATTGCCGCGGAAGGGGTATGCGCAGATCTGGCTCTGCTTGCCGTTGATCTCGGCGTTGAGCGCCCAGCCGATAGGCTGCCACTGACCGCTGAGGGTGATGTCTGCCGTCTGCCTGAAGTATACGCCGCTCCAGCTCACGTCCGCGTTCACGGAGCTCGACAGATAGCGCAGCTGCGCCTCGTTTGCGATGAGATAGGGATCCTCAGCTGTGCCGCTGCCGCCGGCGAATTTGCTCGTGTCGGCTGCCGCGTAGTCTGAGAAGTCGCCGTAGGTCGCCTTATACTCTGCCTTTTGGAGAGCCGCCTCGTAGGCCTCGCCGGACTCAGAGCCGGAGATGACGACGGTCTTTTCTATATTGCCGTCTTTGACCTCGATGGAAACGACGGTGGTCTTTTCATCGTCGCGTCCGTACCATGTGCCGTCAAGGAGCGTAAGCTCGGGCTTTACGACCTTCTCGCACTCGGGCTGGACATAGGTAACGGAAGCAGCCTCGCTGCTAAAGCTGAGAGTATTATCAAAGCTCCATGTCCTGAGGCTCGTATTATCAAGGCCGTAGACCGTAATATCAATGGGGAAGGCTGCGAAGGAGGCGTTGAGAGCCGCGGCAACCTCGGTGCTCGCGCCGTTTACGTCGGTCATTTTATCGACAAGGCCGCCTGTGTATGCGTCGCCCTCGTCGTTCACGCCGGAGGCCACCTTGGTGCCGATGGATTCAACGGGGCTGACCTTCTGCGGATTTGCGTCGCCGGTCTTGAGCGTCATGGTGCTGCCGAGATCGTACCAGCAGCTATAGCTCTTGCCTATGCCTGTGACCCAGCCGGAGACCATGCCCGCGTAGGTGGAGTGCTCATAGGTGCTCACGTCGCCGGAGGCATAGCAGTTTACGAGTGCACCGGCGTTGCAGGCTATTAGGCTGCTGACAACAGCCATGCCCTCGTTGCCGTTTTCACGGCTGCCGGAGCCGTACACGGTGCAGTCTGCCCAGCAGTTGGCCACGAGGCCGCGGTTATTAAGACCGACAAGGCCGCCCGCCTCGGCGAGGTCGCCGGAGGAAACGACGTTGGAGACGCTGACGGTCGATGCGCTGTTGATGAGCGCACCCTTGTACTGCATTCCGATGATGCCGCCGACATTCTGGTTGCCCTTTGCGCCGACATGAGAGATCGTGCCGGAGACATAGCAGCCGTCAATAACAGCGCCGGTATAATTGCCGCTTACGCTGCTGCCGTTTGAATAGCCTGCGATACCGCCGACGAACGCCGTGGCTTCATAGCTTGTATAGAACGCAACGTCTGCCTTGACGTTTTTGACGACGGCGTTTGCGCCGAGGAGACCGAACAGACCGATATAGAGGTTTTCCTTATCGAGCGCGTAGGGCGCTTCCTTCGTGCCGAGGGCAAGACCCGTGATGCTGTGACCCTTGCCGTCGAATGTGCCGTTAAAGAGGTAGTCGCTGCCGCCGATGGGAGACCAGTCGCCGGTGACGGCAATGTCTGCGCCGAGCTCTATGTACTTGCCGCTGTAGTCTATCTTTTCGCTCATTGAGCCTGCAAAGGCTCTGAGCTGAGCTTCGGTTTTTATGATGTAGGGATTTTCCTCGCTGCCGTCGCCGGAGGCGAAGACGGAAGCGTCAATGTCGCCGGAGGTCCAGACGCTGCCTGTGGGCAGCACTCGACCGTTAACGAGCTGCCACTCGCGCAGCGCGATGCCGGTAATGCCGTAGGCCGCGAGAATTCCGTTTATCTCCTTTATATTGCCGTTGAGCGTCTCGGCAAAATCTGCCGTAGCCATTTCAGCCTTGGTCGTGGAGGTCGATACCATGGCCTTGTCAACGCTGTTCATTTCATTTGAATAGCCGCGATCCACGGCTTCGATGGTCTTAGTCTCGCTCAGAGTGCTGCCGCTGTCGGTGTATACCTTCATCTTGAGGACTGCATCGGAGGCATAGTAGTTGTCTAGGCGGAATGCGCCCTCGGCGGGATATATGGTATAATTGCCCGAGGCATCCTTGGTAATGCCGGAGGACGTGACCATGCCGTCAAGTGCGCCTACCCAGACATGACCTTTGCTCAGGCCGCCGTTGCCGACGGTGACATCGCCGACGGCATAAGCATTGTACTGCTTACCGGCCATCAGGCCGACGATGCCGCCGCCCATGCCGCCGTAATTGGTAGCAGCCGGAGTTTCAGCATAGACATTGCCGAAGGTCGCGCAGTTTGCTATGAGGATATATTGGCCGCTGTTGCCTACGATACCGCCTGCCATACTGTTTTTGCCGGAGGTAGGCGAGGCAACTGCGCTTACACTTGCATCGGTCCAGCAGTTGGTGATCGCGGTTCCGCTGTTCGCCCATGCGATGATACCGCCGGCATAGGTCAGCTTATCACTGTTTGATACAACCGAAACGCTGCCGGTCGCGGAGCAGGAGTCTATGCGGGTGCCTATACCTGCGTGTCCGGATCCCTCAGCTTTTTCGGTATAGCCCGCTATCACGCCCGCAAGCACCTTATCGCCGGTCGATACTACGGAAATATCTGCGCCGCTGACATTGACATTCTTGACTACTGCCTGATTGCCAAGCGTGGAAAACAGTCCATAGTTGCCGACACCGCTCGTGGGAGCTGCATTTATCGTGAGACCCTTGATGCTGTAGCCCTTGCCGTCAAACGTGCCGCGGAAGATATTCTCGCTTTCGTTCTCGACACCGATGGGGTTCCAGCTTTCGATGCTGTAAAGGTCGATATCCGCACCGAGGACAACGTACTCGCCCTGAAAGCTATTGCCGTTGTCAACGCTCGTTGCAAGCCACTGAAGCTGAACGGCATTTGCGATAACATAAGGATCGCTTTCCGTACCGCTGCCGGAGGGTACGGTATTGGCCTTGCTCAGCGCGGCGTTGGTCGCGTTGATGATGCCGGTGGAGCTTCTCGTTGCGCCGGAGACGGCATCAACGCCGTCGGTGCCGTTGTTCTCCTTGATCTTGTCGAGAACAGCCACGGCACTTGCCCAGAAATTAGCCGTTTCGTTTTCGCCCTTTGCCTGAATGTCGCTTATAACGACATTCCCTTCCTGCTCTTCAAGGGTAACTGTGACATTCACCTCTCCCTTGTAGCCCTGCGCCGTACCTGTGTACGTTCCTGCTGCGTAGCTGTTATCCACCTTCGCGGCAAGCGCCGTTACGGGCAGAAGGCTCAGCACCATGATCGCGGCAAGCAGCAGCGACAGGAGCTTTGTTGTTCTGGTTCTTGTTTTCATGTGTCTTCCTTTCTTTTTATTCATATCAGTTAGCATATGCTAACTGAATAGTATACTATCTCGAATCCAAGCCCTTACAGTGGGGGCTTCGGCTTTCCAAAGCGAGTTAGCAGCCGCTAACTGCTTCCGAAAAATTTTTGCTTTGAGTTAGCAGTCGCTAACTGCTTTGCAAAAAAATTAAATTCCTATCAAGTTCCTGTGCATTATAACCGATGCGCGGGATAATTGCAATAGGGAGCGTTAAAATTTTTTCAGTAAAATTTTCGATTTTAGGGCTTGACAAGTGAAAACAAGGTGCTATAATTGCAGCATCAAACCTGTGACGAAGAGTAGTAGTCCTGAAAAGCCGGCGTTAAGAGAACCGTGGGTGGTGAGATCACGGTCGCGGGTGCAGGGTGAATGGACTTCGGAGGGCGGCTTGAAAGAGCGAAAAGCTTGAGTAGATGCCGACGGGATCCCTCCCGTTATCAATCGGGGTGCGTATGATGGTACGCATAAGCGAGCGGACGATTTTTCGTCAATTTGGGTGGTATCGCAGGAGCGCAGCTCTTGTCCCATTGTTGGGATAGGAGGCTGCTTTTTTTATTGCTCCCCTCCATCTGCACCCAAGCCACAAAAAATTTTGGAGGAAAAAACAATGAAGAACGCAATCATCAAAAAGGCACTCGCGCTTGTATGCGCACTGGCAATGGTATTCACGCTCTGCGCCTGCGGCAGCAAGGACACGGACAGCGGCAGCAGCAGCGGCGACAGCGCAAAGGTCTACAAGGTCGGCATATGCAACTATGTTGACGACGCATCGCTCAACCAGATAGTTGAGAACATTCAGGCTCAGCTCAAGGCCATTGGCGAGGAAAAGGGCGTTACCTTTGATATAAGCTACGATAACTGCAACGCGGACGCGACCGTTATGGAGCAGATAATCTCCAACTTCATCGCCGACGGCGTTGACCTCATGGTCGGCGTTGCGACTCCCGTTGCAATGCGTATGCAGGCGCTGACAGAGGATAACGAGATCCCCGTCGTGTTCTCCGCAGTTTCCGACCCCGTCGGCGCGGAGCTCGTCGAGAGCCTCGAGGCGCCGGGCGCAAATGTCACCGGCACGAGCGACTACCTTGATGCAGAGGCTATCATGAACCTCATTTTCGCAAACGATCCCGACGCAAAGAAGATCGGCCTGCTCTACGATGTCGGTCAGGACTCCTCGGCAGCCTCCATCGCAGCGGCAAAGGAATTTCTCACGGCCAAGGGCGTTGAGATAGTCGAGCACACCGGCTCCACCGCAGACGAGGTCATGCTCGCAGCCGAGGCCATGGTTGCCGACGGCGTTGACGCAGTGTTCACCCCGACCGACAACTCCATCATGAAGGCAGAGCTTGCGATCTACGAGACCCTTGCAAAGGCCGGCATCCCCCACTACACCGGCGCAGACTCCTTCGCGCTCAACGGTGCGTTCCTCGGCTACGGCGTTGACTATGCAAACCTCGGCGTTGAGACCGCGAACATGGTCGCCGACATTCTTCTCAACGGCGCAGACCCCGCGACCACCGCAGTCAAGACCTTCGATAACGGCACCGCTACCATAAACACCGAGATCTGCGCAGAGCTCGGCTACGATTACGATACCGTCGCAGCGGCGTTCGAGCCCTACTGCACCAAGATAAACACCATCACCACCGCTGAGAGCTTCAGCGACGTTGAGCAGTAATAACACCCGAAAAGAGGAAACGACATGGATATTGCAACGATACTGAGCCTTGGGCAGACAGCGCTTGAGCTGGGGCTTATCTGCTCGCTGACGGTGCTCGCACTGTATCTGAGCTACAGTATGCTCAACGTGTGCGACCTGTCCACCGACGGCTGCTTCACTCTCGGCGCTGCGGTCGGCGCGATCGTCGTGCTCTCGGGGCATCCGTATCTTGCGATACCCGCCGCGATGGCAGCCGGTGTATGCTCGGGCTTCGTGACCGCCATTTTGCAGACGAAGCTCGGCGTTGACAGCCTGCTGGCCGGCATCATCGTGAACACGGGACTGTATTCCGTGAACATCGCCATCATGGGCGGCTCGTCGCTGCTCAACATGAACAAGGCCGACACCGTGTTCTCCTTGATGAAGGAGCTTTTAAAGGGCACTGCTTTTGCAAAGCAGTACAAGCTTGCAGTCGCGCTCATTGCGGTCATCGTCATCCTCGTTCTGCTGACCCTGTTTCTCAAAACACGCCTCGGTCTTGCCATCCGCGCAACGGGCAACAATCCCGACATGGTGCGCTCATCGTCTATAAACACCGCCTTCACGACCATAATCGGCCTGTGCATCGCGGGCTCGTTCACGGCGCTGTCCGGCTGCCTGCTGGCGCAGTCGCAGAAGGCGGTTGATATAAACATCGGCACCGGCATGGTCACCATTGCGCTTGCCTCGCTGCTCATCGGCGGCGTTATCCTCGGCAGGGGCGGCATATTCAGCCGCGCCGTGGGCGTGGTGCTCGGCTCGGTACTGTTCAGGCTGGTCTACACCATAGCGCTGCGCTTTGATATGCCGGCGTTCATGCTAAAGCTCATATCCTCGATCATCGTCGTGCTTGCGATCTCGATACCTTATCTCAAAAAGCAGATGCCGATGATAAAGCGTCGGCTCGGCCTCAAAACGCAGAAGGGCGGTGTGTGATATGCTCAGGCTCAACAATATAAGCAAGACCTTTAACCCTGGGACGGTCAACGAAAAGACCGCGCTCAGCGGACTGACGCTCGACGTGCATGACGGCGACTTCATCACCATCATCGGCGCAAACGGCGCGGGAAAATCAACGCTTTTCAACGCCATTGCCGGCAGCTTCTACACCGACAGCGGCAGCATCGAGCTCGGCGGGCGCGACATTACCTTCATGCCCGAGTACAAGCGCGCTCACGATATCGGCAGGCTGTTTCAGGATCCCATGCGCGGCAGCGCACCTGGCATGAGCATTGAGGAGAACCTTGCAATGGCGGCAAAAAGCGGCGGCTGGTTCTCGCACATCACGAAGGCCGACCGCGCACTGTTCCGCGAGAAGCTCGCGCTTTTGGACATGGGGCTTGAGGACAGGCTCACCCAGCCGGTCGGACTGCTCTCCGGCGGCCAGCGTCAGGCGCTCACGCTGCTGATGGCTACGGTCGTTCCGCCCAAGCTCCTGCTGCTTGACGAGCACACGGCTGCGCTCGACCCCGGGACTGCGGAGAAGGTGCTCGAGCTCACGAAAAGCATAGTCGCCGAGGGTAAGCTCACCTGCATGATGATAACTCACAACATGCAGTCGGCGCTCGACCTCGGAAACCGCACGCTGATGATGGATAAGGGAAACATCATCATGGACGTGTCCGGCTCGGAGCGCGAGGGCATGACCGTGCAGGATTTCCTCGACCGCTTCAAGGCCGGCTCCGGCAAAACCCTCGATAACGACCGCATGCTGCTTTTTTGATGGCGCTTTGACGCAGCTACGGATACGCTTATTGCAGGCGCCCAACCGAAACTACCGTCTGTTCTGTTTGTAATGGTTTCTTCTGCGCCGAAATCGGCTGACGGATGAGGTGTTATGAAATTGCGGCGGCAGCCGCCTACATATTTTCAAAAAAGAGTGCAGATTTTCAGTCTGCACTCTTTTGCTGCTGTTCATTATTGCTCTGTAAAAGATACATCTCCTCGTAGTCAGGCACAGTATCACCTCCCGTGTATAGTTTATGCGAATATCGCATAAAATCCAATATGCAATATTCGCATATCATACAATTGCGCAGGGTGATATGAATGTACAGACGACTGCGCGATATGCGCGAGGATAAGGATCTCCGCCAGCGCGAGATAGCTGAAATTCTGAACGTAAGTCAGACGACATACTCGCGCTACGAAAGCGGCGAGCTCGATATTCCGAGTGCCGCACTCATAAAGCTTGCCGATTTTTAAGGTGTCAGCGTAGACTATATTCTTGGGAGAACAAACTGAGAGAGCGCAGCTATTCATGTCTGCGCTCTCTCAGTTCGGCTCGGTCAATTTTTTCAGCCGCGGTGGTCGCATTTTCGGCACTGGATCATGGGCGTATCGCCCTCGTCCTTGTAAAACGCGCCCGCCCAGCGGCATATGCTCTGGAGTATCGGCACTACCGACGCGCCCTTCTCCGTCAGCGAATATTCCACCCTCGGCGGTATCTCGTCGTAAGACCTGCGCTGCACGATATCGTTTGCGATAAGTCCCTTCAGCGCGGAGGCCAGCACCGCGTCGGTGATATTGCCCATCTCGCGGCGCAGCTCGCTGTAGCGCAGAGTGCCCAGCGCTGCAAGCACGCAGATGATGCGCGAGTTCCACTTTCCGCCGAACAGCTCCATACCGTATTCGAGCGGGCAGCGTATATCCTTTTCAAGCTTTCTCTGATACATGGCGCTCTCCCCTTTTGCGTTTTCTCCATTATAGCCCGATAACGCGCACTCGGCAAGTAACTAATAAATTTATGAGCAGGTGTTATTCGCACCTGCTCATTATCATTTTTTACAGTTCTTTTTTGTTGTCCGCGCCGGGAGTTGTGACGATGACCTTCTCGGGCGTTATGACCAGTGCGCCCTTTGCGGTCGCCGCGCCGTTAAACATCTTCTCGACCATGGCCTTGAAGGTCGCAACGAGCCCGCCCTCGGTGACATACACGGCGCTGCCCTTGATCTGATAGCCTTCGAGACTTGCGGCATCGTAGACCGAGACGGCTATGCGGCCATTGTTCGCCGCGAGGTTTTTGAGCGTCGTGTCGAGAAACACGTCGCCGACAACAAGCTTTCCGTCGGGCGTTACGTCCTTGAACGCGACGGGCACCACGTTCGGCTCACCGTCGCGGCAGGTGGCCAGATCCCACATTCCGCCCTTGAGTACCTTAACAACATTTTCGTTCAGCATAACAGCATCCTCCTTGTTTTTTGAGCCTCTCGGCTCATCTGCCATCATTATAGGCGGGATATCGCTGTGTGGAAAGATATTGGTCGGTTAATGAGCAGCTAATAAATTTGATAGTGGGCGGAGAGCGCTGTTTTGATTTTTCGAGGATTTTACCTTTCGATGATAACAAACATTAGCTGTTCCTGCTACCATTATAAGCGGTCTGAAGACCGAAATACTATTATTTTCAGGAGTGTAAAACATGAAAAAATTTATCGCATGCCTCTGCGCCGCTGCAGCACTCACCTCGTCCGTCGTCGCCGCGAGCGCCGATGGTGTCGTTGAGCAGAAAACCGTTATCACGACGACCGTTCCCTCGTCCTATGTTCTCACGATCCCCGCAACGGTCGATATAGCTTACGGCGAGAAGAACGCCACAATCGGCAACGTAAAGGTCACCGGTCAAATTTCCGACGACCAGTATGTAAAGGTCACCGCAGCAAGCGGCACCAATTTCTATCTCGTCAACGACAGTGACTCCTCCAAGAAGATCAGCTACCGTCCCGAGGATCTCTTCGCAAGCAAGGATGCCAACGGCAACGTCCCTCTTTTCCGCGGCAAGGACTTCTCCGCAAGCGATGTAAACGGCGAAGGCGGTCACTGCCTTGTTGTTGCCCGCATCAGCGACTATGCATGGAAAAATGCCGCCGCAGGCTCGTACTCCGACACGATAACCTTTACCGCGTCGCTGGAATCCGTCAGCGCGGCTGATTAAAGCATGATCCTACCGGGAATGAGGGAATAAAAATGAATTTGAGTAAAAAAGCAAAAAATATTGGTCTGGCGATCCTCGCGCTTATTGCCGTGGCCGCGATTTCTGTCGGTATAACGCTGGCAGCGATAAATTCGGATCGGGGCGGCAGCGATCAGAGCGCTGCGTCCTACGATGACTCGGAGCTGATACGGCAGACAGGATCGACAGCCAAGGATCCCGATTTCATCTCCATTCCCGGCTATGACCATCTCTACCTGACAGCCGGCTCGACGGCGCAGAGCTTTTCACTGTATAACCCGTCGGCCAACTCCTGCTACTTCCGCATTTCCCTGCTTTGCGGCAGTGAAACGCTCTGGAGCTCCGAGCTTCTTGCGCCGGGGCAGACAGTTTCGCAGGAAACGCTCGGCAAAGCTCTCGCAGCGGGCGAATACGACGCGGTGCTCAAATATGAATGCTTTGCCGATGCAGCCGGTAGTTCGGCGCTCAACGGCTCGGAGATAGGTCTGACACTGC
The DNA here is from genome assembly GCA_963620985.1 of Hallerella sp. Taxonomy (GTDB): domain Bacteria; phylum Bacillota; class Clostridia; order Oscillospirales; family Oscillospiraceae; genus F23-B02. Next base: position 24,816 of record CAVFCI010000017.1, on the reverse strand, counting down.
GAGTGCAGTGACGGCTTTACCCGAAATTTATTGTACGCAAAAAATCTCCCGTTCGGCGAACGGGAGATTTTTTCATTTACTTAAAGTCGTGCGCGTTTTGGAGAACCATTTCCTTGACCTTGAGAAGGCGTACCTTTGTGGAGTTTTCGTTCTCCTCAAGCTTCATAGAGATGTATTTTATATTGCTCTCAAGCTCGGGGATCATGACGTATTCCAGCGCATTTACTCTGCGGCGCGTCTTTTCGATCTCCTCGGCCAGAAGCTGCATGGTCTTTTCGACCTGCGCAAGCTGAAGCATATCCTCAAACACCGTCGCCATGCGCTCAAGTGCATCGTCGAGCTCGCCCGAGGTCTGCGCAAAGCCGTAGGGGTATATCTCCGACGGATCGTTGTTGCGCGTATGGAACGAGTAGCGCGGGACATTGACGCTCATGATGTTTTTAAACTCCATATCCAGCTCGACGCTCTGGCGCGGGTACAAAAGCGCCTGCTCGAGCATTTCGGGGCTCATGATCGCGCTTGCGACCTGAAGGGCGGCAAATGCCTCCGTCAGCCCCTGCTCGACGCGCTCGCGCAGCTGCTTGTTAAGGCGCACGATGTCCATGAACTGACGCATCAGCTCATCGCGCTTATCCTTCATCAGCTTATGACCGCGTCGGGCAGTCTTGAGCCTGCCCTTGAGCTGCTTGAGCATCATTCTTGTAGGGGTTATCGTGGTGCCTGCCATAAAGACTCCCCCTTACTTCATGTATTTTTCGATCATCTCGGGCTTTACGCGCTTGAGCTCCGCTCTGGGCAGGATCTTCAGCAGCCTCCAGCCGAGGTCGAGGGTCTCCTCAATGCTGCGGTTTGTGTTGTTGCCCTGATTGACGTAGGTTTTCTCGAACTCGTCGGCAAACTCGGCAAAGAGCTTATCGTCGTCGGAAAGGGCGGCCTCACCGAGGATGGTCATGAGTTCCTTTGCGTCCTTGCCGCGTGAGTACGCAGCGAACAGCTGGTTCATCGTGCCCGCATGATCCTCGCGGGTCTTGCCGACACCGATGCCCTTATCCTTCAGTCGGCTCAGCGACGGGAGAACGTCCACGGGCGGCACGATGCCCTTGCGGTGCAGCTCGCGGCTGAGGATGATCTGACCCTCGGTGATGTAGCCCGTGAGGTCGGGGATCGGGTGGGTCTTGTCGTCCTCAGGCATGGTGAGGATGGGGATCATGGTGATCGAGCCCTTGCAGCCTATGCGCCGGCCTGCGCGCTCGTACATCGTCGCAAGGTCGGTGTACAGATAGCCGGGATAGCCGCGGCGTCCGGGAACCTCCTTCTTCGCCGCCGAGACCTCGCGCAGCGCTTCTGCGTAGTTGGTGATATCGGTTATGATGACAAGAACGTGCATATCTTTTTCAAACGCAAGGTACTCCGCCGCCGTCAGCGCCATACGCGGGGTCGCAATACGCTCGACCGCGGGGTCGTTTGCAAGGTTTGAAAATACGACAGTTCTGTCGATAGCGCCGGTGCGCTTGAAGTCCTCGATGAAGTACTCCGACTCCTCGAAGGTGATGCCGACCGCCGCAAAGACGACCGCGAAGTTCTCTCCGTCGCCGAGAACGCGGGCCTGACGCGCTATCTGAGCCGCCAGCGCCGCGTGCGGAAGGCCGGAGGCCGAGAATATGGGCAGCTTCTGGCCGCGAACGAGGGTATTCAGGCCGTCTATCGTGGAAACGCCGGTCTGGATAAACTCTGCGGGGTAGGCGCGGGCAGCCGGATTCATGGGCATACCGTTAATGTCGCGGTGAGCGTCGGCAAGAAGCTCGGGGCCGCCGTCGATGGGCTGACCCATGCCGTTGAATACGCGGCCAAGCATATCCTCTGAAACGGCAAGCTCCAGCGGATGACCGAGGAAGCGCACCTTCGTCTGCGCAAGATTTATGCCCTGCGCCGAGTCGAAGAGCTGAACGACCGCTCTGTCGCCCTCGACCTCGAGCACCTTGCCGCGGCGAGTCTGGCCGTTTTGAAGCTCGATCTCGCACAGCTCGTCATAGGTAACGCCCTCGACCTGCTCGACGATCATAAGCGGGTTTGCTATCTGCCGTATGGTCTTGTAATCTTTAATCATGCGTCCTCACCTCCTGCGATGACCGCATCGATCTCTGTCTTCATCTGCTCAAGGATGGAGGCGTACTCCTGCTTGAAGCTGTCGGGAGAGGCCATCTTTGCGCGGCCTATGCGTTCCTTCGCTCCGATGCCGAACAGCGCCTTCATATCCGCGCCCCTGCCGAGCGCGTCGCGTCCCATGGCATCAAAGCTGAGGATCATGCGCATGAGCTCAAACTGCTTGGCGTAGGATGAATACGCATCCTCGTCAACGAAGGCGTTCTGCTGCAAAAAGTCCTCGCGCAGCATCTTGGCCGTTTCCATCGTGAGTCTGTCTGCGGGGCTGAGCGCATCCTGACCGACGAGACGGACGATCTCCTGAAGCTCGTTTTCCTCTTGAAGGATGTGCATCGCCTTGTCGCGGTTTGCCATGTACTCGGGGCCGAACTGCTCGTTATACCACTTTGCCAGCGTATCGACATACAGTGAATACGAGGTCAGCCAGTTTATCGCCGGAAAGTGTCGGGCGTAGGCAAGCGAGGAGTCGAGCGCCCAGAACACCTTGACGATACGCATCGTCGCCTGCGAAACAGGCTCGGAGATATCGCCGCCGGGAGGCGAGACCGCGCCGATAGCTGTGACCGAGCCGCGCCTCCCGTCCGAGCCGAGGCATTCGACAACGCCCGCGCGCTCGTAAAACTGTGCTATGCGCGAGGCGAGGTAGGCCGGATAGCCCTCTTCGCCGGGCATCTCCTCAAGTCGGCCCGACATCTCACGCAGAGCCTCCGCCCAGCGCGAGGTGGAGTCGGCCAGAACCGCAACGTCGTAGCCCATGTCGCGGAAATACTCGGCAATGGTGATGCCGGTGTAGATGGATGCCTCACGCGCCGCAACGGGCATGTCGGAGGTGTTGGCTATGAGAACCGTTCTCTTCATCAGGGGCTCGCCGTTTCTGGGGTCTGTCAGCTCGGGGAACTCCATGAGAACGTCGGTCATCTCGTTGCCGCGCTCGCCGCAGCCGATGTAGATAACTATATCAACGTCCGACCACTTTGCAAGCTGGTGCTGAACAACGGTCTTGCCCGAGCCGAAGGGGCCGGGGACTGCCGCCGTGCCGCCCTTTGCAATGGGAAACAGCGTGTCGATTATTCTCTGTCCTGAGTTCATCGGGCGCGTGGGCATGCTCTTTGACGCATAGGGGCGGCTTATACGGACAGGCCACTTCTGCATCAGCGTGAGCTCATGCTTTTCGCCCTTCTTATCCTCCAGCACGGCGACCGTTTCCGTTACGGTGAAATCTCCGCCCTGTATGCTTACGAGCCTGCCGCTCATATCGGGCGGCACCATGATCTTGTGAAGTATCGCGCTCGTTTCCTGAACCGTGCCGATAACGTCGCCGCCGGACAGCTCGTCGCCCTCGTGCGCCGTGGGCACAAAGCTCCATTTTTTGCTTCGGTTGAGCGCGGGAACGTCGGTGCCGCGGCTTATGGTAGCGCCGGTCAGCTCGCGTATCTCCGGCAGGGGGCGCTGGATACCGTCATAGATATTCTCCAGCATGCCCGGCCCGAGCTCGACTGACATCGGCATGCCCGACGTTTCGACCACAGCGCCCGGTCCGAGACCCGAGGTCTCCTCATAGACCTGTATCGAAGCGCTGTCGCCGGTCATGTTAAGTATCTCGCCTATAAGTCTGTCGGGACCTACTCGCACAACGTCTGAAACGTTCGCGTCGCCAAGTCCCTCCGCGACTACAAGCGGGCCTGAGACCTTTATTATAGTTCCGCTCATACAGATACCTTTCTTTCTTAATTATTCTCGAGGATATTCGTGCCGATGGCACGCTCTACAGCGGCATTGAGAGCCGAAAGCCCCATGCCGAGACTGCCCTCTCTGCCCGGGATAAGGATTATCGCCGGCTTCGGGCTGTCCTTGAATTTATCTATCTGGCTCTGAAGCTCCATGGCGATATCCTCCTCGATGTAGATTATCGCAACATCCTCCCTTTCGTGGGTGAGCGTGCGAAGTATCGCCTTTGCCTCGGAGCTGTCGGCTACCGGATATGCCTCCAGACCAAGCGCCGTGAACCCCATAACCGTTTCCCGCCGTCCTATGACCGCAATTTTAAGCATACAGATCACGCAGCCTTTCCCGTATGGTATCCGCCGGAAGTCCGGCAAGAAGTCCGGTGAGTATCATTCTCAGCGCGGTCACTTCACCCTCGACGGCGGCAAGATACGCAATGACCGGCGCTTCGCCGTAGGCCACGAGCCTTGCGCCCGTCAGATACGCCGTCACCGCGTTGTCGCAGGCAAGCTCGAGCTCCGTCATAGCGCCGCCCTTTACCGCTGCCGCGCCGAGCACGGCTGCGTTTGCCAGAAGCGTGTTGGCGTATATCGCCGCGAGCGTATCGCCCGAACCGAAGGCCGCAAGGATACGTCCCGTGTCTATGCCGCCGCCCGTGATGAGCGCCGTTTTGAGGAACTCAGCGTCCTTGCCCATGCGCATCGTGCGCACCGCGCTCCGGAGGTTGGCTGCGTCGATGAGCGTCTGCGCATAGCCGCGCAGGAAGCTGCTGCCGAGCCGCTCGGAGGCCGCGATGAGCTCCGCGAAATATGCTCTGTCGAGTATGAAGTCGGCAAGCTGGGGATTGCGCGAGCGTGCCAGGGCGCTTTTTGCCTCGACCATCGCCTCGGCCAGCACCGGCGGCAGGCTCAGGTATTTTTCCTCCGCGAAGCTGCTCTTCAAAAGCTCGGGGCTTACCCTGCCCGACTCGCTCATGAGATCGGAGCGGTCGCGCCCGTCGGCCTCGGTCTTTATGACGATCTTCGCATTGTGGTAGTCATACCTCATGCGGAATATCTCCACAGGCTCCGTGTCCGGTGATATACGCGCAAGCTCCGCGAAGATCTCCGCCCTGTGCTCGGCAAGGGCTGCCTCGACCTGCTTTGCGCAGTAGCCGGACATGTCCTTATAGCCGCAGTCGGTGAGCATCTTCGCAGCCTCGTCAAAGCTCGGTGCATCTATCATGCGCTCGGCCTTGTCGCGGTTGAGCATTTTTGCCTCTCTTGCTCTGAGCATCGCGGAAAGATACAGATATTTTTCTCTGACGCACTTTTTATTTGCCAATTCATTCCCTCCCTTTTCGGGATCTGCAGCGCCGCATCATTCAAACAGCACTGCCGCAACCTCTGTCGAAAGGGCGCTGCGGCGCTGGCGAATGAGCGCGTCGATGCTGCAATTTGTCTCTATGCCGCCGAAGCGGACGATAAGTCCGCCGGAGATATCGGCAGTGTCCTCGCTGAGGCTGAGCCCGCCGTGCACTCCCTTTGCCGCAAGCAGCTCGTTTGCCGCCTTGCAGACGGCCTTGCCGAGCTCCCTCAGGTCGTTTTCGTTGAGAAGTATCTCCTCCTCGCCGGTGGAGGCCGACTCGGCTGCCATGCGCGCAAGAAACTGCGTGTATTTATCGCGCGGCATATTGACTATCTCGTCGCGCGCGGCGTCAAACGCCGAGGATACCATCTCCTGCTTTACGGAAAGGACGCTCTTTTTTGCCTCCATCTCCGCAATGCGGCGGCTGCCGCTGAGGATATCCTCGCACTCGGCATTTCCCGACTGCATGAGCTTTTCATACTCCTCGAGCGCCTTTTTGAAGTTCTCCGCGCGGATCTCTTCGGCCTGCTTTGACGCTGCGTCCGTTATCTTTTTCGCCTCAGCGTCGCCGTCGGCCCGTATATGTGCGATTATTTTTTCAGTGCCTTTCATGGTAAAGCCCTGCCTTTATGTTAAATTTCACCGTCTGATCATATATACAGCAGCATCATCATTGATGCAAGCAGGGACAAAATTGCGTAGAACTCAACGGTGATGCACAGGATCATGCCCTTTGCCCAGTGGTCGGGGTTCTTTGCAAGCAGGTTTATGGATGCCGCGGCGACCTTGCCCTGACCGATAGCGGAAACGAGACCGCCGATGGCAATGGGCATGCAGGCTGCGAAGTAACGGCAGCCGTCGATGAACGAAAGCTCCATCGCAGTACCGTCGAACAGTCCCATGTTCATGATCGCAACGAAGAAAACGACCAGACCGTACAGTCCCTGAGTGCCGGGGATGACCTGCAGGATCAGCGTCTTACCGAACTTCGAGGGATCCTCCGTGACGAGGCCAGCGCCGGCCTCACCTGCGATACCTGTACCGACTGCCGAGCCTGCGCCGGCCATGCATGCTGCGAGACCTGCGCCGAGAAGACCTATTGCAAGGCCGGTGTGTGCAAACAGAAATTCCATGTATTTTTCCTCCTATTATTCTTCCGCTATATCATAATATTTTGTGCTTACTTCAAGGGGTTTGAACGCCCTGCCGCCGTCCTTGTAGAACTTGCCGAAGTACTCCAGACACTGAAGCCTCAGGTCGTGTACATAGCAACCCAGCAGGTTCAGGGCAAAGTTCAGGCAGTGTCCGATGAGGAACACGGGTATAAACAGCGCAAGGCTGTTCGCTATGCCGCCTATGGTATTGAACACCGTTGCGATAACGCTGCCGGCAAGCATCAGCGCCATGATTCGGGAATAGGAAAGTATATCGCCGAACCAGCCGGTCACCGTGTTGTACAGCGTTGCAAACAGGCTCGTTATTTTGCCGAAGCCCTTAGCGCCGCGGCTTCCGCCGTAAAAGAGCATCACGCAGCCGATGACGAGCACCACGGGCACTCCGCCGATATTGCCGACCTTGAGCGCCGCCATGACAGCGCCGATGAGAATGACCCACAGCGAGCCCTCCTCCCAGAACGCTCCTGCCGCGTCGCCGCTCTTGACCTTCTCGACAGCGCTTATGACCATGCCCGTGTTCAGGTGGATAAGACCGAGCGCCATAGCGCCTATGAGCACCGTCATAACGTCGGTCATCGGGTTGAACAGGCACCACAGCTCGCCCCATCCGTCGGGCTTGCCGAGGATCTTTCCGAGCTGCGCGAGCGCGTCGCCGAAAAAGCCGCCTGTCAAGATTCCCATAATGAAGGTCGATATGCCGCAGTACAGGAGAAGCTGGCAGAAGCTCAGCGTGCCCTTGCGCGGATGTATCTTCTTCATTGCGACGGCTGCCGCAAGGATCATTATAAGACCGTAGCCCATGTCCGCCATCATCAGCCCGTAAAACAGGATGAAAAACGGCGCCATCAGCGGGTTCGGGTCAACGCCGTCATATGACGGCAGGCTGTACATGTTCGTGACTGTGTTCAGTGCGTTTGTCAGCTTATTGTTGCGAAGAGCTACGGGCACGTCGGGATATTCCTCGGGCTCGGGGTCAGTGAGCTCCCAGGCACAGTCAAACGTCTCGAGGCAGTCCTCCAGCTCAGGTATTCTTCTGGCGAGCACCCAGCCCTGAAGCGCAACTGCGCTTTCCATGCCGTAGAGCCTGCCCTCGGCCTCGGCATAGGCGAGCTTGGTCTCCATTCTGTCGGCGCTGAGCTTGAGCTCCTGCCGGTATTCGCCCATGGCGCTCACCTCTGCGATAAGCGCTTCCTTTCTGGCGGCCAGCTCTCCGAGCTCTGCGCTGAGCTTTTCCGTGCTCTCGGCTGCCGTACCTTCGGAGCTTCCAAAGGCCGCAATGGAAAAGTTGTGCGCCCTCAGTGCGTCCAGCGCCGCAGGCAGATCCTCTTTGAAGCAGATAAGCGCCAGATAGTGCTGCGAGCTGTCGTCGGACACGGAGATGAGCTCCGCCTCCTCGGTCACATCCGCAAGGCTCTGCCGCAGCTCGGACAGCTCGGTCAGCGCCGGCGCAAAGCCCAGCGTCACGGCGCAGCGCTGCGTTCCCTGCCCGTCGAGCGGATAGTCCAGCCCGAGCCACGGCCTGAGCGCGTCGATCGCGCCGGAAATGCGCGCGCTCTCGGCGTTTATCCTGCGCACCGTTTCGTCGATCGTGACTATCCTGCGCGCGGTTTCGAGCGTGGCCTGAAGCGTCGAGTCGTCAAGCAGCGTTTTTACCTCAGTCTCCGGCTTTGCCGAAAGAAGCCCCTTTTTGACGGGCGCATACCTGTCAAGAAGCTCCACCGCCTGAACGAGCACGGCGTGATCTGTCCTGCACCTTGTCGCATCGCTTCCCTCCTTGGCCAGATGCTGCCGAAGCTCCGGCGAGAGCTCATCAAGCTCGGGCTCGGACACCTCCATGCAGCCGAGAAGCTGAAGCCTGCGCAGCAGCTCTTTTTTCTGATCGCGGACGGCCAGCAGTCTGAGCTTTTTCATTTTTTCAATGGCCATTACTCGTTCACGATCCTTTCCGCGATAAGTTTTGCCGCAGCGTCACGGCGGCCTTCGGCCTTGGCGCGGAGCACGGCCTTTTTGTTCTCGGCCTTCAGGTATATCTCCTGTGCCTCTTTCTCCGCCGCGGCGCTTGCCTCGGCTCTGCGTTCGGCAAGCTCCTTTTCAGCCTTCTCCCGTGCCTCGGCGACATCTGTCTTGCCGGCAAGCTCGGCCTGCGCAAGTATTTTCTTGGCTTCCGCCTGTGCCTCGGCAAGTCCGAGGCGAACGCTTTCCTCCGCCGCGCTTATTCCGGCAATCTCATCAAATGCCATCAGATCTCCTCCCTTCGTTAGTTTTCTTTATACTATATTAAATTTTACAACGTTGAATGTTTTTAATACCGTCGATTGACAAGAGCAAATACGGTTTTGACAGGCTCAAATATGTCCATGCTGCGTTAAAGCCCTTGCCTGAGAGCACATTCGAGTTCTGTCAAAACTGCAAGGCACCTGTCAGCCTGTAATTTTCGGGTGATTTTCGGCTTTCTTCTATGCAGGCGGGCTGACGCCCGTCAAATAGAAAAAGACGGAAAGCGCCGAAAAGGACTGCTGTCAGGCGTGTGTGCTCTTGTTGATCGACGGTATATGTTAACAATAACAAAATTACTTTCAAATTTCAACATATTTTGTGCATTTTTCATTGACAATCTTCAAGCAATTTAAATTGTTAAACTATTATTTTGCTCTTCTGCGACATTCAGCGTCCCGTCCGGCCTTGGCAGATCAAGGCTCTGATTTTCGGCTCTGAGCCGAGGATGATAGTTTGTTAATTAACATACTATATGTTAATCCTTGATTTTGCAAGCTTTTTCTGCGCGTTTTCCCTATTTTTTTATTTTTGACTTTACAGAGACGCTTATTTTGTTTATAAAACGTAAAAACTGCGCTTTTTTCTTGCCAAACTCTATTTGACCATGTATAATGACTTAGTACGTTTATTTCAAAATTGTGAAGTACCAAGGAGGCCTATCATGGCTAACAATTATAAAAGGCGCGCCGGAGACCGCGTTGACGGCAGACGGCTGCGCTCATTGAACGGCTTTTACAACTTCATCCCCTTTATAATGCCGCAGAGAAACGACGCGCTCAATTTCTATGAGGAGTCGTTCGAGATCACGAATGCCGACCGCTGGTTCAGAAAGCAGCGCGTCGCCGGATACAAGGGCATGGGCATGCTGCACCTGCTCATTGCGTCCTATGTCCGCGCCTGCGCCTATCTGCCCGGTCTCAACCGCTTCTGCGTCGGCAAGCGCCTGTACGCCCGCGAGGACATTGAGGTCGTCATGGCCGTGAAGCGCAGCATGAGCATTGACGCGACCGAGACGACCATCAAGGTCGTATTCAAGCCTACCGATACGATATATGACGTTTATAACCGCATGAACGCCGCTATCGACGAGATCAAGAACTCCGACGATGAAAACGGCACGGAGGAGTTTGCGAACAAGTTCGCCGCCCTGCCCCGCTTCCTCATAAGCTTTGCCATCTGGCTGCTGCGCGTTGCCGACTACTTCGGCCTTATCCCGAAAAAACTGCTGGATGTCAGTCCCTTCCACGGCTCGATGATAATCACCGATCTCGGCTCGCTCGGCATCGGCCCCATTTATCATCACATTTACAACTTCGGTACGCTGCCGGTGTTCGTCTCCTTCGGCGCAAAGCGCCATGTGCATGAGCTCGACCGCCACGGCAACGTTGTTGACCGCAAGTATGTTGACGGCAAATTCGTCCTCGACGAGCGCACGGTGGACGGTCACTACTACGCCAGCGCCTTCAAGATCATAAACCGCATTATTCAGGATCCCTCGGTGCTCGAGGTGCCTCCCGCAAAGGTCAACGAGGATATTTTCTAAATCTAAATATTAATGCTGTACGGCTGAATCGATTTCTTTCGGTTCAGCCGTATTTTCTCTTCTGCTTCGGGCAAAATATTTGCGGTGATAAGCTTGAATAAAATTATCGGCAGACAGACCCTTCTCCCCGAAAGGCCGCCGTGCATAGCCTCCTTTGCCTCGGTGGTCGGACAGAAGGAGGGCGAGGGGCCTATAGGCCACTGCTTTGACAAGATATGCCTTGACGCTTACTTCGGCGAGAGCTCGTGGGAGAAGGCCGAGAGCGCGATGATACGGGAATGCTTCGAGCTGTGCTGCGGCAAGCTCGGCATCCCGCCGCGTGAGCTTGACATGATATTCTCCGGCGACCTTCTGAACCAGTGCGTGGGCTCTGCCTTCGCGCTCGAAAACACCGGAGTTCGGCACTTCGGTCTGTACGGTGCGTGCTCTACGATGGGCGAGGCAATGATTCTCGGCACGATGGCAATAGACGGCGGCTTTGCCGAACGTGTGTGCGCCGTCACGGGCTCGCACTTCTGCTCGTCCGAGCGGCAGTACCGCTTTCCGCTCGAATACGGCGGACAGCGCACACCGACCGCGCAGCGGACGGTCACGGGCGCAGGGGCGGTGATATTGCAGCGCGGCGGAAAAGGCCCGTATGTGACCTGTCTCACGCCTGGCAGGATATTCGATGCCGGAATAATGGATGCTGGAAATATGGGGAGCGCCATGGCTCCCGCGGCATACGAGACGCTCAGGGCGCACTTTGACGACACGGGCAGAGCGCCGGACTACTACGACATGATAGTCACCGGTGACCTCGGCGCTGTCGGCCACGATACGCTTGAGGAGCTTTTCAGGCGCGACGGCGTTAGGCTCGGCAAATTTTACACCGACTGCGGCGTGCTGATCTTCGACCGCGGGCGGCAGGACGTTCATGCGGGCGGCTCGGGCTGCGGCTGCTCGGCCTCGGTGCTCTGCTCGCTCATACTGCGCGGCTTTTCCGAGGGCAGGTGGGAGCGTGTGCTGTTCGCTCCGACGGGCGCGCTGATGTCGCCGACGAGCACTCAGCAGGGGCGGAGCATTCCAGGTATATGCCACGCGCTTGCCATAGAAAAGGCGCTGCCGGAGCGAGGTGAAGAGCATGCTCAGTGAATATCTCAGGGTCTTTGCCGTGGGCGGAGCTCTGTGCGCCGCAGGCCAGCTTCTCATTGACAGGACGAGGCTCACACCGGCGCGGATACTGACGGTATACGTCGTGTCGGGGCTCATACTCGAAGCGCTGGGCTTATATGCGCCGCTTGCCGAGTGGGCGGGTGCGGGAGCAAGCGTTCCCCTTACAGGCTTCGGCTCAACGCTTGCCAAGGGCGTTGAAAGGGCTGTTGCCGCGCAGGGCGTTCTCGGTGCGTTCACCGGCGGCTTCACCGCCGCGTCGGCAGGCATCGGTGCCGCCGTGTTCTTCAGCATAATCGCCGCCCTTCTGTTTAAGCCGAGCGGAAATAAATAACAGGAAATAAAAGTAAGTATTAGCAAACGAGCGTCCTTTCGGGCGCTCGTTTGTTGTTGGGATATAGTTTCAAATACTCCGGAGAATATTATGAAGCTCGTGTACGTCTGCGAGAGTGTAGTCCGGCTGACGCTCGGCAGCATCGGCCATTTCCTTAGTAGTCTCGCCGGAGAGGACGAGCACGGAAACGGCTCCCGCGTTCTGCGCGACCGCGATATCGGTGTACAGCCTGTCGCCGACGGCACAGATATTCTCGTTGGCTATGCCGGTCATCTCGGAGATAACGTCGATCATATTGCGGTTGGGCTTGCCGATGTAGTTGGGCTTTACGCCGCTGGAGGCTGTGAGCAGGGCGCAAATACTGCCGCAGTCGGGCAGCACCTCGTCGTGAGGCATGGGGCAGACCCAGTCGGGGTTTGCGGCTATGAACTTCGCGCCGCGGCGCAGGAAGTGGCAGGCTTTGTCGAGCTTTTCATAAACAAGCTCGGTGTCGAAGCCCTGCACCACAACGTCAACGCTGTCCGCGTCCGTGTGGCCGTTTTCATCGTTCACGAGATCGATGCCGTAGCTTACAAGCTCGCGGTAAAAGGCCTTCGTGCCGGCCAGATATACCTTTGCGCCCGGATGGCGCTGGTTAAGGTACATGCCCGTTGCCATGCCTGAGGTGAAAACATTCTCCGCCTCGCAGGGGAAGCCCAGACGGCGCAGCCTTGTGATATAGTCCGCTCCGGCGCGGGAGGAATTGTTCGTCAGGTATATGTATTTCTTCCCGAGCTTGGGCAGATCCTCCATGAGCTCTATCGCGCCCTCATAGACATTGTCGCCGAGGTAGAGGGTCCCGTCCATATCGAAAAGGAAAAGCTCGGTGTTTTTAAGTTTGTCGTAATTCATAAGCGTACTCCTCATTTTATGAGTCTGGTCATTCTTGCGAAGGTCAGGCGGTTGCGTATCGCGGAGGATATATCAAGGAAGTCGTCCCTTACGCTCTCGTCGATCTCAAGCTCGGCAAGAGAATGCTTTGCGCCTATCTTCGTATAGAGTGCCGTGAGCTCCTCGGCGGTCGGGATCGAGGCGATTATATCGCGTATCTCCTGCCAGTGGAGCTTTATGCTCTCAGGCTCGAAGCTTTTTAAAACGTCGTTTTCGTTTTCCCTGAGTATGCCGTCGGCCAGAGCGCCGAACTCCTCGCGCACCCACGCTTCGTCCAGCGGCTCGAAGGGCTTGACCTCTATGCTCTCGCGCTTTGCGTACTCGTGATATGCGTGTGCGCACATTATCGTGCCAACGCCGACGCACTCGCCGTGCATACCGTGGGCATGCTCAAAGCCCTTGGGCTTCATCTCGACAAGATGCGCGACAAGATGCTCGGCACCTGACGCGGCGCGGCTATTGGACAGTATCTGCATCGTCAGTCCCGAGAGCATCTGCGTGTATGCCATGGCCTCATAGTCCGGCTCCCTGCCGTCGGCAAGCTCCTGAGCGCAGCGCGCCATGATATCCAGCGCCTCCTGCGCCATGCCGCAGACCTTATCGCAGAAATATTCGCCCGAAACGAGATGCGCGATCTTCCAGTCAGCTATGGAGACATACTTTGCCATGATATCCTGAACGCCCGCGATGGTCAGGAACATCGGTGCGCCGGAGACGATATCCATATCGCAGATGACCGCGTCTGCCGCCTGCATGGGTATGGATTTTTTCTGCCCGTCTATTATGATCGAGCAGATATCCGCGGTGAAGCCGTCGGAGGATACGATGGTCGGGACGGCGACGAAGGGTATGCCGAGCTTATAGGCGCTGTAGCGGGCAAAGTCCATGAGCGTACCGCCGCCGACGGTGACTATGTAGTCGGGCCTGCGCTCGAGCAGCTTCATCATGTCCTCGATCATGCCCTTCTCGCTGTGCAGACCCTCGGCCTTCAGAATGATCTCCTGATCGGCTGGGACGTGGGTCACGGAGGGCAGATTATATGTGTTGGTATCATAGATGACCGTGCGGAAGCCGTGCAGTCCGCAGTCGTCCATGTATTTATCGAATTTTTTCAGTGCGCCGTACTCGCACACGACGAGCTTTGTGCGCAGCTCATGGTCACGCCCGCATTCGCAGATGCCCGTGTATTTTGTGCAGTCCAGGATCATTTTATTTTACCTCCGGTATAAATTTTTGCGACGGAAAAACAGCGAACAGAGCCCTTCTTAAGTAAACACTGTTCGCTGCTGACCTGTTCCACCCCGGAAAGCTGCCCGAGGGCAGCTCCCGCGAGGTGAAAGCATGAGGAGATGATCGTCAGATCACCAAGGGATGACTGCGTACAGACCTGCTGCGACCAGAGCGCCGATGATAGGTCCGAATACGGGAACGACGAGGCCGTACTTGAAGTTGCTGTCGCACTTGCCCTTGATGGGAAGAACCGCGTGAGCTATACGGGGAGCAAGGTCACGGGCGGGGTTCATCGCGTAGCCGGTCAGACCGCCGAGGCTCATGCCGCAGGCCACGATGATGCCGAAGACCAGAAGCTTGCCGGTGCCTGCATCGAGGCTGGGAACCTGATTCAGGCCGAGGATGGCAAATACGAGGACGAAGGTGGCGACAGCCTCGGCGAAGAGGTTGCGGCCCATGTTGGGAACGGAGGGAGCGGTGCAGAAAACGCCGCGCTTGGTCGGACCGTCCTCGGTAGCGTCGAACTGATCCTTGAACAGCAGGTAGACGATAACGGCGCCGACGAAGCCGCCGAGCATCTGAGCGACTATGTAGCCGGGAACCATTGCCCAGTCAAAGAAGCCGCCTGCTGCGAGTGCGATGGTCAGAGCGGGGTTGAAGCTTGCGCCGGATGCGTTGCCGAAGATGAACGCAGGAACCATGACCGCAAGACCCCATGCCAGCGTGATCTGAACGGCGCCTGCGCCCTTCATGCCGGACTTGTTGAGATTTACGTTTGCAACAACGCCGTCACCCAGAAGGATGAGCAGTGCGGTGCCGACAAATTCAGCTATATACGGTAACATTAGTTATCCTCCAATTTTCTTGATATTTATGCCTGAGCCGGTTTGAGGATCATTCCTCGTCCTTTGCCCAGCCGTAGGTGCACTTGACGGCCTTGTTCCAGCCGGCGACCTTCTTGTCGCGCTCGACGGGAGTTATCTCAGGTCCGAACACCTTGTCGATCGCCCAGTTGTTCACGACATCCTGCTTGCTCTTCCAGTAGCCGACCGCAAGACCTGCGAGGTAGGCAGCGCCCATTGCGGTGGTCTCGACGCAGACGGGACGGTTTACGGGAGCCTGAATGATATCGGACTGTATCTGCATCAGCAGGTCGTTTGCCGATGCGCCGCCATCGACCTTGAGAGCCGCGAGCTTTATGCCGGAGTCGGCCTCCATGGACTTGAGAACGTCATAGGTCTGGTATGCCAGCGATTCGAGAGTTGCGCGGATGACATGGTACTTGTTGACACCGCGGGTCAGGCCGACTATCGCGCCGCGTGCGTATGCGTCCCAGTGAGGAGCGCCGAGGCCGGTGAAGGCTGGAACGACGTAGCAGCCGTTGGTGTCCTTGACCTTGTTGGCGAAATACTCGGAGTCGGGAGCGGAGTCAACGACCTTGAGCTGATCGCGCAGCCACTGGATAGCCGAGCCTGCGACGAATATCGAGCCCTCGAGCGCGTACTCGACCTTGCCGTCAACGCCCCACGCGATGGTGGTGACGAGGCCGTTCTTGGAGAATACGGGCTTCTCGCCGGTGTTCATGAGCATGAAGCAGCCGGTGCCGTAGGTGTTCTTTGCGTCGCCAGGTGTGAAGCAGGTCTGGCCGAAGAGCGCCGCCTGCTGGTCGCCGGCAGCGCCGGAGATGGTGATCGGGCCGCCGAAGAGATCGGGCACGGTCTCGCCGTATACGCAGCTGGAGGGCTTCACCTCGGGCAGCATGCAGGCGGGGATGCCGAGCTCTGCCATGATCTCCTCGTCCCACTTGAGGTCTATGATGTTGAACAGCATCGTGCGTGATGCGTTGGAGTAGTCGGTAACGTGTACCTTGCCGCCGGTGAGCTTCCAGATGAGCCATGTCTCGACCGTGCCGAACAGCAGCTCGCCGTTTTCGGCCTTGGTGCGTGCACCGGGAACGTTTTCGAGCATCCAGCGGATCTTGGTACCGGAGAAGTAGGGGTCGATAACAAGGCCGGTCTTGGAGCGGTATACGTCCGTCAGTCTCTTTTCTCTGAGACTGTCGCAGTACTCTGCGGTGCGGCGATCCTGCCATACGATCGCGTGATGTATGGGCTCGCCGGTGGCCTTGTCCCATACGATGGTGGTCTCGCGCTGGTTGGTGATGCCGATAGCGGCTATATCCTCTGCGGTCGCGCCGATCTTTGCCAGAGCCTCGGACGCGACGGAGTACTGCGTGAGCCATATCTCGTTTGCGTCATGCTCTACCCAGCCCGGATTCGGGAAATACTGAGTGAACTCCTTCTGTGCGACACTGCATATCTCGCCCTTGAGATTGAAGAGTATGCAGCGGTTGCTGGTGGTGCCTGCGTCAAGCGCCATTATGTACTTTGCCATGCTTGAAATCCTCCTGTCTTTCACATCGTTTTTTCTTACCATCTGACCGGCCTTGGCTTGCGTATGGGCTGTCTGCCGTCGGCCTTTCATGGTTTAAATTATGCACGACGCGGAAAAATATTTCACTTGTCATGCAGGGACGATTGTAAAGTACAGGGCGTTTGAGCGCTTTACATTGTCTTGTCACTGTAAACTTTGACAAATTATCATCGTTTTCGAGCAAATTATTGAGCGCTATTTACATAAAAATGTTGCGTATATATGATAGGCAGAAAAAAACCTGACAGTTCCAAAAAACTGTCAGGTTTTTTCAAATGGTAGAATTTACTGTATTGAGGCCTCGCCGGACGGAGAGTCGGGCTCGCTTTCGCCGGGCTTGCGGCACATTGAAAGCATAGCCGTAAGACGCTTATAGCACTGATCTATATCAATATCCGCGCGCTGGGTCGTGAGCTTCAGCAAATGCGAGCACAGCATCTTTTCTATGAGCCTGAGCGCATACAGCTCGTCCTCGCTGAAATCCTCTGGCGGCTGCGGAGAACCGAATATATGCGAGCACACATATGGATGCGACACCGGTATGCAGTGGAGTATGACGGTGTCATAGCCGATGGCCTTGACAGCCTTTCTGTAGAAGCAGTGATCGCGCTGTATCTCACGAAGAATGTCCAGGATCCACTGAACGCAGCTTTTGTCGGGATTATACTTCATCAGCTCCCTGAAATGGTACTGCACGTCCCATTCGAGCACCGAATAAACATCCTGAAAATGATAATAGAATCCCTGTCGGGTGATCTCCGTCATATCGACGAGCTGCTTGACCGTTATTTTCTGTATCGGAGTCGTTGCCATAAGCTCCCTGAGAGCGTCGGCGATTCTTCTTTTGGTTCCTCTGCTCATTCCTTCCCTCCTGACGACCATGAGCAAGGCTTCGTATGTCTGCATAATCATTATAATAAAAGTGAGCAGGCGTAACAACAATAATTAAATACTTGTCAGAGAAAACTTTACATATACCACACATTGTAAAGTTGTCTTTCGGAGGGAATTTGCGTTTTTATCCGGCGTTTATTTCAAAATCACTGCTCTCTGTAGCCATTCGGGTTGAGCCTCTGCCAGTGCCACGAGTCGCGGCACATGTCCTCGACATCGTACTGCGCTGCCCAGCCGAGCTCGCGGCGGCTTTTTTCCGGAGAGCAGTAGCACTCGTCGATATCGCCCGCGCGGCGGCCTACTATCTTATACGGAACGGTCAGACCGTTTGCCCTTTCAAAGGCGTGTACGAGTTCGAGCACGCTGCAGCCTCTGCCGGTTCCGAGATTAAAAACGAGCTCGCCCGCGTGCCCGTCCATGTACGATATCGCCGCGACATGGCCGCGGGCAAGGTCAACGACATGTATATAGTCGCGCACGCCCGTGCCGTCTGGTGTGTTGTAATCGTCGCCGAAAACGCGCAGGTACTCAAACCTGCCGATGGCTGTCTGCGAAATATAGGGCATAAGGTTGTTGGGTATGCCCTTTGGATCCTCGCCGATGAGTCCGCTCGGATGTGCGCCGACGGGGTTGAAGTAGCGCAGGAGCGCGACGCTCCATGAAGGGTCTGCCCTTACATAGTCGCGCAGTATCTGCTCGCACATGTACTTCGTCCAGCCGTAGGGATTCGTGCATTTGCCCGTGCGCGAGGTCTCGTACAGGGGCATGTCGTTATCCGAGGAATACACCGTCGCCGAGGACGAGAAGATGATCTTTTTGACACCGTGCGCACGCATGGCCTCGCACAGCGTGATCGTCGAGCCGAGATTGTTGTCGTAGTATTCAAGCGGCTTTTCGACCGATTCTCCGACAGCCTTCAGCCCCGCGAAATGGATAACGCAGTCGATATCGTGCGCCGAGAATATCTCGTCGAGCTTCTTTCTGTCGCGCACGTCGGCCTTGTAAAAGCGGAGCGTTCTGCCCGTTATTTTTTCAATGCGCTCCTTTGCCTTTTCGCTGCTGTTTACGAGATTATCTATAACGACGACATCGAAGCCGCCCTCGAGCAGCTCAACGCAGGTGTGGCTGCCGATGTAGCCCATGCCGCCTGTCACTAAAATAGTCATACCCGTCACTCCTTTGAACCAATATTAGAATATTATGCCGAAAAAGGCAAGGTTTTTAGCCTTGCCTTTGGAAATTTTATTTCTTGTGATAGAGTTTTTTCGCCTGATACTTGGGCTCGTAGGTGATATTCACGCCGATCTTGGAGAAAAGGTTCTCATCAACGCGAGAGAGTATGACCGAGGAGTGCGCCTCGCAGCCGCGCAGCTTGCCGAGCTGGTCGATAGCCAGCTCCGCGAGCGGATTTGTCACGGCGCAGATGGAAAGGGCTATGAGCAGCTCGTCGGTGTGCAGGCGCGGATTGTGGTTGCCGAGGTGCTCGATCTTCAGGTGCTGTATCGGCTCGATGACGCTGGGCGCTATGAGCAGCAGCTCCTTGTTTATGCCCGCAAGCTTCTTGAGCGCGTTCATGAGGCAGGCTGAGGATGCTCCGAGCAGGGAGCTCGTCTTGCCGGTTACTATTGTGCCGTCGGGCAGCTCTATGCTGACTGCCGGAGCGCCGGTCTCCTCCGCGCGGGCGCAGGCTGCCGCGACCACGGGACGGTCAGCCGAGGAAAGGCCGATGGAGTTCATGATGAGCTCTATCTTGCGCACCTCCTCTACGGTGCCCAGACCCTGACGCAGCGAGCAGGCCGCGGCGTAGAAGCGGCGGATGATTTCCTGCTTGGAGGCGGCGCGGCAGGCCTCGTCGTCTATGATGCAGTACCCTGCCATGTTGACGCCCATGTCGGTGGGGCTCTTGTATGCGCTCTCGCCGTAGATGCGCGTGAGTATGGCGTTGAGCACGGGGAATATCTCCACGTCGCGGTTATAGTTCACCGTCGTTTCGCCGTAGGCTTCAAGGTGGAAGGGGTCTATCATGTTCACATCGTCAAGGTCGGCGGTGGCCGCCTCGTATGCGAGGTTTATCGGGTGCTTCAGGGGGACGTTCCATATCGGGAAGGTCTCGAACTTAGCGTAGCCGGCGTTTATGCCGCGCTCGTGCTCATGGTAAAGCTGGCTCAGGCAGGTGGCCATTTTGCCGCTGCCGGGTCCCGGAGCCGTCACGACGACGAGGCTGCGCTCGGTTTCGATATAGTCGTTTTTGCCGAAGCCCTCCTCGGAAACGATGAGCTCGACGTTCGATGGGTAGTCGGGGATTATATAGTGGCGGTAGACCCTGATGCCGAGGCGTTCGAGCCGCTTCTGGAACAGCTCCGCCGCCGGCTGGCTGCGGTAGTGCGTGATGACCACGCTGCCGACGAAAAGTCCGATGCCGCGGAACGCATCTATGAGCCGGAGCGTATCCTCGTCATAGGTTATGCCGAGGTCGCCGCGGCGCTTGTTGCGCTCGATATCGTCGGCGGAAATGGCGATGACGATCTCCGCCTCGTCCTTCATTTTCAGAAGCATCTTGACCTTACTGTCCGGCTCAAAGCCCGGCAGCACACGCGAGGCGTGGTAGTCGTCAAACAGCTTGCCGCCGAATTCGAGGTACAGCTTGCCGCCGAATTTTGCGATCCTCTCCCTGATATTGCGCGACTGCTCGCGCATGTACTTTTCATTGTCGAAGCCTATCACATTCATGATCATTTACCCATCCGTTCTGTATTTTTCACAAGCAGAAATTATATACCGGCGGGCAAGTCCTTGTCAAACGCTTTCGCACAGTTTTTTGCTTATTCTGAACGACAGCGGCGCGACGACTATCATCTGTATCGGCAGCGCGATAGTGAAGTTATAGGGCAGGTAGGTGAAAAAGTCCGCGACCGCGGCAGCGCCGTTCAGACCGGAGGCGAAAACGGAAAAGACCGTCATGGCCACGGTCATGAATATGACCATGCAGAAGCGCAGTGTGAACACCTTGCGCGCATCGCAGTCGTCCTCCGAGCAGATCGAGCCGACTATGCGGCGCGACAGCGGCGTGCAGATGCAAAGATCGCATATTATGCCCACGAGAAAGCCCAGCGGCAGACGTTCGAGCGCGATAAGCCACGCCTCGCCGGAGAAGCGCCCAAGGCGCACGTCCATGTTCAGAACTGCCATGATATAGATCATTATAAGGCTCATGATAATACTCAGCAGGATCCCCTGCTTTTTGCTGTTTGGCATTTTTTGTCCTCCATTACTTTGAAACATAAAAAGACAATAAACGCACCCGCCCGTCAGACATTAGGCAGGAAACATTTATTGTCTGTATGGATTATATCAAATTCCGCGGCAAAATGTCATAGGCGTTTTCCCCAATTTTCATGTGCAGACTTTCGCCGATATTCATCATTTTTTGATATCGCATTGAGGCTCCTCCCTATACGCATATTGCGGCGGCACGGTATCGAAACAACGGAGAGAACAAACACGTTTCGCGTCCCGTTAGTGCGGTGCAATGTTGTTGCAGCAGCTAAAAAATGCGCCGCACTTGCGTTGCGCGGCAGTGTTTTTGTTTTTCCGGCAGTTTCCGGTCGGGACACCGCAATATGCGTATCCGTAGGTGCGTCAATGCGCCTGTAAAAAGGAAAAAACCGCTGCCCAACAGGAGGAAGGCAGCGGTTTTTCTGGTTTTGTTGCGGTGTTTTGCGGATTGAGGAACTCCGCAAAACCGGTAACAAGCAAAGAAAAGAGAGATGGAAAGAAGAATCAAACGAATAATTTTTTGTTATTTATCTGACGATGTTATGATAGCACATCATCCGATGTTTGTAAAGAGGTTTTTGCGATTTTTTTATCAAATAATTTTAAAGTTTTTATGAATTTATCCGCCCAGCTCCTTTTTTATCCTCCCTATCGCGTTTTTTTCAAGGCGCGAGACCTGCGCCTGACTTATGCCGATCTCCCTTGCGACCTCGGTTTGGGTCTTGCCCATGTAAAAGCGCAGCGAGAGTATGCGCTTTTCACGCTCTGAAAGCTGCGCGACCGCCTCGTCGAGGGCTATCTGCTCAAGCCAGTGCTCATCGGTGTTTTTCGTGTCTCCGATCTGATCCATGACGCAGACGCTCTCGCCGCTGTCGCTGTACACGGGCTCGTACAGCGATACGGGCTCGCATATCGAGTCGAGTGCAAACACGACCTCCGAGCGCTTTATCCCCAGCTGCGCTGCGATGGTATCGACATCAGGCTCGCGGCCAAGCTCGGAGACGAGCCGCTCCTTGACCTGAAGGACGCGGTAAGCCGTGTCACGCAGCGAGCGCGATACGCGCACAGCGCCGTGGTCGCGCAGAAATCGCCGCAGTTCGCCGGATATCATCGGCACACCGTAGGTCGAAAACTGCACGTTCTGGCTCAGGTCAAAGCAGTCGATGGCCTTGATAAGCCCGATGCAGCCGACCTGAAACAGATCGTCCATGCTCTCACCGCGGCCCGAAAACTTCTGTATGACCGACAGCACAAGACGCAGATTGCCGTTTATGAGCCTGTCGCGCGCGCTGCTGTCGCCCGACTGCGCTGCCGCGATGAGCTCGCGCATCTCCGCGTTTTTAAGAAGCGGCAGCTTGGCGGTGTTCACGCCGCACAGCTCGACTTTTCCCTGCATAGCATCACTCTCCTAAGTGATGCTATTATTTCCCGTCCTTTCCCGTATTATCCCCAAAGCAGGCGGCTGACCCATGCCGACAGCAGAAACACCGCAAGATCGGCCAGCAGCGCTGCCGGTATCGCGTGGCGCGTGTTTTTTATCTTTGCAGCGCCGAAATAGACTGCGATAACGTAAAGCGTCGTCTCACTCGAGCCGAGCATGACCGCCGCCGTGCGTCCCGCGAGGGAGTCCGCGCCGCAGCTTTTTATAATGTCGGCGGCAAACGCGGTGGCAGCGCCGCCGCTCACGGGGCGAAGCAGCGCAAGCGGCAGCGTCTCCGCCGGAACGCCTATGTATGCCATGAACGGTTCAAGCAGCACCGACAGTGCGTCGAGCGCTCCCGAGGCGCGCAGCATGTACACCGCCGGAAAAAGCACGGCGAGCGTGGGCAGCATGTCCTTTACCGTTTCAAGCCCCTGCATCGCGCCGCGGCAGAGCGCGGGGAATGCCTCCGTGCCGGATATGACAGCGTGCAGGCCTACGGATGCGAGGATGAGCGGCACGGCAAGCTCAAGGATAAGGCTCACGTCTGCCGCTCCATGACACGCGCCGCCAGAAGTCCGACGGCGACGGACACAGCCGAGCTTATCCACACGGCCGGCAGAATATCAAACGGCGCTGCCGCGCCCTCGGCTGCGCGTATTGCCGCAGCGGTGGTCGGCAGGAGCTGGATGGACGCGGTGTTCAGCACAACGAGCCTGCACAGCTCGTTTGACGCGACTCCCGGAGTGCCGAGCCGCGCCATCTCCCGACAGGCGCATATGCCCATCGGAGTCGCCGCGTTGCCGAGTCCGAGAAGATTGGCGCTGACGTTTGCCGACAGCGGCTGCATAATGCTCTCGTGCCCCGCGCTTTCGGGAAAAAGCAGCGCGAGAAGCGGTCTGAGCGCACGCGACAGCGCCTCCGCAAGACCGGAAGCGCGCATGAGCTCCATCACCGCGCACCACAGGCAGACAGCGCCGCCGATGCCGAAGCACAGCTCAAAGGAGGCCGCCGCACCGTCCAGCGCGGCCTGCTGTACCTGCGCAGACGTTCCGTTCAGGCACCCGAATAAAACGGATATAAGGAGCATTCCCGTCCATATAATACCCATCAGCATGTTAAATTCCTCACATTTCCGTACATTTAAGAGCACATTGTATTTGAATGAGTGCAAACACTTGATTCTATCGGCCTAAGATATTTAAAAAATGTTTATTTTTTTATGAATATCCGAAAAATTATGTTGACAGCTTGCTTGTTTTTGGTATAATAGGAGTGTATTTTGTGGGATATAGTATTTCCGAAACGGAGGGAACTACATGAAGTCTACCGGTATAGTAAGAAAAGTTGATGAACTCGGACGTATAGTTCTTCCCATCGAGCTGCGTCGTACTCTTGACATCGCTGAAAAGGATGCACTTGAGATTTTTGTAGAGGGTGACAACATCATTCTGCACAAATATCATCCTTCCTGCATCTTCTGCGAGAACACCAAGAACATCATCAGCTACAAGGGCAAGAATGTCTGCCCTGACTGTGTCAAAAAGCTCAAGGAGAAAATCTGATCAACATGAGCGACCCTGAACCGCCGACTTGGATTATTATGAGTCGGCGGTTTTACTTTTTAAGCTCTGACGGGACTATTTTCGCTCAGGCAAGGCAAAGTCCGAAGCGCATACTTTGTGTATGGGCAAGGAATTTAACGCCATATGCGCAGAACTGACCGTCAACGTACTCTGACGGAGGATATTTGCGCTCAGGCAAGGCAAAGTCCGAAGCGCATACTTTGTGTATGGGCAAGGAATTTAACGCCATATGCGCAGAACTGACCGTCAACGTACTCTGACGGAGGATATTTGCGCTCAGGCAAGGCAAAGTCCGAAGCGCATACTTTGTGTATGGGCAAGGAATTTAACGCCATATGCGCAGAACTGACCGTCAACGTACTCTGACGGAGGATATTTGCGCTCAGGCAAGGCAAAGTCCGAAGCGCATACTTTGTGTATGGGCAAGGAATTTAACGCCATATGCGCAGAACTGACCGTCAACGTACTCTGACGGAGGATATTTGCGCTCAGGCAAGGCAAAGTCCGAAGCGCATACTTTGTGTATGGGCAAGGACTTTAACGCCGCATGGGCGCAAATAGACCCGTCAGAGCAGATACATTGCTCCCATAATTAGCAGAAGCTCTTTGTCGCCGCTTTCGCGGTACATGAGGTAGAGGATCAGGATAAGCAGCAGATCCTCGGTCTCAAGCTCGCCGAGCTTTTGCGGCAGATCGCCGAGGATGGGAAGCTTAGTCGGCTGTGCGGGCGCGGGCATCGGGCGGCGCTTAGGCTGCGGACGCTGCGTTTCGCTGCGGCGCTCCTCCACGCGCTCGGCGCGGCTGCCGTTGCCGCGATAGAGGTTATACGCCGCCATCGCCGTCGCCTCCGAGCCCCGCTGCAAGCTCCGCGATGCCTGCAAGTCGGGCAAGCTTCATGGCTCTGTCCATTTTCCCGCGCCGCTTTTCAGACAGGTAGGGGCGCATCGCCTCAAGAAGCTTAGTGTCGCGCCCGCCGCCCTTGCCGGAAAGCGCCGCGCCCATGCTTTTGAGCAGCGCACCGTCTATATCCGACGCCTCGCTTTGCGCCTGCCCGCCGCCGTCCGCGCCGGACATGAGCGATCTTGCAAAGCCGGCAAAGCGCTCCATCTCCTTCGGGTCGTTCAGCAGCTTATTCAGCTTATCCTCAAAATCGCTCACGAAATTCACCTCACTGCATTCAGTTTGTCAAAAACTCCCTCACGGGATTTTTTGACTGCACTTTTTCGCCGAGCATTTTGAAAGCCTTCAAAATGCTTTTAACGAAATCCTTGCTGTCTCAAGGATTTCGACGGCGGTTTATCTAACTCGAGGCGGGTCTTTTCTCGCTGCGG
>CAVFCI010000016.1:0-36522 GCA_963620985.1 Hallerella sp. | reverse complement strand
CCCTTGAAAATACGACAGTATTCCCTGCGGGCTTTGCCTTGCCTGAGCAAAAATCGGCTCTGTCAAAACTGCGAAGCACCTGTCAGCTGACAATTTTCGCGTGATTTTTGGCTTTCTTTGATGCAGATGGGCTGCCGCCCATCAAAGAGAAAAAGGCAAAAAGCGCCGAAAAGGGGCGCTGACAGGCGGCAGGGTTCAGCTCCCGTCAGCTTACCTTGATGCTGCGGGACCTACTCTCCGTCTCTGCAATCGGGGCAGACACCCTCGAAAAGCAGTCTGTGGCGGACGATAGCGCAGCCAGACTGCCTCATCATCTCCTCGTCGAGAGACGGCTTGTACGGAAACGGCGCGTCGATCACCCTCCTGCATTTTATACAGAATATATGATAGTGCAGCTCCGTGCGCAGGTCGTAGCGATCAGCGCCGGGTACGCGCACATGACTTATGATCCCGTCCTCCGACAGACAGTTGAGGTTGCGGTACACTGTTCCGTGGCTTATCTTAGGATCTGCCGCGTGTACGGCCTCATATATCTGCTCTGCCGTCGGGTGGTCGCGGCGCGACTGCACCGCCTGCAGAACCATCCGGCGCTGACGGGTATCTCTTCTTACTGTCATCTGTTTGTTCTCCGTTTTGCCGGTGCCCGCCCTGTTTCGGACAGAGCGGGCACGTTTGTTATGCTTTTTTGCTGCGCCTTATGCTTCCCACAGACCGTGAAGGTTGCAGTAGGCAAACACGGCCTCGACCTCGTCGCCCTCCTCAACTGCAAAGCTCGTGCGTGGCTCGCCCGTGGGACAAAGCTCCCTGCGCTGGTTGCCGTACTTGGTCTGGAGCGAGATCCATTCTATGTGGTGCTCCTCGCTCATCGGGTGAGGGATCGAGCCGACCTCGACGCTGACCCTTCCGTTTTCATGACTGAAAACAGGGATGTGCTTCTCGACCGATGCGTCCTCAGTTCCGGGGACGATCTCCCGCATCCTTTCGCCGCAGCAGACGACGGGCACGCCGGACTCCTTGACAAACGCGATGATGTTTCCGCAATGGCTGCAAATAAAAAACTTCTGCTTCATCGTGATGCTCCTCCTAAAAAACGGTGTGGGTAAGCTGACTTAGTAGTTCTCCGCGTGAACCTCGAAGTAGCTCTGCGGATGCTTGCAGGCAGGGCACAGCTCCGGCGCATTCGTTCCGACGACGATGTGTCCGCAGTTGCGGCACTCCCAGACCTTGACCTCGCTCTTGGCAAAGACCTGAGCCGTCTCAACATTACGCAGCAGTGCGCGGTAGCGCTCCTCATGCTGCTTCTCGATGGCCGCGATCAGACGGAAGCGCTCGGCGAGCTCATGGAAGCCCTCCTCGTCGGCGGTCTTTGCAAAGCCGTCGTACATATCCGTCCATTCGTAGTTTTCGCCCTCGGCTGCCGCCGCAAGGTTCTGCGCCGTGTCGCCGATGCCGCACAGCTCCTTGAACCAGAGCTTTGCGTGCTCCTTTTCGTTTTCCGCCGTTTTCAGAAACAGCGCGGCTATCTGCTCAAAGCCCTGCTTCTTGGCGACGGAGGCAAAGTAGGTGTACTTATTCCTTGCCTGCGACTCTCCTGCGAATGCCTCCCAGAGGTTCTTCTCGGTCTGTGTGCCTGCGTATTTGTTTTCGTTATTCATAGCATAGACTCCCTTTTTTAAAATGTTATCAGGATAAATTCCTGATAGCATCATATCAGCAAAAGCCCGTTGTGTCAAGCACTTGAGAGTATATTAAGAAAAATTCCTGATAAGGAAGCGTAAAAAAGCTCATGCCTTCGAGAAACGAAAGCATGAGCTTATGGTGCCGGTGGCCGGACTCGAACCGGCACGACGCAAGCATCAGAGGATTTTAAGTCCGCCGTGTCTACCATTCCACCACACCGGCAAATGCCTGATTATTTTACCATTACGCCGCCGAATTGTCAACAACGCGCACACCGCAGACGAGCCATCCGGCATAAAATGCATCGAGGTGAGGCAAATTGAACGTAAATTACTTTCTCGGAGCAAATTCGGGCAGCGGCTTTCACTCGCTCTACGGCGGCTTCTGCCGCAGCGAGGGGGACTTCCTGCATCTTATAAAGGCAGGACCCGGCGGCGGAAAATCGGGCTTTATGCGGCGCATAGCGCAGGCCGCAGCAGAGCGCGGCTTTGATACAGAGTGCGTCCTGTGCTCGGGCGATCCGGACTCGCTTGACGCGGTGTACATACCCGCGCTCAGGCTCGGCTTCATGGACGCGACCGCACCGCATGTCTGCGAGCCCGAAAGCTTTGCGTATGATTCTGATTATGTTAACCTTGGACGCTTCTGCGGGAGGATAAGCGACCCGCACATAGGACTGTATACGGATAAATACCGCGCCATGTACAGGGAGGCATATGCCTATCTTGCCGCGGCAGGGAGCATTGAACGCGCAGAGATATCAGGGTTAATAAGCGCCGAAACGCTCGAAAAAGTCAGAAAGCGGGCACAGAATACCGCTGCACGCGAGCTGGGAGGCGTGAAGAAAGGCAGCACGGAGATAAGAGAACGAAAGCGCTTTGCAGGCTGCATAAGCTGTAGGGGAGAGCTGACGCTAAAGGATGACATTCAAAAGTTATGTAAACGAATATGTCTCCTTGACGACCGCTGCGGGCTTGCGAAGGTATACCTTGAACAGCTGCGCAGGGAGGCGCTGCTGCGCGGAGCGGAGACCGTGCTCTGCCTGTCGCCGCTGTGCCCCGAGAGGCTCGACGCGCTGCTCCTGCCGGAGCGCGGGCTCGGCTTTGTCTCGGCCTCGGCGACGGAACCCGACGAACCGTGGCGGCATGTGCGGCTCGATGCGCTCGTTGAGCCTGAGGCACTGCGCACATACCGTGCGGCCCTGCGCAGGCGCGATAAGCTTCGGCGCGGGCTGCTCGATGAAGCGGTGACGCTCCTTGCCAGCGCCAAGGAATCTCATGACGAGCTTGAGCGCGTGTACAATCCGTATGTTGACTTTGCCGCGCTCAATGCCTTTGCCGATGAGACGATAAACAGGATATTTAAATGAAAAAAACGGCTGAGGCAATGCCTCAGCCGTTTTTTTCAGTTCAGCAGCACAGACCGCCCCAGGGGGTCAGGCATGAGCAGCACAGATACGAGGTGCAGCAGTCGTCGCAGACGCAGCAGGAGTTGTTATAGTTCCCGCTGTACTGCTGATAATACTGCCCGTTATTCTCAAGACGGTTCAGGAGCTGGCGATAGTTCGGATTGTCGGGGTCTATCTCTACGGCACGCTTTGCATCCTCAAGGGCGTTTATCCTGTTGCCCAGATACATGTTCGCAACGGCGCTCAGATAGTACCAGCGGCCGTCACGCTCGGCAAGCGGCACCTGTGAGAGCGCCGTGAGCGCCTCGTTGTATCTTCCGTTGCGTATGTAGTTGACCGCCGCACGGCACTCGGCTCGCTCCTGCGGCTGCTCGTAGGCTCCTCCGAAGCCTCCGAAACCGCCAAAGCCGCCGTAGCCGTTATATCCGCCGCCGTAGCTGCCGCCTCCGGCCTCGCCGTTTTTGATCTGGTCGTAGGCCGCGTTTATTTCGTTCATTTTTGCCGCGGCCTCGGCGTCGCCGGGGTTGCGGTCGGGGTGATATTTCTTTGCAAGCTCTCTGTAAGCCTTTTTTATCTCCTCGTCGCTTGCATTTCGTGAAACGCCGAGGACTTCATAGGGGTCCCGTGCCATTCGGTACTGCTCCTTACCTACTGTCTGTTCCGTAGTGGCGGTTGAATTTTATCCACACGCCTCTGCACAGTATATTTTTTATTATGTCCGCATCCCGCACTGCAGGAAGCCGCTCAAAGCTCCTCACGCAGTCGGCCAGCAGAAGCTCAAGGATGGCCTTGAATCTTTCCTGCTCGTCGAGCCGCCCGTACAGGTAAACGAAGGGGTTATACTTATATGTTCTTTTGTCGCCCTTGAGGTCTATGCATGCATCCATGACGTAGACAAACTGTCCGAGCGCCATGCCGAAGCTGCGCAGCTCGCTCTGCCAGCGATCCTCATGCATGACGAAAAGCTCCGCCATGAGCCTGCCGAAGGCTGCCGCGGCAGCGTCGGCGGAGGGATCTCGGCGCTCCTCGATGTCCTTTAGCTCGGCCATCGAGCGCGTTATGACACCGCACTGGCGCGGATAGTCCGCGCAGATCCTTTTGTACGCCGGTTCGAGCGCCTTTGCCGAGCCGAGCGCCGCGGCGTTCAATTCATCGTGCCAGTCGTCAAGGCAGTTGAGATAGGCCAGCGCAACGTTCATATCGGCTGCATAGTCGCTGATCTCCGACTGCAAAAATGCCCGCCTGCCGAGGGGGTGAGCGGGGCAGGGAGCCTCGCCGCTCAGGTCATACGGCTCGTACAGGGAGGATAGCAGCATAACGAGAAACGCCATGTCGTATGTCAGCGTAAAGCGGGCAATACCTCCGTGCCGCTGACCGAGGCTGCGGCACAGGCCGCAGTAATACGCCTTGTATCGCTGCCGCTGCCGCTCGTCGAGTCCGGCAACATCCGCCGTTACAAAGCCGAACATATCAGGTCCTGCCGGTAAAGGAGTTGCCGCACTTCTTGCACACGATGTTGATCTTTCCCTTGTGCTTGGGAACTCTGAGCGTCGTGTGACATGCCGGACATGTGAAGAACTTGTAGTCCTTGCGCTGCGTCCAGCGCACCTTTATCATTTCAAATTTGCCTCTGAAGCTCATGCTCATTTTCATATAGCGGTTATTTTCCGCACTGCGCCTGTATAAATTTCTCGACAGCATACGCGCATAGACAAGGACAAGCAGGAAAAACGCAGCGAGCCACACGAGTCTCGAAAAGCCCGTTCCGTTGAACACGACGGCAAGGAGCATCAGCACAAGGCTGACGACCGACAGAAATCTGTTGAGCTGATCGATGCCGCAGCGGCCTGCCATAAAGCGCGCAAATTTTTCTCTCATGGGGAATTCACCTTGATAATTGACGATATGATAATAATCTAATAATTTATAATATCACAGCTGCAAGCAGAATATATAAATTATTTGTTAATTCGTCAGCCTTTGACGTAGCTCCATGTGTATTCTATAACGGTGCTGCGCTCACCGCCGGCACTGCTGCGGGTGCATTTTATGACATTGCCCGGCTCGTCATACTCATATTCGTTTTTTGTGATGCTTATTGCCGCGCCGTCCGGGCCGTAAACGCTGACGGAAAGCTCGTTTCCGTGCCCGTCGTAGCTGTACTCGGTGCTGTTTACGAGGCTGCCGTCAACAGAGGACTCCTTTTTTGCAAGAAAGCCGTCCTCGCCGTAGCTGTAGCTTTCCACCGTCGTGCCGCCCTCGAGCATATCATTGCGCGTGAGTCTTGTCAGCTCGCCGCTGCCGCCGTATTCATAGGAGATATCGCTGACAAGCTCCGAGCCCTCGTAATACTTTTCGCTGACAAGGCTCTTGCCCTCGTAGGCATAGGTGGTGACGGCTGTCACGCTGCCGCCTATCATGCTCGTCTCCTTCATCCTGAGCCCCGTCTCGTTATACTCGTATAAAACGCGGTACTCCTCGGAATACTCCTCAGGACCGTCGGCGGCGTAGCTTACCATCGTCTCGACAAGACCGCCGGAACCTATCGTATATTCCCTGTATCCGACGGGCGCGTCGTTTATGCCGAGCGTCGTCTCTTTTACGAGCTGCCCGCTGCCGTCGTATTCGTAGCTCACGGTGTTGAATTTGAGGTCGTTTGCATTGTACCAGACCTCTTTCTCGAGCCGCCCCTCCGACTTTTCGTATATGGAAAGATCCTGCGTGGGCTCGGGCGTATCCGTCGCGGCAGGCTCTCCGCCGCCGTCCTTCGTGCATGCGCACAGCGAAAAAGCGAGTATGGCCGCAAGTATCGTGCAGAATGTGCGTTTCATGTTATCTGAACCTCTCAAAAACTCATTTTGTTGTGATTATATCACGAAATGCCGCGAATATAAAGAGTTTTTCAATAGGTATAAAACAGTAGAAAAATCAAAGTGGAAATGATATAATAATTTATAATGAAAGAGGACATGTGAAAGAGGGCGGCAGGATGAAAGTAAGGCTTGAAAAGGAGCAGAGAACGGTTCTGAGCCATCAGATGCAGCAGTCAATGAAGCTGCTTCAGATGAACTCGCACGAGCTTGAGACATATATAAACGAACTGTCTATGGAAAACCCTGTTATCGAAATAAGGCCGCCGCGTGAGCATGCACCGGTAGGCGAGGGAAGGTGCTCGCCACATGCGGGAACAGACCCCAATATCATATCCTGCACAATAGAGGATAAGCCGCACAATACTCTTTCCGAGGCAGTGAAGGAGCAGATAAATTATATGCGTATTCCGGAGCTTCTGCGGCGCGAACTGCTGTGGCTTGCAGAGGAAATGGACGAGCGAGGATATCTGCCGGAGGACGAGAGAGAGCTTTATCCTTTCGGCGGCAGTGCAGAGCGCTATGAAAACGCGGTCAAAGTATTTCAGTCGCTCGATCCGGCAGGGGTCGGTGCAAGGAGCTTGAGCGAATGCCTTTTGCTGCAATTAAGGCGGTGCGGAGAAGAAAACGAGGTCGCGGAGAGAATATGTCTTGAGTATCTCGATAGGCTGGCAAAGGGTCAGTTTAAATATATAGCGAAGGAGCTTGATGTAAGTGTTCGGCGCGTCGAGGATGCAAAAACGCTAATTTCTGGGCTTGAGCCCACTCCCTCAAACGGCTATTACGGAGGCAGGCAGACTATATATGTTAGACCTGATGTTGAGGTCGTGCAGGATAACAACGGACTTGCGGTTGCACCGGCAGACAGATATATGCCCACCTATGGAATAGATGCCTTTTATCTCAGCATGTCTCAACGCGAGGATCTTTCTCTGGAGGAGCGCACATATTTTCAAGAAAAGCTCGCACAGGCAAAGTGGGCAATGAACTGCATTGACCGCAGAGCATCGATGCTTATGGCCTGTTCAAGAAAAATACTTGAGGTGCAGCACGAATTTTTCACCGACGGAGCGACGCCCTTGAAGCCGCTGACCATGGCGGAGCTTGCATCGAGTCTGGGCGTTCACACGTCAACCGTCTCTCGCACGGTGAGAGGTAAGTATATATCCTGCCAATGGGGAGTGTTTTGTCTGACAGACTTTTTCAGGAAGGATGCGGTCGGCGAGAACATGACGGAGGATGAGGTGCTGCAAATGATAAAGGAGCTCATAGCAGCAGAAGCTCCCGATTCGCCGCTCAGCGATAAGGCGATAGCCGAAAGGCTCTGTGAAAATGGCGTGAGGATATCGCGCCGCACCGTAGCAAAATACAGAGAAAACGCAATGATACCCTCAACAACTGTGCGGAGAAAAAATAATAAGGCAAAATAAGACAAAAAGAGGCAAAGCGGCATACCTTTTTTGGGGTATGCCGCTTCTTAATGAAAGAAGGGGAAGAAAGAAACATCAGCAGTCGAAAATAGCCTTCTGAGCGACGTACTTACCAAAGCAGTTCAGCCATGCCTTATGTAACGGCGATTCGTCCCAGTATAAAAGACAGTCACTGTCAAGCTCTATGACGATCATAAGGTCATATCTGTTCTTACGGTCAACGCAGTTGGAGTAAAAGGAATAAGAATGAACTCCGTATATGGGCGCTGCATTGAAAAATAGAGCCTTGATCCTCTCGAGCATGGCGGCCTTATCGGTGACCTCGCTTGTGTATTTGACGATTATATGATGCTTCACAGGCGTGCCCTCAGCCTAGCAATCATCGTGTCGCAGACCTCGTTCATATCTCCGACGATGCCGAGATCGCAGTAGTTGAATATCTGTGCGTTTGCGTCCTTATTGACTGCAACGAAGAACTCGGCATCCACGCCGGCAACATGGTTTACAGCTCCGGATACGCCGAAGCTTATGTACAGCTTAGGCTTTATCATTACGCCGGACTGACCGACCTGAAGCTTATAGGGAAATATCTCACGGTCAAACAGAGGCCGTGTGCAGGCAAGCTTTGCGCCCAGAAGTGAGGCAAGCTCACGATAGCGCGGCAGCTCCTCCTCGCCGGCCAGACCGTTGCCGAGGCACACGATCGTATCGGCATTTGCAATGTCAAATGCGGGGTCGAACTCATCGGGAGTGAAGCTGATGCTGCGGCAGCGAAGCTTTTCGGCGGGAAAGTCGATAGTCTCGTTTATGAGCTCAATATCATCCTTCCGACCGACGGGAGCATACTTGAAGGTTCCTGGGCGTATCGTTCCGACCTGCGGGCGCAGAACGGGAACGGTTATGACTGCCATGATCTTACCGCCGACTGCGGGTTCTATAAAGCGTATATCGCCGGAATCACGGTCGTATGCCAGCTCCATCGCGTCTGAGGTACAGCCGGTGTTCAGTTGAACGGAAAACCGTGGTGCAAAGTCACGGCCATTTATCGTTCCGCCGACAAATATGGCAGATGGCTTGTATTTTTTTGAAAGAACAGTGAATATATTTGCGTAAACATCGGTATTATATGTCTCGCAGTTCTCTCCGGTGACTCTTATGATACCGTCAACGCCGCAACCCTCTACCCTACTTATCTCGGCATCGGGAAGAGAACCGACTATTACGGCAAACAGCCTATCGCCGGATATGTCGCACAGCTGTCTTATCTCACTGCATAGCTCAAGACCTACCGAATGTACGCTGCTGCCGTCGTGCTCTATGTATACCCACATGTTTTTGTAATCTTTTTTATTCATCAGGCCTTGCCTCCTGCGGGAAAAATGGCTTCCTTCTCAAGAAGGATGTCTATAAGCCTTGCAGCGGAGGACTCAGCCGAGCCCTCGTCTATGATCTGTCCAGGCTCGGGAAGTTCAGGAGGATATATCTCGGGAACTATTGTCCCTGAACCCTGAACACCGACAAGCGCCATATCAAGCCCATCAATATTGTTCTCGGTCAGCACCTGTATCTCGACCTTCTTGGACTTCATCTTGCTCTTGAAATTGGGAATGCGCGCCGGATAGTTGGCCTTCTCGACGGTGAGAAGGCAAGGGAGAGAAGCTTCAACGGTCTCAACACCGTTTTCAAGCGCTCGCCTTGCTCTGACCGTGCGTTTTTGAGTATCCACGTCCTCGATAAGAAGACAGGAGGATATCTGTGAGGCATCAAAGCGCTCGGCAAGCTGTGAGCCCATCTGACCCGTAGCACCGTCAAGCGATTCCTTGCCGCAGAATATAAGGTCAAATTCCCCAAGCATTTTTGCAGCCTGAACTATGGTATAGCTGGTTGAGAGCGTATCCGCTCCGCCGAAGGGACGGCCTGACACGAGAACGCCGTTTTCCGCGCCAGACGCGATGCATTCACGCAGAGCACTTTCTGCCTCGGGAGGTCCCATAGTTATACAGATCACCTCGCCGCCATACTGTTCCTTTACACGCACCGCAGCCTCAAGCGCGTTTGTATCCAGAGGGTTCAGAAGCGTCGGAACGCCCTTGCGCACAAGGTTGCCGGTCTCGGGATCCATCTTTACAAGATCCATGTCAGGCACCTGCTTGACACAGACGAGAATTTTTAACATACCGAACTCCTTTTGATGAATTTGATGATTTAATTTGCTGTCTCCCTTTCGGGAGACAGCAAATTTTGTTTTTTTATGTTTGTTTTGCTCAGATATCAGTGCAGGTCTTGCCGGGGTTGAGTATCTCGTTGGGATCGAATACCTTCTTGATCTGACCCATGAGGCGGTAGGCGGTATCGCCGATAGAGTCGCGGAGATAATCCTTCTTGGCATGACCGATGGCGTGCTCGCCGGAGACCTGACCGCCAAACTCCTTGCACTTGGGATAAGCTTTATCCATGATGATCTTTACACGGCGCTTGAATTCTTCCTCGGAAAGATCGTTGCTGCAGGTGTAAACATGCAGATTACCGTCGCCGGCGTGACCGTAGTTGCGAAGTTGAATGCCTGCTTCCTCACTCACCTTGCAGGTGAACAGCAGAAATTCCGCGATGCGGTCAACGGGAACGACAACGTCCAGCTCGTCAACAAGCTTGGTGCTGGTCTCAATGGCGGTTAGGAACGAGCTTCTTGCCGCCCAGACCTCCTTCTTGAGAGTCGGAGAATCGACAACGAGAACATCCAACGCACCGGCCGCCTCTGCGACCTCCGCGAGACCCTCCATACGGCTGTCTAGCTCCTCCTCGCTGTTGCCCACAAATGTCACGAGGATGCATGCGCCGACGTGCTCGCCGTTGCACTCCTTGGGGAATATTTGATTGCCGGTGTAGGCAGTGGAGGTCTCGATTATATCCGCATCCATATACTCAATGGACTGGGGATCGAGATTTGCCAGTTTTATCTTGGGAACGGTGGCTATGCAGCTTGCAACATCCTTGAACGGGAGAATGAGGCTGACATCCATCTTGGGCTTGGGAACGAGCTTGAGGGTGAGTTCTGTGATGATGCCGAGGGTGCCCTCAGAACCGATGATGAGGTGCAGCAGGCTGTAGCCGGAGCTGGTCTTGAAGACGGTCTTGCCGATCTCAAGCACCTC
This sequence comes from Hallerella sp., assembly GCA_963620985.1. Classification (GTDB taxonomy): domain Bacteria; phylum Bacillota; class Clostridia; order Oscillospirales; family Oscillospiraceae; genus F23-B02. The sequence goes on along the minus strand of CAVFCI010000016.1, from coordinate 25,982 downwards.
GCCGCTCGTGAGGACGACCTTCATTGCCAAAACATAGTCGCGCGTCACGCCGTATTTTACGGCTCTCATACCGCCGGCGTTGGTAGAAACGTTGCCGCCGAGAGTTGCGGTCTTTTCACCGGGATCAGGGGGATACATAAGCCCGTGCTCTTCAGCATCGGCAGCAAGATCCTTGAGCAGAACGCCTACCTGAGTGTGAACGACGAGGTTGTTCATATCGTAGGAGAGTATCTTATTCATGCGCTCCATACAGATGACAACGCCGCCTGCGATGGGAACTGCCCCACCGACAAGTCCGGTGCCCGCGCCGCGCGGAGTGACGGGGATAAGATTGTCGTTGCACAGCTTCATGATGTCGGCCACTTCCTGCGTGCTCTCGACTATGCAGACAGCTTCGGGAAATGCCTTGCCGTATATGGGCATCTCATCATGTGAAAAGCGCTCTTCAACGTCGCTGCCGTAGTAAAAACGGCTCTCACCGACGACAGCCTTGAGCTGTTCGGCGAGTTCGGGGGTAACTTTATTGTACTTTGCCATTTTATTTCCTCCAGCTTATTTATTTTTCAGGCTCTTATAAGAAGAACCGAAAGATCGTTAACGTTCGTACCGGTGTTTCCGGTGATTATGAGTCCGCCGCATTTTTCCAGAGCGTGATAGGAGTCGTTCTCGGCCAGAACACGGTCGATGCTAATGCTGTTTTCGCAAAGAACAGACAGAGTCTTACCGTCAACATAGCCGCCTGCGGCATCGGTGGGACCGTCAGTTCCGTCCGAGCCGACGGAGAACACGGCGACGTTTTCCATGCCTGCTATGCCTGCCGCAGCAGAGAGAGCAAGCTCCTGGTTACGCCCGCCTAGTCCCTTGCCAGTGAGCTTGACGACTGTCTCGCCGCCTGCGATGAACGCGACCGATCTGCCGCAGCCAGCATAGGTTTTTGCTATTGAGGAGAGGAAAGAGCCTGCCTCGCGTGCTATGCAGCTGAGCATATCCGTGAGTATAAACGGCTCATAGCCAAGAGCGATGCACTGCTTCCTTGCAGCTTCGCAAAGCTGGCGCACACTACCGCTTATATAGGTCTCGACATTGTCGAGCTGCTTCGGAGTCTCGCGGCTAAGGCATTCAAGCGCCCGAGCCGATAGCGTCAGCGAGTATTTTGAAACAATGGCCAGAGCATCGCTGCAGGTCGAGCTGTCCGGATAAGCAGGACCTGAGGCTATCATGTCAACGGGATCGCCCAGAACGTCGGAAAGGATGACCGAAAAGACCTTTGCCGGAGCGCATAGCTCTGCAAATCTACCGCCCTTTACCGCAGACAGGCGCTTGCGGATCTTGTTCATTTCAACTATGTCCGCACCGCAGGCAAGCATTCGATTGGTAAGCTCCTGAAGCTCTGCACCAGAGATGAGAGGCATTTCAAACAGCGCCGAGCCGCCGCCTGAGATGAGGAACAAAACAGCGTCGTTCTCGCCCCAGTGTCCGGCCTTCTCGACGACCGCCGAGGTTGCGGCATAGGTATTCTCATCCGGTACTGGATGACCGGCCTCAAAGATCTCAAGACTGCCGATGGAGCCGTTGGAATGACCGTATTTTGTTATGACCATTCCGTCGGCTATCCTGCTGCCAAGCTCCTCGTATGCTGCGTTGGCCATCTGCCATGCTGCCTTGCCTATTGCGACAAGGTGGATAGTCCGCCCTCCGAAGTCGGCTTCGGCCAGCGCCTTTTTGACAGCGGCATCCGGCAGAGCCGAGCTTATCGCGCTGTCGATTATCGTCATAGCGTCGTTGTATATGGACATGTTACCTCCCGATCACTGCTCGTTGGATGACAGATAGGGCAGCAGACCGCCCTTGTCGATCATTTCCTGAATAAACGGCGGGAAACCGCCTGCGTAGTATTTCTTGTTGGTGGATAGATCGTGTATAATACCTTTTTCAAGATCGACCTCAACACAGTCACCCGCGCTTATTTCGGCTGCTGCTTCTGCGGACTCCAGTATAGGAAGCCCGATGTTTATTGCATTGCGGTAGAATATCCGTGCGAAGGATGCTGCGATTACACAGCTTATGCCGCAGGCCTTTATCGCAAGCGGAGCGTGCTCGCGCGATGAGCCGCAGCCGAAGTTTTCGCCCGCAACAATGATATCGCCTTTGTCCACCGTTTCGGCAAAGCTGGCATCAAGATCCTCCATGCAGTGTATCATAAGGTCTTCATCCTTGTATAGTGCGAGATAGCGAGCCGGAAGAATAACATCGGTATCGACGCTGTTTCCGTATTTGAACACTTTGCCTGCCATTATCACACCTCCTCGCAGCAGGGAACAGCTATGCAGCCTGCGATGGCAGATGCTGCGGCGACCGCAGGGCTTGCAAGATATATCTCCGAGTTCTGCGGACCCATTCTGCCTACGAAATTGCGGTTCGTGGTCGATACGCAGCGCTCGCCCGAGGCCAGCACACCGACATGACCGCCGTTGCATGGGCCGCAGGTCGGCATGGATACCGTCGCACCCGCGTCCAGGAAGCAGTCAACTATGCCCTCGTGCATCGCCTGACGATAGACCTCCCATGTTGCAGGAATGATGATGCACCGAACGTGAGACGCAACACTTTTGCCGCGCATGATATCAGCTGCGGCGCGCAGATCATTTATCTGCCCGTTCGTGCAGCATCCGATGACGACCTGATCTATGTGCAGACCGCTGAAGGCAGCTGCCTCCTTGACATTCGAAGGCAGATTCGGTGCGGCTACTACAGGCTTGAGTGAGGAAAGGTCAATGTCGATCGTGCGTGTATATTCTGCATCGGGGTCTGCGGTCACAATGGTATACGGTCTGTTTATGCGGCCGGTGATGTACTCTATGGTCTTGCCGTCAACGGGGAATATTCCGTTTTTGGCTCCGGCCTCTATAGCCATGTTGCATATGGTGAATCTGTCGCTTATTGGGATACCGGCAACGGCATCGCCGCAGAACTCAAGCGACTGGTATCTTGCTCCGTCAACACCGATCATTCCAATGAGTGTGAGGATGAGATCCTTGCCACCGACGTTCTTCGGGAACTCGCCGTGCAGCTGTACCTTTATGGCGGGTGGTATCTTGAACCAGCTCATGCCTGAGAACATTCCCGCTGCCATGTCGGTTGAGCCGATGCCGGTGGAAAACGCGCCGAGAGCACCGTAGGTGCAGGTGTGTGAATCCGCACCTATTATGAGCTCACCTGGAGCTACGAAGCCCTGCTCGGGCAAAAGCGCGTGCTCAATACCCATTCGACCGCCGTCATAGAAATTGTCAATGCCCATTTTGCGGGCAAATTTACGCACCATCGCGCAGTTTTGCGCTGCCTGAATGTCCTTGTTCGGAGCAAAGTGATCCATGACAAGAACGATCTTTGAAGGATCGAATACCTTATCCATGCCATAGCGCTCCATGGCTTTTATGGCTATGGGCGAGGTCACGTCGCTGCCCATGACAAGGTCGAGCCTTGCATTTACAAGTTCGCCTGCCTTGACAGCCTCTCTGCCGCAGTGCATCGCAAGGATCTTTTGGGTCATTGTCATGCCCATTGCAGTCACCCCTTCAAATCACTGTTCTTCGGCATGCTTTTTCTTAAATACATCGACCTGGAAATTCTTTTCCATGTCAGTAAGAGCCTTCATGCCTACCATATCGTTGTATTCACCGAAGCCGGTGACCATTTTCTTTTCAATGATCTCTTTGTTTGAATGCGTGTCACGCAGGCTGTGCAGCATCGTGCGCATTGCCTGAGCCGCGGTAAGAACGGTGCATACGGGATAGATAACGATATCGTAGCCGATATCCTCAAGCTCCTCAAAGCTGAGCGTGGGAGATTTACCCCCCTCGACCTGATTGCCGAACTTGTAAGCGCCCTCTATCTTACAGACCTCGCGCATTGCTTCTACGTTTGTAAGGCCGTCGGCATAGATGATATCGGCACCTGCGTCACGGTAAGCCTCGAGACGGCGGAGAACCTCATCAAGGCCGTGCGTCGCGTATGCATCTGTACGGGCGATTATCATCATATCGTCACGCGCTTCTACGGCAGCTCTAATCTTCTCAACATGCTCCTCCATCGGAATGACTGCCTTTTTCTCCATGTGGCCGCAGCGCTTGGGGAATACCTGATCCTCAAGATGCACGGCTGCCATACCTGCGCGCTCAAATTCGCGCACGGTGCGCACTACATTCAGTGGATTGCCGTAGCCCGTGTCGATATCACCGATGAGCGGGATGTTGAGGAAATAATTCATGTTTGCACAAACCGTCGCCATCTCGTTCATGGTCATAAGGCCGTAGTCAGGTTGACCGAGGATCGAACCTGAAGCTCCGAAGCCGGTCATAAACGCGGCTTCAAAGCCGGCCTGCTCGATAAGACGTGCGGAAAGGCAGTCGTATGCGCCGGGAGCGACGATGATCCCGGGTTTCTTAAGCCGTTCGCGGAGCGCTTTCGCGCCGGAAAAACCAGAGCTGTTTCTCATAATTAATATCTCCTTGAAAATAATTTAATCCAGTATTTCGCGGGGGACGTAAACATATCCCTCCATGATGCGCCTTGCGGTGCGGCCATAGACCGCTTTGGTGATCGCTCCGTCCGACACCTCGACCTCGCCTTCGAGGACGCCGCCTGGATGACCGATGCGCACGGTGCCGCTTTGTATGCTCTTGCCGATGGCCTCGCTTACGATAGTACCCTTAGTCGCAGCGGCACAGATTGTGCACACCGACGCGGTTCCGGAATATGTTTTATGCATTATGCCCATGAACATATCGCGGGAGACGAAGTCAATGCTTCGCTTTGAAACGAGCTGTCCCGTTATATGGCTGTAGTAATCCTGTGCGCGGGAGACAAATGCGACCATCGGCACCGCACGGATATTTTCACGCGCCGTCTGCTTGTCGGGGGCGATGCCCATGATCACAGAGGCTGTGCAGCGGATGTTTTCCAGAAGTTCGAGCATCTTCGGATCGGAGTCGATCTCCTGCGGCGATTCGGTGCCCTTGAGTCCGAGATCAGCTGCACGGACAAATACCATTGGGCTGCCGGCATCGAGCATGGACACCTCGAGCTTTCCGAAGCCGTCCACCTGAATGATGTCCTTAGGGTTGCCTGTAGGAAGGAGGCTACCGGTTTTCGCACCGATAGTGCCTGCCATATTTATGCCGATGCGGGCACCCGTACCGGGAACGCCGTCTATCTTGAAGTCACCGGCATAGCACGGACGTCCGTCCTTTACGGGAACATAAGCCTCAAACACCTTTTTCGTGTTCGTATTATATATGCGCACGCGGGTAACGGGCTCAACGGCCTTGACCATGCCCTGCTCGATGGCAAAGGGACCTACGCCGGAGGAGATGTTGCCGCAGTTTGAGGAATAGTCAACGCAGGCTCTGTTTATTTCCACCTGTCCGAAGGTGTAGTCAACATCTGCATCGTCGCGCTCGGAGCGGTCAACGATAGCCAGCTTGCTGGTCAGGGGGTCAGCACCGCCCAAGCCGTCTATCTGGCGCTTGTCGGGGCTTCCAAAAATGGAGAGGATAACGCGGTCGCGCCTTTCGGGGTCGGCAGGCAGGTGGTTGCCCACAAGGTATATGCCCTTGCTCGTGCCGCCGCGCATGATGACGCATGGTATGCGTTCCGCTTCGGGTCTGTACATTTATAACACTTCTTTCACTGTAATTAGTTTTACTATTTAAACAAGCAAAAACCATGCCAAGATAAAACATTATGAAACACTTCTTGTTTTTCGCTGAAAGCGCCTGAAATTCTGGCATTTTTACTCGGTAAGCTCCGTTCTGTTGGCACGAGAGCGAAACCTTCGTTTCAAAAGAAAATTCGCGGCGTTTCAAATTGAAACGCCGCGCTTGCTGGGATATGACGCAGCCGGCGGAATAGCAGTTCCGGCATACGTCAACCGGCGCATTATTTTGGGATACAATTTAGATATGGGGAATTGGTCAATTTGCTGCTGCGTTCGGCAGAAGCATTATTATCTGCGGGAAAGCCATCAGCAGTATAAGCACTGTGAGAGCACACAGCAGATATAAGAACAGATGTTTGCATACGACATTGTTGATACCCGTTTTCTTTAGACCTGCTGCAACGTACAGATTAAGTCCGACAGGGGGCGTGCACAGACCGATGCCGAGGTTGATTATCATAACAACACCGAAAACTACAGGGTCTATTCCATAAGCTGAAAGAGCCGGAGCAAATATCGGAGTCAAGATCATGACAGCGGGGCATGTATCCATGAATGTGCCTACAATGAGCAGGAGGATGGTTACCATTGCCCAGAAAGCAAATTTTGTAGTTGCAACGCCGGTTATCCATGCTGCAACCGTCTGGGGAACATTTTCCCTTGTGAGCACAAGGCCGAAAACGGTCGCAGCAGCAATAACAAACAGCAGCATGCCTGTAGTGACTATAGACGATCTCAGTATGCCCCAAATAAGCTTGATGTCGAGTTCTTTGTAAATCAGAATACCGACAAGCAGACCGTAAAAAACAGCGACGCAAGCAGCTTCGGTAGCGCTGAAGATGCCGCCGTAGATACCGCCGAGAATGATTATAGGCATAATGAGAGCCCAGATTGCATCTTTAAAAGTTACCCATACTTCATGGAGTGAAAACTTATGACGCTTTACAAGCTCAGGATGGCGTGTTGCCCAGATAACGGAGTAAACAGCCATGCCGCCTGCCAGCATGAAGCCGGGTATAAAACCGCCCATAAAAACATCACCGACAGGCGCACCGGCAGCGAGACCGTAAATGACCATGGGAATCGAAGGAGGAACAATTATACCGAGAAAGCCGCCGGATGCAACGGTCGCAAGGGAGAATTTAAGCGGATATCCGTCTTCAAGCATAGCAGGAACCATGATGGCACCTATTGCAGCAACGGTCGCGGCGGATGAACCGGAGATTGCGCCGAAGAAAGCGGACGACAGGAAAACAACCACCGCAAATCCGCCAGGGAGCCAGCCGACAAGAGATTTGGCAAAGTTAGTCAAACGTCTTGAAACACCGCCTTCGGCCAGAAGACCGCCAGCTATCATAAAGAAAGGGATAGCCATAAGACTGTAGGAGTCCATAGCGGTAAATATTTTCTGCGCAACGACAACGAGATTGATATCGAGCATATACAGCGCTGCAATTGAGGAAGCCGCAAGGCTTAGCGCAATGGGAACACCCAAAATCAACAGCACGAAGAAAAGAATAAAAAGAATAGCTATCATGTGCTAATTTCCTCCTTAGTTTCAAGGGGGTCTTTTCGTATGAAGTCACGGTAGATAACATATACGGTTTCAATACAGCTGAACACAAAGCCCATGAGCATGATACTGTATACGATATACATTGGGAGCTTCAAAGCTGCGGAAACCTGTCCAAACATTTTCTGAGCAACAACAAACTCAAAAGAAAGATATGCCAGAACGCCGTAGATGGCTAAATTTAGAACCTGCGCAAAAGCTTTGACAAATAACTGTGCTTTTCCACGCAGAGCATCTGTAAACATGGTAACTCCGAGGTGTGCTTTTTCACGCACACCCATGCCGATTGCGATCATAGCTGCAAAAATCATAAGATAGCGTGATGCTTCTTCACCCCATGTAAAAGGAGTTTTAAGTACATATCTCATGATAACGCAAGCAAGGACTATAAAACACATGGCTATTAGAGGGATGATTGAAAAGACATCCTGCAATTTGCCGACAAAAAACATCAGTTTGTCAAAGGCAGTAACCTTGTGTTCTTTGTTTTGATTTTCCAAGAACACTACCTCCTATCATTACGGGTCGCATTGAGCTGCAGCTGAAAAAGAGTTATCTGCTGCAGCTCAATTTTAAGTTTTCGTTTATTTGTATTTCTCTCCGATTGATTCTATATAATCAAGATCATCCTGAGAAACATACTTGCCGACGAACAAATCCTTAACCGCCTGAACCGCTTCGGTTTCGCCTTTGCTCCATGCCTCTTTATCGACCTCAATAACGGTGCAGCCCTCGTCCTTCATGGCCTGAACCTGAGCCTCTTCGCTATCAGTCAACTGCTGACGCATATAGTCTCTTGCCTCGTTTGCGCATTCTTGGAATATCTCCTGCTGCTCTTCGGTCATAGTACTCCATGCAGAAGTGCTCATGATGAAGGTTACGGGGCAATACCAGTTCTGGCAACGAGTTACATAAGGGGCGACCGTGTAGAACTTATTGAGATAGATGGCCGAAATGGGGATGACGGTACCGTCAACAGTGCCGTTTTGAATTCCGGTATATACCTCGGAATATGCCATCGGAACAGGGTTAGCTCCGAGCTTTGAGAAGTACGTGATGTATGCGTCGTTTTCCATAACGCGCATGGTCAGTCCGGAAAGATCAGAAGGATCCTCGATAGCATGCTTGGAATCAAACATATTAAAGAATCCGGTTTCCCAGAAAGAGACACCCTTAATGTTTTTAGATGCAAGGCCGTCGAGCATTGCCTGCCCCTTTTCTCCATCAAGAAATTCGTATGCATGCTCTTTGGTGTAGAAAATTCCGGGAATATCAAACAGATACCAACTTGTATCGAAGTTGGCAAGAGGTGAGGTAACAAGGCCGATATCTACTGTTCCAAGCTGAACACCTTCGATCAGCTCACGCTCAGCACCGAGCTGAGAAGACGGGTAGATATCAAGGGATATCTGACCGTTGGTACGCTCCTGAAGAAGCTCGTTGAGCTTGACCATACCCGTATGATACGGATGATCTGCCGGCTGCACATGGCCTACTTTAAACACAATCTTGGAACCATCAGCGGACTGCTTGTCGCTGTCATTGCCGCATCCACACAGTACAACAGCCATAATCATCATCAGAATTACAGTAATAATAATAGTTTTTTTGCGCATTCCTTCATCTCCTTAATATACTAAAGTGGATAATACTCATGTTCAAAAACCTTAACTTCGTGTCCTTCCAAAATGTGGTCAGCCAATGCAGCGACCTTGTCGAAGCTCTGATAGTGCACGATAAGGTCTGTATGATAACCGTTAGCAAGCTTCGGGTCGGATTCCCAGCATTCACGTGTATTTACCAAGTCGGCAACAAGCGCGTAAACTCCATCGTCGGTGTCAACGAGGAGTGTTTGAGAACCTGGAGTGTGTCCCGGAGTAGTTATCAGCCTAATGCCGTCTCCGAGGGTAACATCACCGTCAACGAATTGAAAATCGAGGTCGATAAACTCACTTTCTCTGTAAGGGAACTGGTGGATTTTTATCGGGTGAAGAGCATACTCGTACTCCGTTTTTTGGACGATAAATTTAGCATTCTTGAAAAAATGGCATGAACCGGCATGATCCCAATGAAGATGTGAGAGTATCACGGTCTTGATATCATCGCAATCAACGCCTATCTTTTTAAGAGCATTATCTATGCGCTGCTCATCAGTCTGGATGTATGGACCATTGGGCTTTCCAACGGGCACATATCCGTTGTCGGGCACAAAAGCTCCGGTGTCAAAAACAAATTGATTGGTTCCGTCAGTCAGATAATACGCCACTATCGGAAAGTCAACCTTCTGTCCGGGATTTGTGCGGTAGATCATGTTAGAACACTCGCGATTTATCGTCCCCAGATGCAGAGGATATATTTTGTACTTACTCATTTTCGGCTCCTATCCCTCACCTCCGCACAGACCGAAAAGCGGTCTGCGCGGAGGATGGCTTTTGACTTTATTCGCGTGATCACTGAAGCATCTCTACCAGCTCGTCAAGATTCTCGAGCTCGTCAAGACGGCTGCACAGGTCGATTATCTTCTCGATCTTGTAGCTGCCCATCTCGTGGCCAGCCATGAAGCGGAACTTCTCGACAGCCTCTTCCCAGCTTACGGGATTTTCGGGGTCGCCCTTCGGATACTCGATGTGGCAAACTTCCTTGCTGCCGTCCTTCATGTAGACCTCGACGGTGCAGGGGTAGTACTTCGGATAGACCTTCTCGATCTCGGGATCGAGCATCCATTCTACCTTCTTCGCCAGTCCAAGAACCTCGGGATCGCGGATGCTCTCATTGGTGTAGTCGTCAATATTCTCATGACCCTTGACAAGGCCGCAGGCAATGGCGTAAGGCAGTGAGAACTGTGCATCCACGACAGTCTGAGGATCGGCCTTGGTCTCCACAGGAACAGTCAGAACCTTGATGGAGTATTTGTTTACGCGGGCAAGGATGCGCTCGACATTTCTGTAGTCAATGCCGCGTTTGTACAGCTCTACACCAGCATCGGCAAGAGGAGCCGAGAAGCGGCAGCAGGCGTGAACCTTGATGGAGGTGTCGGCCATCTCCCAGCGCTTGCCGAATTCGTCATAAACCTTCTCGTAATTGTAGATGTCCTTGAAGGAGTACGCACGAAGGAAGCCGTCCTGACCATCCCACACGGTCGTGGGCGCGGTGTAGCCGTTCTTGGCCATCAGTGCGCTTATAACACCGCACATTGCGGGGTGACCGGCCTGATATCTCTTCGACCATGTGCCCTGCGCCTTCCACTCGAGCAGCCCCGCCGCCTGACTGCCGGCAAGACCGAGTGCGTAGGTAATCTCCTTTTCGCTCAGACCGAGCAGCTTCGCCGCACCGCCGGTAGCACCGAACACGCCGCAGGTACCGGTGGGGTGGAAACCCTGATAATAGGTCTGACCCTCAAATGCCTCACCGAGGCGGATCGTGATCTCGGAGCCGTATGCGAAGGCCGTGATCACGTCCTTGCCGCTTTTTCCGTACTGCTCTGCAAGGGCGAGTATGGCGGGGAAAACAACGACGGAGGAATGCTGAGTGCCGTAACGGTGGTCGTCATCCATGTCAAATGCGTGACCGAAGGTGCCGTTTACCAGTGCAGCCATCTGCGCAGAGGTCTTGTAGTTGCAGCCGATAACGGTACTTTGCTCCTTGCCGCCGAGTTCCTGCGCCGTCTTGAGGACGATCTCACTGGATTCGACATGGCGGGAAGCGATGATGTTGCCGAGCAGATCCATGATAAACATCTTGGAGTTGTTTACAACACGCTCCGGCAGATCTTCGAATTTAAGATCTGCACCAATCTCGGCTACCTGCTGAGACAGAGACTTTTCCATTTTTTAAATACCTCGCTTTAATATTATTTGGGGTTAACCCCTGAATTAACTTGTGAAGCGGCAGAAGCCATTTCGCTAATAATTATCAAGCAAAATGCAGACCAAACTCAAGACGAAAAAAATTAATTAAAAAATTTTGTGCGAAATAGATAGACGACATCGTCATTTTTTGAACATATTAAACAATGCAGATCATGAGAAATTGAAACAAATCGACAAAATACGTACTGCAAAACTGTGCAAATTGCACGGTATGTAAAAACGAGTGTTCTGACGCTCTGTACAGACGTGTACAAAACAGTGTTGCAAGATGAAACGAAGAGTGTTATATTTGTTTCAACGATTGCTGTTTCAAGAAACGGGAGGTCACCGTATGCGCTGCAAGATAGGAGTTTTGAGCATAGGCACGCTCTGCAAGGCACTTATTCAGGAGGTCAACTTTCTGAAGCTCGATGCAGACTTTGTTTTTTCAGAAACGCTGCTGTATGAAGGCATGGAGCTTCCGGCATCGCTTGGAGACTCGGATGTTATCATATCGAGCGGATACAACGCAAGGCTTCTCAAACAAATAACGACGAAGCCCATCGTCACTATCGAACCCAGTCTGTATGATATTCTGACAGCTTACAGTAAGGCGATAGAGCTCGATGAAAGACCGGTCGTTGTGTTCCCGCTGAAGCAGTACACCGAGATGTTCGACCGCATAAGCAACATACTGTCGGTTTCAATAATTTCCGATTGCTACAGCGATGTTGCGCAGCTCGACGGGATCATCGCACACTATAAGGACAAGGGATATAGCTGCTTCATAGGCAGCGGACTTGTATTCGACGAGGCCGAACGCATGGGCATGCGCGGCGTTTTTGTATATCCGAGTGAATCCCTGCGTGAATATATCCAGCTTGCGTATGACACAGCTCTTGCGCTAAGAAAGAAGACGCTGGAAAACAAATTCATGTCTCTGGCCATAGACAACACACACAGCGGCATGCTCTTCACTAACGAACTAGGCAAAATACTTGTCTGCAATCAGGCTGCACGCTCGCTTTTCGGTAGCGGGGTGCAGCACCCGCTCATTGGACAGAACATTCTTGATATAATTAATGAAAATGAGCTCAGTATACTATATAAGGACAGTATCCCCATAAAGCGGCATCTTATCGAAATAGGGGAGGATGGGTTCATCATTTCTGGCTATCCCATATATTTGCACAGCACTGTTTCAAATGTCATGCTTACCATAGACAGCGTTGAGTCGATACAAAACAAGGAACGCTACATACGAAAAAAGCTCAGCAGCAAGGGATTTGTGGCCAGCTACAGCTTTGCAGATATGGTTTCCCGCAATGATGAGTTCAATACAATGGTGCAGACGGCCAAAAAGTTTTCCCTGCACAGTGATAACATACTTATAACCGGAGGTACGGGCAGCGGCAAGGAGGTTCTCGCTCAGTCTATACATAATCATTCTTCGCGTGCCGATAACGCTTTCGTTGCTGTTAACTGCTCGGCCATAACCGAGACGCTGCTGGAAAGTGAGCTGTTCGGCTATGATGAAGGTGCGTTTACAGGCGCAAAAAAAGGAGGCAAGCCCGGATACTTCGAGCTTGCCCACGGAGGAAGTATATTTTTGGACGAGATAGGCGAGCTGACCATGCCCATGCAGACAAAGCTGCTGCGCGCCATTCAGGAAAAGCAGATAATTCATGTTGGTGGGAATAAGGTCATAACCTTCGATGCAAGAGTTATTGCCGCGACGAATCGTAATCTGTGGCAGATGGTGTGCGACAATCAGTTCCGCGAGGATCTCTATTACAGACTTGCAGTGCTTGAGCTGAATCTTCCGAACCTCAACAAGCGTAAAGAGGATATACTACCGCTTTTTATGAGCTTCATAAAGAAACAGGATCCGGATCTTGCACTTTCACTAGGCAAGATACAGTCGCATATAGAAGAACTTCTGTGCATATATACCTGGCCGGGAAACGCGAGAGAGCTTGAGAATTTTGCGAAAATGATCTCAGTGACGGTATCCGCCGGAGACCAGGCTCATGAGCAGCTTGAGATGATAGCCAAGGAACTGAACCGGCGCAACATACGCATTGGAAACAAGCCGATAGAAAAAGTGACGGAGATTGCAAAAAACGCTGCGCCGTCTGAGCTGTTTTCGGAAAACGAGCGTATAAAGCGGGCGCTGGAGGAGGCGGGAGGAAACTATACTAAGGCGGCGGAATACCTCGGCATAAGCAGAACTACGCTTTGGCGCAAACGAAAGGAAGGGCTGCTCTGAACAGGCGGCGGACAAAATGAAGATAGTTAAACAATTTGGGATAATACTTTTTATAACGCTGCTCGGCGAGGTGCTCCATCATCTCATACCGCTGCCGGTACCGGCAAGCATATACGGTATGCTGATAATGCTTTTGTGCCTGCGCTTTAAGATAATAGAGGTTTCGGATGTGAAGGAAACATCGTACTTCCTGCTTGAGGCGATGCCGATAATGTTCATACCTGCTGCGGCGGGAATTATAACCGTAATGGATGTTCTGAAAAATATTTTTATCGCCTATGCAGTGACCGCAATTGCTTCAACGCTCGTTGTTATGATAATAAGCGGTGCAGTCACGCAGCTGTTGATGAACAGAAAAAATGCGGAGGAAAAGAAATGACGGGCTTTATCCAAACCTCTGTATACTTCGGCGTTGCCGTCAGTCTCCTATCCTACAGTGCGGGAAGCATCCTGCAAAAAAGATTCAAGACGGCGCTATGCAACCCTCTGCTGATATCCATAGTGCTGACCATATTGATCCTGCTCGCCTTCAATATAGATTACGACAGCTATTATTCCGGAGCTAAATACCTGAGCTATTTTCTCACCCCCGCGACGGTGTGCCTTGCCGTTCCGCTTTATGAGAAGTTTGATATGCTCAGAGAAAATAAAAAAGCTATCATCCTCGGCATAGCCTCCGGTGTTGTGACCACTCTGCTGTGTGTGCTTGCAATCGCAGTGATCTTTGAGCTGCCGCATGAGGACTATGTGACGCTGCTTCCCAAATCCGTTACGACAGCCATCGGCATGGGCGTTTCGGAAGAGCTTGGCGGTCATGTAACACTAACGGTCGCAGTCATCATAATAACGGGGCTTGTCGGCAACATATGCGCTCCGACGGTATGCAGGATATTCAGAATAAGCGATCCGATAGCCAGAGGAATTGCAATCGGAACCTCGGCTCATGCTATAGGAACGGCCAGAGCACTGCAAATGGGTAAGATCGAAGGTGCAATGAGCGGACTGTCAATCGCGGTTTCTGGGTTTCTGACGGTGATAGGAGCGAGTATATTTGCTCAGCTTATATGAAGAAATACCGAGATCACTTCAGAAGTGACCTCGGTATTTCTAATCGTCAATGTCCTTTTCCAGTATCGCGCCGGTATAGGCTTCGATCTCGTAATCATATTCAAGCGCTATCGTGCGGAACTCAACGTCGTAGTACCACACTCCGTCGTCGAGCTTGAGTCTTGTTTTCATTTTCGTCACCTGATTTGCCGCAAGTCCGGCATCGCTGAGGGCTATCTGCTGCGCTCGCTCCTCGCCGATGAGAAGCTCATCGTTGCGCGTCTGGCGGACAAGATATATAACGCCTGCCGCGACGAGCGCAGCGGCAAGAACGCAGATTATGAGTATTTTAATGCTCTTTTTCATATAAGCCTCCTTAAATTTTAATAATGCATTATATCATTTTTGCTCCGCCTTGGCAATATGCCTGTTTTTCTGCGCTCTTGCCGTAAAAAAGCGAATTTTTCGGTTGACAATCGGGGCTTATTCCACTATAATATTCAAGCGACTGTGGAGAGGTGCATTATGCTGCTTGATTTGAGACAGATAATTGAGGTTCCCGGAAAAAGCGTTCCGTTCAGCTGTGAGCTGGATACGCAGGGACTGGAATTTGACTCGATAAAGGAGTATAAGACCCCGCCCGCGGCAGAAGGCAGAGTGTTTAACGAGGCAGGTATCCTGACACTCGAGGGTACCCTGACAGCCGAAATGACTTGCGTCTGCGACAGATGTGGTAAACTGTTTGACAGCAGCAAGGTGATGGACCTCCACGCCTTCATATCCGACAGAGAGTCTGAAGATCCCGAGGTCTTTGTTCTCGACGGGGACAATCTTGATCTCGACGAAACGCTCTCGACCCTTTTTGTCCTTGACATGGAAACAAAGTTTCTGTGCTCGGAGGACTGCAAAGGTCTTTGCTCCCGCTGCGGAGCCGATCTTAATCTTGGCCCCTGCGCGTGCGGGAAAGAGGTCGATCCAAGACTTGCTGTTTTGCAGCAGCTGTTGGATAGTGATCAATAATATTAAAGCTGATATGCAGCTGTTTTTCAGGAGGTGTCACCATGGCAGTCCCTAAGGGAAAAGTATCAAGGCAGAGACGTGATAAGAGACGTTCGTCTCATTGGAAGCTCGAGGCTCCCGGCATCGTAAAGTGCCCCAACTGCGGCGAGTTCAAAATGCCCCACCGTGCGTGCAAGGCATGCGGCATGTACAATGGCCGCAAGGTTCTCACCGTTGACGAGAAGTAATTAAAATGCTCAAGGAGGAAAGGGTGTCCGTACCCCTTCCTCCTTTTGCGTATAAAGCTTATGAAAAATGACGTTATTTCAAAAATAGATAACGACAGTCCGCTGCTGCACAAGGCGCAGATAGGCGACGAGATAGTGAAGATAAACGGAAACGTCATACATGACGTGCTTGACTATAAGTATTTCTCCTACGAGCCGCTGCTGCACATAACGCTGCGCCGTCCCGACGGCACGGAGCATACCGTGCGTGTTGAAAAGCCGGAGGGGCGCGATCTCGGCCTTGAGTTTGCGGAGTATCTTATGGACAATCCGCGAAGCTGTGCGAATAACTGCGTGTTCTGCTTTATCGACCAGCTCCCCAAGGGCATGCGCAAGACCATGTATTTCAAGGACGACGATGCTCGCCTGAGCTTCCTGCTGGGCAATTACATCACGCTCACGAACCTCTCCGAGCGCGAGATACAGCGCATAATCGACCTGCACATAAGCCCCGTGAACATATCCGTCCACGCAACCGACCCAGAGCTTCGCGTAAAGCTGCTGCAAAATAAAAACGCGGGCAAATGCGTCGGTATAATGCGGCGCTTTGCTGAGGGCGGCATAGTCATGAACTGCCAGATCGTCTGCTGTCCCGGGCTTAACGACGGAAAGGCGCTCATGCGCACGATGGAGGAGCTTGCTGCGATGTACCCTGCGGTGCACAGCGTGTCGATAGTCCCTGTGGGGCTCACGAGGTACCGCGATGGCCTGTATCCGCTGACGCCGTTCACGCCGGAGCACTCGGCTGAGACGATAGATATGGTCACGGCCTTCGGAGACGGCTGCGTCGAAAAATTCGGAACGAGGATATTCTTCTGCTCGGATGAGATGTATATCTGCGCAGGGCGCGAGCTGCCGGAGGACGATTTCTACGAGGAGCACACGCAGCTTGAAAACGGAGTCGGCATGATACGGCTGCTCGAGCGCGAGTTCAAAAGCGCGCTTAGCCTGTCCGGCGAGCCGGACGGAGTGGCGTTCTCCATTGCCTGCGGAACGTCAGTTGCGCCGTTTATCGAAAAACTTGTTTGTATTGCAGCCGAAAAGTATGCTAATATAAATGGCAGGGTATACGCCATACGAAACGACTTCTTCGGCGGCGGAGTAAACGTGTCCGGCCTTATAACGGGGCAGGATCTTATCGCCCAGCTCAAGGGTAAGGAACTCGGCGAGCGGCTTTTCGTGTCGCAGAACATGCTGCGCCGTGCTGAGCTCGATTTTCTCGACGATGTTACGCTTGAGGAAGCGGAGACCGCCCTCGGCGTTCCGATATACCCCATCGAATCGGACGGCTTTGCCCTCTGGGATGCCATGAGCGGCGACGCTCTGCCCGAGGTGAAGATACCCGTCCGCTCGCCGGAGCGGCAGCAGTATTATAAATACAATCAGAACGGAGGTTAGGGTAATGTCAAAGCCTCTCATAGCCATAGTCGGCAGACCTAATGTGGGAAAGAGCATGCTTTTCAATAAGCTGTGCGGCCAGCGCCTGTCCATAGTCGAGGACACGCCCGGAGTTACCCGCGACAGACTGTATGCCGAGTGCGAATGGCTCGGAAGAAAATTCAATATCGTAGACACCGGCGGCATCGAGCCGACGACGGATAACGAGATACTCATGTTCATGCGCGAGCAGGCCAATATCGCAATCAACGCGGCGGATGTCATCGTCCTTGTCACCGATGTGCGCACGGGCGTGACGGCGGCGGACAAGGATGTTGCCAATATGCTGCTGCGCTCGAAGAAGCCGACGGTGCTCGCGGTCAACAAAATGGACTCGACCGGCAGGGTAGACCCCGCGATATACGAGTTTTATGAGCTCGGTCTCGGCGACCCGATAGCTGTCTCGGCTGTCCACGGCCACGGCACGGGCGATCTGCTCGATGAGTGCATGAAGTATTTCCCGCCCGAGGAGGCCGACGGGGAGGAGGACGACCGCATAAAGGTCGCCGTCATCGGAAAGCCGAACGTCGGCAAGTCCTCGCTGGTAAACCATATTCTCGGCGAGCAGCGCGTCATAGTCAGCAATGTCGCCGGTACGACGCGCGACGCGGTGGACTCCGAGGTCGATAATAAGTACGGCAAATATGTGTTTATCGACACCGCCGGCATCCGCCGCAAGAGCAGGGTGGACGAGCGTGTCGAGAAGTTTTCCGTCATGCGTGCGCAGATGGCCATTGAACGCGCCGACGTGTGCATAATCATGATCGACGCACGCGAGGGCGTCACCGAGCAGGATACGAAGATCGCGGGTCTTGCGCACGAAGCAGGCAAGGCAAGCATCATCGTCGTCAACAAGTGGGATCTCGTCGAGAAGGAGACCGGCACCATGGAGAAAATGCGCAAGGAGGTCATGCGCGACCTCAGCTTCATGAGCTATGCGCCGGTGCTGTTCATCTCCGCCAAGACCGGCCAGCGCACCGACAGGATATTCGAGCTTGTAAACTTCGTAAACGACCAGAGCAATATGCGCATAACCACCGGCATGCTCAACGACGTGCTCGCCGACGCGCAGGCGCGTGTGCAGCCGCCCACGGACAAGGGCAGAAGGCTCAAAATATATTACATGACGCAGACCGGCATCAAGCCGCCCAATTTCGTCATTTTCTGCAACAGCCGCGAGCTGTTCCATTTCTCGTACCAGCGCTATATCGAAAATCAGATCCGCGCCGTGTTCGGGCTCGAGGGCACACCCATACGCATGGTCATACGTCAGAAGGGGGATAAGCAATGATACCCGTACTGCTTGCTGTCACGGCCATAATCGCGTATTCCTTCGGCAGCCTGAGCACACCGATACTGTCCTCGCATATTTATTTTCACGAGAATATCCTCAACTACAGCCGCGATAACGCCGGAATAACGCGCTTTCTCAAGCGCCACGGCGGCAAGGGCATTGCAGTTATCGTCATTATCGAGGCACTGAAGGTCATTATCCCCGTGCTGCTCGGCAGCCTTCTGCTGCTGATAGCGGATAGGCCTGACATAGGCAGCGCGTTTGCGCTGTTCTGTGTTGTGCTGGGCACGAATTTCCCGATACTGTATCGCTTCCGCGGGGAGCACAGCCTGCTTGCCGTGGCGATAGGCACGTTTTTTGTCAGCGGCGAGGTCGCCTTTGCGGGCATCATCGTGTTTGTCCTCGTGTACGTCATAAGCCGCTATGTCTCGCTCTCTGCGCTTGCGGCAATGGTGATGATGTGCTTTATCTCATTTATGAGCATTGACGATTCGATAGTCAGAAACATATACCTGCTCACGGCGCTGCTCGTCGTGATCGAGTACCGCAGCAATATACTTCGCCTGTTCAAGCGTAAGGAGAAAAAGTTCCGCTACGAGGAGGACGTGACCTATATGTTTGACGACGATTACGGCAGCGGACAAAATAATTTAAAATAACAGTTGACAACGAGCTCCCTGTCTGCTAAAATAACCAATGCATCTGGGGGTATAGCTCAGCTGGGAGAGCGCTTGAATGGCATTCAAGAGGTCAGCGGTTCGATCCCGCTTATCTCCACCACGAAGTCCACCGAGGTTTTATCAAAATCTCGGTGGACTTTTTTGCTTCCTGCGTCAATAGCCGGAGCAGAAAGTATAAGTGTTTGCTTGAACGATCAAGAGTTATATGATACAATCAAATAAATGATCTATACACTCGGTTAAGCTGCAAATTCGGCGCGAAGGTATGAGACTGCTACGAAATTTGAATATAACGGACTGGCTGTCAATGTGATCAGATGCAATCGTAAAACAATTTCGTTGAAGATGAAGCCGTCGGAGCTTTGTATGCGGGTGCCCATGTGCATGAGCGATAAGGAAATACAGACCTTCCTTGTGAAGGAAAATGCTTGGATAGAAAAGCACCGGCAGCTCGTGTCCGAGGAGCAGAAGCAGCGGCAGCGGCTTAAGAAGCTCACGCCGGAGGAGCTCAATGCTCTTGAAGAGAGGGCACGGCGGATAATTCCAGAAAAGGTTCGGCGCTATGCGGCGATCATCGGAGTGGATTACGGAAGAATAACGATCAGACACCAGCGCAGCCGCTGGGGAAGCTGCTCATCAAAGGGAAACCTGAATTTCAACTGCCTTCTGATGCTCGCACCGGATGAGGTGACGGACAGCGTTGTCGCGCATGAGCTATGCCACAGAAAGCATATGGATCATTCCAAGGCTTTTTACGATGAACTGGAAAGAGCCTTTCCGGAATATCGGCGCTGCCGCAGATGGCTGAACGAAAACGGCGGAGCGCTTTTGAGCCTGCTTCCGCAGAGCACGGATAATACCGATTAAGATGCTGACAAAACCGGATAATTGATGCTTTGGGCAGGGATGATCAGCCATGGCATACCCAAAAAGCAATAGAACATAGACTGACGGGAGGTATATTATGGGTGATAAGAAGAAAGGCTTTTTCGGAAGCTTGTTTGACCTTAACGGCGACGGCAAAACCGACCTCGGAGAACAGTATATAGCCTATAAGATATTCGAGGACATGACCGAGCCGGACGGGGAGAAAGCCGCAGCGCCGGATGAATGCGACGATGAACACGACAGTATAAAGATCACTATCCAGAAGACGGACGATGGCGGATATGAAAGCTCGATCAGCTATCTTGACGATGTTTTCGACTTTGATATTGACGACACGGAGGGCTGGTCGCAGGAAGAGCTTTGGGAAAAATATTACGAGATCGACGACACGCTGGGTGTGCTGGAATGCGAAGAACCGCCGGAGGAGGACGAGGAGGCCTATGACGAGTGGTTCGACAAATGCCAGCAGCTGCGCGATATGCTCGACGATATCGAGGATGCAATAGACGAACTTTAACGCTTTGCCTGAAAAGGTCACCCCTGTAACGCAGAGGTGACCTTTTTGCCGCGCTTGTTTATTAATAAACTATTAAATTTACAGTTGCCCTTTTGCGCTTTGATGTGCTAAAATAGCGCAAAGGGGGAGATATGGATGAAAAAAATTTATAAAACTCTTTTGAGCCTCGCGCTGTGCGCGTCGATGCTGCTCACGCTCGTGCCGCTTGGCCTTGCCGATACGGATGCCAAGCTCAGAGTCGGCGCGGCAAAGGTAGATATAACAGGCCCGATCACCGATATCAGTACGGGCTATAATTCCTTGGGCGACCTCATGGAGGGACTGCTAACGAGGCTGTATGCCCGCGCCTTTGTCATCGACGACGGCAAAACGCCCGTCGCTTTCGTCTCGGCGGAGCTCGTGCATATGACAGAGAGCATAAAGCCCGGCGTTATATCAAAGCTCAAGGCCGACGGCTATGCGCAGTTTTCCGAGGAAAACGTCATGCTCACGGCAACGCACTGCCATTCCTCGACCTCGAACACCTCATGGTTTGAGCTCTACGACCTCATAAACGGCGTTCCCGGCTACGATGACGAGAGCTATAAGATCATCGTCAAGGGCATAGCCGAGGCGATAGAGCAGGCCTATGACGGCAGGGTTGCCGGCACTGCCTCGCTCGTTTACGAGAATACAGATATCAGTGCGTCCAACCGCTCGGCAGACGCATTTCTCACGAACATAAATGCCGGTGAGCGCGGCTATGCGGTAAACGAGGACGGGACCTTCAGCTATGAAACGGGTCTCGAGGCTGCAAAGACTGCCTATAATCACGAGATGGCGGGCATCATCCTTACCGACAGCAGCGGAAATGATATCGGCTTTTTCAACTTCTTCGGCTCGCACGGAACATCCAACGGCATCGATAATACGCTCGTTGCCTCAGACCACAAGGGCTATGCGGCGCTCAGGGTCGAGGAGGAGATGGGCGGCGGCTTTGTCGCGGCCTTTGCACAGGCCGACAGCGGCGACACGAGCCCCAATGCCGTAAACGATGCCGACTACCACGAGGCATTCCTGCGCCCTGATGAGATATATGGCACGGATGCCATCGAAAATCAGATAATCCACGGCAGGGAAGAGGCCGAGGCTGCGCTGGAGCTTATAAATAACGCTTATCGCACGCCCATCACCGGCGATCTCGCGGTAAACTATACCGCCGTTGATTTTTCCGACATCACCGTCGATCTGGACTACGTCGGCGAGTATTACATGCCCTATGACGATCTCTCCGCGGGCTATGTGAAAACGAGCGAGCCCTGCATCGGCGCGGGCATCATTGCGGGCGACGAGGAGGGAGCTCCCGTCGATAACGCAGCCGAGGGCGCGGTACGGCATCAGTTCGT
This sequence comes from Hallerella sp., assembly GCA_963620985.1. GTDB lineage: Bacteria > Bacillota > Clostridia > Oscillospirales > Oscillospiraceae > F23-B02. The sequence continues at coordinate 4,042 of CAVFCI010000016.1, read as the reverse complement.
GTGGAACGAGGAAACAGGCAGCTACGAGCGCATAGCCTGCGACTTCACGATGATAGACCTCAAGGGTCTGCAATATCTCTTCAAGCCTCTCTGGCCGACTGCCATGAAGATACTCCAGTCCGACGGCTATGACGAGGCGCAGGCCGAAAAGGTCGTCTGCCTTGCAGTCGGCAAGCTCATGCAGAAGGCGCAGCCCCTGCAAATAATGCGCCTTGGCAGCGTCGCCATAGCGGGCGTGCCGTTCGAGCTTACATACGAGCAGGCCAACAGAACGCGCGCCGTGCTTGAGGAAACGCTTGCGAGCGCCGGCGTTACAAAGGTAATAATCGCCACTCACGCAAACGCCTACAGCCAGTATGTCACGACCCGCGAGGAGTACGCCGCACAGCACTACGAGGGCTCGACCTGCCTGTTCGGACCGTGGTCGGGCGCGGCTCTGACGCAGGAGCTCGATAAGCTCGCGCAGGGGCTCGTAAACGGCGAGAAGGCCGATAATGGCGCAGCCCTCATGCAGACGACGCCCTTTAAGCTTGTATACACCGCTGCCGCAGTAGCGACCCCGACGATAGACAGGAAAAACTACGGCAGGCTCATGGCCGATGTCGGAAACCCGTCGTATGAAAAAGGGGAGTGGGTCACGGCACAGTTCAGCGCCGCAAACCCGAGGCATGTTTCCATCCTCACGCTCAAGGACAGCGAGCTCGTAGACGGCTACAGCTACATGGAGGTGCAGAAGTTCGTTGACGGCAAATGGGTCACCGTGCTCACGGATACCGATCCGTATACGACCATAAGCTTTGAAAACTCCGTGCTCTACGGCTGGACGGCGACCGCCGGCTGGCTCTTGAAGGACGACGGCCTTGAAGGCGGAACGTATAGGCTCGTCTATAACGGCATAGCAAAACGCCTTGTAAAGGCCAAAATGAGCTATATCCCGTTCTCGGTTGAGAGCGATCAATTTGAAGTCAAGGTATAAGCTTAACATGAAAAAAGACGTGGCTGCGGCCACGTCTTTTCAGTTTTTTGTGGTTTGTATCGCGCAGAGCATGATGAGCGTTCCGACGGCGGAGACGATAACGCCGACAAAAAGCGTGAAGCGCGGCGTTGAACTGTCCAGCAGCAGGCCGCCTATGTAGCTTGCAAAGATGCTGCCGAGGGTTATCATGGCGGTGACAAAGGCCTGACCCTTGACGGCGTTGTGCTTTTCTATGACCTCGTCAACGTATCTCACCGACGCGGGGACGAACAGCGCAAAGGAAAATGCCTGCAATACCTCGGCGGCGTACAGCGCGGGTATGCTCGGCGCAAGGTATATCATAAGCTCCTTTACCGTGAACATGACGACTGCAAAGCGCAGCAGCGTAGAGCATTTAAAGCGCTGGGTCAGACGCGAGAACAGCAGCATAACGGGAAACTCCATGACCGTCATGAAGGCCAGCACATTACCCATGTCCTCGCTGCCGCCGCCGACATTGCGGATAAACTCTATCATGAAGTTGCCGATAAGAGCGTGAGTGAAATACAGCGTTGCCGTGCCGAGGAGAAACAGCATAAAGCGTCTGTTCTCGCGCACAAACAGGAGCATAGCGCCCGAACCGGCTGCCTTTGCTTGCGCATGCTGTACGGGCATCGAGCCGCGATGTGCCCTGTCGCCGGGGATAAACAGCAGCGTTATAAGCCCCATCAGCGCCGAGAACAGGATAAGCGCCGCAGGAACTGCGTTTTCGCTCACGCGCTGTACGAGTATGCCGAGCACAACGCTGCACAGTGCAAAGGTCAGCGAGCCGAGCGCCCTTGCGCGGCTGAAGCTTATGCCGCAGCCCCAGCTTTCGATGTAAAAGCTCAGCGAGATGCACAGGGGATTTAAAAGCGTGTTGCCCGCAATGATGAAGGCGTATGCTCCGATGAGAGCTATGCTGCCCGAGGGCAGCAGGTATACGGCTGCCATCAGCAGCAGCTCAAGTGCCGCCGCTATGCGTATGCATGTCAGAAGATTGCGCCGCATGTGCCTGTCAACATATCCGGAGACGAGCGTCTGCGCGGCAAAGCCGCATATATTTCCGGCAGCGAATACTATACCTATCTCGTAATTCGAGTAGCCGCGAAATTGCAGGTACACGGTCGTAAAGCAAAAAACAACGGCGCTCGTTATCCAGTAGACCGCCTGAAGGAGCGCATAATCCATATTAAGCTTTTTTTCCGACAGCCCCATATTCATAACGCTCCTTTGCGGATATTTTGGGTTCTGATTATATCATCAAGGCCGAAAAATAACAAGTCATATGCGCAACTGCACCTGTATTTGCGCAGAAGAGGGCGGATCGCAGCTCAAAGGGCTTGCAATTGCACATGAATGTGTCTATAATGTAAACATCGCGAAATTTTAAACACAGCACAGATAGGAGAGACATTACAACATGATCGAAGCGATCCACGGCGTTATAAACGCCATAAGCGGCTTTCTGTACCAGCCGTACATCGTGCCGCTGTTCCTCGTTGCGGCAGGGCTTTATTTCACCTTACGCACAGGACTTTTGCAGGTTCGGCTGTTCGGCGAGTCGATAAAGGTCGTCAGCGAAAAGCCGAAGGACAAAAATGCCGTATCCTCATTCGGCGCACTGATGGTGTCCACCGCGTCCCGCGTCGGCACCGGCAATATCATCGGAGTTTCGACGGCAATATGCACAGGCGGCTTCGGAGCCATCTTCTGGATGTGGATAACCGCCATCCTCGGCGGAGCGTCCGCCTTTATCGAATCCACGCTGGCGCAGATATATAAGCGCCGTGATTCTGACGGCAGCTACTACGGCGGCCCGTCCTACTATATGCAGGACGCGCTCAAGCAGCGCTGGCTCGGCGTTATCTTTTCCGTTATACTCATCCTGACCTATGTCGTGGGCTATAATATGCTCGCCTCCTTCAACACTCAGGACACCTTCAAGACCTTCAGCTTCTATGATGCCTCGACGACCCCGATAGTCATCGGCGCTGTCCTCGCCGTGCTGTTCGCGGCCTGCGTCCTCGGCGGCGGTAAGCGCCTGACGAACATAACGGGCGTGCTCGTTCCCGTCATGGGACTTCTGTACATCATCGTGTCGCTTATCGTCGTTATCATGAACATAAGCAATCTGCCGCTCGTTCTGAAGAACATCTTCGTTTCGGCCTTTGATTTCAAGGCCATCTTCGGCGGCTTTGCAGGCTCCTGCATGATGTGGGGCATAAAGCGCGGCCTTTACTCGAACGAGGCAGGTATGGGCTCGGCTCCCAATGCGGCGGCCTCCGCCGACGTGTCCCACCCCGTGAAGCAGGGACTTGTCCAGATGCTGTCCGTGTTTATCGACACGCTGCTCATCTGCACGGCTACCGCGATGATGTGCATGTGCGCAAATCCCGAGGGGCTAACGGCGGATGCCGCGGGCGCTGTGTATGTCCAGCAATCCATGCAGATGGCGCTGGGCAGCTTCGGACCTGTGTTCATAGCCATAGCAATGAGCCTGTTTGCCTTCACGACGCTTATCGGCAACTACTATTACACCGAGGGCTGCCTGAAATTTATCCTCAAGCGAACCCCATCGAAGACCTTCATGCTCGTATTCCGCCTCATTGCGACAGCGCTTGTATTTGCAGGAGCGCTGCTGTCGGCGGGTATCGTCTGGGATACCGCCGATATGCTTCAGGGCTGCATGGTCATCATAAACGTGCCCGTTATAATCATCCTTGCAAAGCCGGCTCTTGCCGCGCTCAAGGACTATACGGCTCAGCGCAAGGCCGGCAGGGATCCCGTGTTCAGGGCAGCCGATGTCGGACTTGACGGCAAGACCGAGTGCTGGAAGGACTGATAGCTCAATAATCGAAAAGGCCGGTTTCCGGCCTTTTCTCGGTCTGTCAAAAAACCTATGCTGCTGCGTAAGCTGACGGGAGCTGAACCCTGCCGCCTGTCAGCGCCCCTTTTCGGCGCTTTTCGCCTTTTTCTCTTTGATGGGCGATAGCCCATCTGCATCAAAGAAAGCCAAAAATCACGCGAAAATTGTCAGCTGACAGG